>NZ_JADPJC010000152.1:0-54470 GCF_023073215.1 Bradyrhizobium sp. 35
CGCGCAGGTCCTCCGTGGCAAGTTTCAGGTAGGGGATCGTCGATTCCGTTGAACGATGACCCAATACGTCTCCGATCAGCTTTCGCGGGACCGACGCCCTAGCAGACTGACTGCACGTGCATGCCGGAAGGTATGCGGGCCGCGTTTGCCGCTTGGTGTGACGCCTGCCGCCTCGATCCGCCGGCTGACTTCGTTATAAATGCGCACCATGGGAACGTAGGGTGCGCGGGTGCGAACAAAGATCTCCCGCACACCAGTTTCAGGGCGGCCGTGCCGGAGGTACTCGATCAGCGCTTCCCCAACGGCCTCAAACAAGGGCAGAAGAGAATGATCACCCGTTTTGGAGCGGCGGATGTGCAGAATGTCCGCCCGCCAATCGATGTCTTCTAACCGCAAACGGCTTATCTCGCCGGAACGTAACCCATAGGTCGCAAGAAGCTGAAGGATGGCATAGTCGCGCAAGCCCATCGGCGACCGGTCTTTTCGAACAGATTTCAGGACAATCGAGATATGATCCGAACTTAACGCGGACGGGATGCCTTCATAGGCATAGAGCAGCGGAGCAATAACGTGCTGGGAGAGATCGGCCGTGGTGCGACCTGTCCTGTGAAGATGTTTCAGCAGCGAACGAAGCCGCTCGGCGACATCTTTCAAGGATTTCCGCGTCAGCCCGCGAGCCCGCATATCCATGTAAATATCGAGATCGCGGACGGTCAGGCCTGCAAAATTGGCGTTCGAATGCTTGATGAGCCAGGCACGAAAATTTCGAGCTTCCCACAGTAAGGCGTCGACCGAGGCCGTGGCGAGCCCGCGTTCCTCCCGCAGCCATGTCTGATACTGATCGCACACCTCTCGACAGAGAAGCTCGCCGGCATCGGTGGCCGTAGGTTCGGGTGGCCAGCGCTTCAACGCGAGTTTCAGCAGCGCGTGGATTCCTGATCTGGGAATGCCTATCCAATAGCGAGCTGGAGCGCGGCCATGACGCTTGCGAAATTGTCGAACCGCAAACCGCAGATAAGCCGTTACGTCGGCCGGCGTGACTGCTTCGAGAGCAATTTCGCGTACCGTCAGATACGCAAGAAAGTGGTCGGCGTTGCGGCAATAGTTATGAACTGCAACTCGGTTATATCGCAGTCGCGTGAGAGCATCCCTAAGCTCCGAGACAAGGGCGCTGTATCCATGTGTCATGAAGGCTTCCTCAACTGTGTTTGATCAACAGCCGAGGGTCTCATGCCGGAAATAATGCGCAGCAGATCGCAAGCCGTTTTAGCCGATCTCCACAAGCCGGCCGCGCTAAGAATCTTCCTTCACATTATGATCTGCTGCTGATTACTTGAATAATGGCAAGCTCGCCATTACTCCAACCACGAGCCGATATAATCGGCGTGCCGCACCGTCGGTACGATACCGAGCGACGCGCAACCGAACGCAGAGGCAATTTCCGCGACCAACTCCTCAAAGGCATACTTCCTGGTACCAAAGCTGCCCGACAAGTCGCGGTTGAGACGTGACGGATGCCCGCTGGCATGCGCCAGCTCATGCAAGGCCGTTCGATGCCAGTTGATCGGCTCGAAATAAGCTTGCGGTGGCGGCACCTGCACATAATCTTCTGTCGGCGCATAAAAGGCGCGGTTGCCGCCGATGCGGAAGTCGATGCCAGTCGCCTTGATGAGCTTTTCGACCTGCGGCTCGATCAGGTCTGGCGGCGGAGGCGGCGCTGTTGTTGCGATCTCCGGAGGCAAGCCCTCGCATTGATCGATGTTGAAAAGTGTGAAGCGCTTGAGGAACGGAATGGTCTGCGCTTCCTCACCGTTCTCGCTCGCGCGGCGCTGTTCGTCGACCGGCACAAAGCGGTCGGTATAGACGACGGTCGTGCCGCGCTCGCCCCTGCGAACGTGACCACCGAGCGATAGCGCCTGGCGGAATGTGAGCCAGCTCTGACCTGTGAATGCGTGTTCAGTGGCAGCCCCCCAGAGAATTAGTATGTTAACGCCGCTGTATTGGCGGCCGGTCGCGGCGCTTTTCGGCATGGCCAAAGGCGCCGTCGCCGCCGCGGTGCCCCAAGGCTGCACCCACGGCACACGGCCGGCCTCCAGTTCGGCGATGATCTTGTTGGTGATGTCGTCATAAAGGCTCGTCCGGTCCTCACCGGTGCGCGCCCGAGGATGATGTCTGGACATCGCGGATCTCCGCGACGGGCGCCGCGAGCCTCTCTCGCAGCCTGTAACCCGTCACGGCAAAACCGCGCGACACTCTTACTCTCAGCCTCTAATTCAGAATGCGACATTTGCGGTCCGGTCCGCCTTCCGTCCCAAGTTTTCAGGACTAGATACTGAGATGCCTGGGGCCGCAGGCCCGACCGGGCGTGCGCCAAGAGCGCATCGCCTCGACGGGAAATGGCACCCGGAGAGCGTGAGCATAGCGACCCGAAGGGGCACGCGGGTCCGAGTGCAGCGACGAGACCGGTTCAATAGTGGCACCCGGGAACGGGGCAGTGATAGCGATCGCCGCAGGCGGGCCCCTTTCCCGAGTGCCCCCGGCGAGGAGCTCCGCAGCTCTTGCGCGAGGGATCGAAGCCGCACGGCCGAGACGCCACGCGGCTCGGTTCAACGAGAGCCCGATGCGGCGGAAGCCGCACGCGCACAAGCGGAAGAACTCCACCGGGGCTTAAGTCGGAGGACCTAGATTTCCTCGCGGGCATTGGTTTGCGCCTCATAGATCCTGATCTGAAGCATGGGAAAACGCTTCTTGCTTCTTCCACCTGCCCTGGCGCCGTCTCTGGTTGCAAATTCGGCGTTGAGCCGGCCGTCCACTTCAAGCGCGTAGCCAGAGGCCGGCTATTCACCGGTGGCTGCAACCATTTCATTCCCGTTGTGCAGTGAGGGGATTGGAAATGATGGGTAGAGTGAGCAGCCCAAACGGCGCCAGAGCCACCTGCCCAAGTGCCGTGATTGGCTAACGCCCGTTCTGGATTGGTGCCCCGCAGGGATCGCATCAAGGATGGGCATTTGCATCGTCCGAACAGGCAGACGGCCTTCCACTTGCGCGGATGCATGCACGATAGAGCCACGGCTCGACGTAGCTGCCCTTCCAAAGTCCTCGGCCCGCGCGCTCAGCCTCGCGCTGAGCTTCGTGATACCTGCCCTTCGAGTATTGGGGCCAATCCAGCGCAAGACCGTTGCGTACAAGCCAACCACCGAGATCCTTGCCTGCGACCGAACAGGTCGCGACCGTGCGGCCATACGGGTCGAGGCTGACTGGAACACAATTGACGGCACTGCGGCCAATGAAGGCATCAAGGTCGTTCGCGGCCTGCGCACCACACCGATATTGTAAGCTGTCGTCGCCACGGCACAGCTGGCTGCTCTCCGGTGCATCGATGCCCCAGAGCCGGATGCGCACTCCATGTATTTCCAATGTGTCGCCGTCGATCACACTGGCCTGGCCGACAAAATCGTCGGCCAACGCTACGCTCGACAGAATGGCGATAATCAATGCGACAGAGGTTCGATGCATTCCAATGACCTTGTAGCTACTGCAAATCTCGCGGATTGGATTTCGGCCAGTTCACGAGTGGCTTCAGCGCTGGCAGGTTCGCGGGCCGCTCGGGATAGTGAAACTCCGTGCGGCGCCGCCAGCGTCCCTCGGAGCGAGCCCAGAGCAGAATTGCGTCCATCAGCCAAGTGAATTCATATACCTTCCAGACGCCGTCATTCTTTATAACTTCGCCGGTCGCGTTGGTTGCCCGCTGTTCAGCCGGCGAAGCGCGTAAATTCGTCCCAGCGCGCCCCTTTCGGAGGACGCAAGGCGCTGCAGCGCCCTTTACCAGACGAGGGGCTGAACGTCGTCATGCGCGATGCGGACAAGGAAGGACAAGATTGCGGCGTGGCTGGTTTTGCACAGGGCGGCGGAACACGTGGACAAGCACCTGCCCCGATGATTTGGAATCCCTGCTCTGTGTTAGCAGCCCGGAACGAGCCGAGGGCTGCAAGGATTCGTCGTTCGCGGAGGAGCGATCTTGATGCTGATGACCAAGGAGAGGCGGACGGCGATCCGCACGGTACGGGGGTGGGCGATAGCCGTGTTGCAGGAGGCAGGCGCGATCCGCGAGTGTGTGTACCATGGCTGAATGCAGGACCGCGCAGATCCGCACGCGCGAAATCGGACACTCGAAATCGCCCGCCGGGATCCGCCACCGGGCCTTTCGCCCGAGGCGGCCGCCAGCTCCATACGACAGCGGCCCCGTCTTACTACCGCGGTGTCGAGGACAATGCGGCCGCCCGCGCGCAATCCCGCAATGCGCTCGGCCAGGCCTATCTGCTGGTCGGCAAGAACAACGTCACGCGGATTGATGTGCCGGAAAGCGACGCACCGATCGCGATGGATGATGTGCAGCGGTCCGTTCGGGAGCTCCCGATGGTGGCACGCAGTCTCGTTGAAGGCGCCGGACATCACATCGAGCGGGTGTTTCTCGATGGCGCGGTCGAGAAATTCATCCGTTGCCCGATGACGCAGGCGACTCATCAGCCACTCGTCCTTACCGGGCTGTGAGCAAACGGCAGGCGAGCTCGCGCTCCCCCCAACGGGTTGAGAAGGTGTCGGAAACCTCAAACCAGCTTCCATCATTACCGATGCCATGATTGGTGCCCTGGCATTCATGCCCCAGCGCTTCCTGACACGCCAGCGCGCAGATCTCCTGCTCGCGGTAGGCTGGATAGTATAGACTTTGCCGTATCGCAACAGGGCTCGATCGACGCAGTCATTAAACTATGCCTTTGGCAGCTCCCAGTACGCGTGATCGCCGCCGATCCATTCAGGCTCCGTTCGCCGGCCGTTCTGCAGCCATTGCCGATTACCATCGGCGAACGGTAGTCGCACTCGGAGCTTCTCACCACGACCGGTTCGACGCAGCAAGACGGGAATCTGCTTCTGCTTCCAGACGTAGCCAAGTGTAAGACGGCGCAGAACCTTTGCTTATTCAACCAATGGTTGGTGCTTCGCGCAATCACAGTCACGACGAGATATACAGTTCACAGCGCGACGGCCCACGGGGCGGCGCCCGGCTTGACCGATGCTGGTCCCGCCCTCAATGGTGCGTTCGCCGTAGAGCCGGCGGTTGTCGTAGCCACGCTCCCGCTCGGAGGGCAACGGGACCGGAGTAACAGGCCTTCTGCGGCCGATCAGGGATCGGTCAGGAGAAGTCCTATCGAAGTCGGGTGAAGGGAGCAGTTTCCGATGGACGATCCACACGACCTTCACGTCGTTCCACAATTCTTCCTCCGCAACTTCGCCATCGACGAGGCGCGCACGAAGGTAACCACTCTGGCTAAGGAGGGAGCCGTCGCCGTGTGGATGGAGCGCTCGATCAAGAGCATCGGGTACGAGCGCGACTTCTACGTACATATGCAGGGCAATCGCCCGATTTCGGTCGAGAGGGATATCAACCGGACGGTCGAGACGCCGATCAGTCGGAGCGACACCTGGGACAAGATTGTCGGTGGACGCTCGGCCGACCTCGACCAGACCGACCGGCCTATTCTCTATTCGCTCGTTCGGCATCTCGAGGGCCGCACACCCCACTATCTTCAAACGAGCGCAGAGCTCGCCGCGATGGCGGCCGATCCTTCTTCCGAGATGGAGTTCACCCAGGAAGAGCGGGAGATGTACACGACCCTGCGCGCCGACCCAGATCTTGCGAAGCTCATGTTCAACGTGATGGCCCTGCGCTCGTTCGCAGACGATTATGACCGTTCGCTGATCCAGGTGGCACGGTCGCCGATCCCGCTCCGGTCTTCGACCACGCCCGTGCTGCCCGCGCCTGCTCCTGCACATGCCGCGATGGATTTGCCCCTCCCGGGAATGGTGCCGTTCCAGCGCGTGCTGGCGGTCGACCCGCACACGCTGATCCTGGTCGTCGTCGGCGACTTCGATGGAGCCTTCATGAACGGGGAGATGCCGATCGAGCTGGCGCACGGCTTCAACCGCAGCGTCGCGGGCCAGTTCGCGCACTTTCCAAAGGTCCGGCACATGATCTGCGGACGGGACCGACTCGTTGATGACATGACGTGGGCGCCATTCGACCTCGCATCAGACACTCCGGCTAAGATGATCTTTAAACGGCGATCCGCGCAGGCCGCGGTTAGCGAAGGCCGCAAGGCTTGATTTCCACTCCCCGCGTCCGGTCAGCCCGAAATGAACAAAGAATTGCGCCCTGAGCGGTCGCCGTAGCAGCTGGGCAAAGGTGCTCGAGGCCAACCGCCGCGCCCGTCCTGTCGGCCAGCATGATGGCGATTCGCGGCCGTATCCAGCGCGAGTACGACGTCATTCACCTCGTCGCTGAGCGTATCACCAACCTCTCGGCCGATCTTGCCATCGTCGACAGTCGCAATGCGGCGTTTCCGCCGCCTCACGGCCGTAGCGACTAGGTCCGCAACGGCAGCTCCGGTCCCGATCCGTGTGGGCTTCCCCCTAAGGGCCCGCGAACGCGCGACATTTACATGCTCGACCTCCACATCGATACCATTAAGGTGAAGACGCGGGATTTTCGGTAGCGTATGACAGGGTGATATTATCTCAGCACATTACACCCCCTGGATAGAGAACCGTGGACTCTGGATTTGTAGATCTCGACATACTCATCACCCGAATTCGGCATCTCCAGTCGAAGGTGCACTTTCTCGACGCTGTGAAGGCCTACAAGGCAGGTGCGTTGCGCGGCGCACTCACGTCCGCCTGGGTTGCTCTCGCCTACGATCTGATCGCAAAATACCGCGAGCTCAGCGCCATGGGCGATGCGGCCGCGACGGCCTTTCTGCAATCATGGGACAACGCCACTGCCGCGGGCGATATCGCCAAGCTGCTGCAGCTCGAGGCAGGCATCCTCGAAGATGCGACGGCAAACACGCAGGTCGTCAACCGCATTGCCCGAACGCATCTGGAGCGCCTTCGCGAGGATCGACATCTTTGCGCCCACCCGGCTTTTTCAGCCGAGGCCGATCTCTTCGAGCCATCGCCGGAGCTGGTGCGGCTCCATCTCGTCAACGCGGTCGATCTCGTGCTGTCGCAGGAACCTCTGCAGGGCAAGGCGATCTTCGACCTCTACGACGTCGACGTTCAGTCACCGGGCTTTCCAACGGCCTATGAGCGCATCTTCGACTACGTCGAGCAACGCTACCTCGCGCGGGTTCGCGCGCAGAACGTCCGCAATTTTGGCACGGTGCTCGCAAAATCCCTTCTCAAGGGCGTACCGGTGCAGTGGGAGCCGCTCCATCGCAAGATCATCCCCTCGCTGGTCACTGTGCGTGACCGCGCCCCTCAAGCTTGGCCGGACATCTTTGCGGCCATCCTCAGGCTGATCGACAATCTCGAGCCGGGGAACCGGCCCCGCGCCATTGCATTCATCGCTGCTTTTCCGGATTTCTGGCCCCAGCTTCAAGAGGCGACACGGACAGCCCTGCAGGCGACGGTCAACAACGCCGTCTCCGCCGTCCTCACCGACTATCGCATCCTGGCTGGCGTCACCGTCCCGCAATTCCGCGCAGCACTGTTAGCCGTCATCGCCGGCCTCGATCGAGAACACCTGGTCAACGCGGTCGCCTCACAGCCGCTCGCCGACTTGTGGCCCCGGGCAGTCGAAGAATATCAAGGCTCTGGTAGCTGGCGTAGATCAGAAGCGAACTTCAGCGACCTCATCACGCCATTCGCCGGCCGCCTCAACGGCCAGCAACTCGACCAGCTCCTCGATGCCGTGATCGACAACGGACAGAACTGGGACGCAGCCGAGACAGATACGTTTCTGCTTGCTCTGCTGCGCAACGCGACGCCCGCCGACCGGCCGAGCCATGACGCACGGAATCGCTTCTATCAACACATTGTTCGGATGCGCCGGATCGACAAATACGAAGACGTTCTCACCTTCCTGCAGTCCGACGGCTGGGTGCCGCCGCCCCCTGAGCCGCCGGCTGATGACGACTAAGCCTATGCCGGAAAGCAGCCCGGCCAGACGATGCCCGCAGAAACGGGCGTCATACAGACAACTCCGGATCGCAGGCCGCCCGATCGTCCGGCGCCTGAACCCGCCCCAGCAAAAGCGGCAACTTGCTATTCTTGAAATCCCAATCCGATAGCGGCGCAAACCATTCCGGCGCCGCCTCGCCATGGAGCTGGATGACCTGGTCGCCATCGATGGTCTGCGCGGCATAATAACGGCTGAAAATCCGGCTCGCCCAGCCAATGCCATCCCAACCCTGGTCGGAAGGTTCTTCCGGCGTGGCGACGAACTCAACACCGGCGAACTCGCCGCCGTCGGTCACTGCAAGCGGACCTTCGGTAGACCACTCGCCATAGAACAGAAGCACTTCTGCGAGCTTTCGGTCCCTGGGATCGGTCAGCTCGACGTCACCGCTGAAAAGTTTCGCTGATCCGATGATGAAGTTGGCCAGCCGCTCAGGGCTCAGCGATCGCGGCATATCGGTCGCTGCCCCAAGCACAAGCCGCAGCGGTGGCTTGGTCATGATGATCACCTCGCCGAGCCGCTCGGACTCGTTAGCGAGAACCGCATCCTTCATCGTGACTCGAAGACCGCCATTTTGGGTGCGAAAGCGATCCGGGGAAATGACCGTCCAGATGTTCCACAGCGACCAGAATATCGCCAGCTTCACCGGCGTTCCGACCATGTCTGCATAGGCCTGCAGCGAAGCTAGATAGGCCGCGGACATCCGCGTCTCCTGCTTGAACGGATCCCAGATCCGGACATTCTTGACCTCGACCAGCCACTGCTCGCCCTCGTCGAGGACCACCCGGAAATCCGGAGCGCGGAAGGTGCCAGCGGCATGAACGGGGCCGGCGTCCTCAGTCTTCAGTAAACGAAAACGCCCCAGGCTGAGGACCGTCGCCTCGAACAGGCGCTCGGTTCGCCAGCCGTGGATCAGAGTCGGGTCTGCCAATGCCTCCTTCAGCTTGGGACCAGCGTCGGCGATGAATCGCGCCACCAGCGACGGATCGTTCAGCGCGATGGCGTGTTCGCGCGCAAAAGCAGCCACCGACGCGAGCAGGTCGAAGGCCTTGGTCTTCCCGGGTCGCGGTGGTAGCTGGCCGCTCATGATCCCATCAGCCGCCCAGCGCTTCGACATCGGGCGGGTTCATATAGGCTCGCAAGCCGGCCAGATCCTCGTCGCTTGGATTCTCCGCCTCTGGGATGAATCGGATGGTCTCGGCGATGTCGCGGCGCGTGACGTAGCTGATGATCGCACCACCATTGCTCAACTCATATTCCATCGAGCCGCACCAGCGATTCGGACGCGCAAGACCTGGCGCGAACGCGATTGGCTTCTTGTTGCCCTTCTTACTCACTTCATGCTTGGCGAGCGCCACCCGGATGAATTCGAGCGTGGTGAAGCCCATCTCCGTCCGCCGCAGGTCGAGGCGCATCTGCTCGACAAGCTCGGGTCGCTGCTGGGCGTCGCGCAATTGCTGCGCGCGCAGCTCGCGATCGTAGTGGCGATATCCCAGCGCTCGTTCCAGATGGGCAGCTTTGAGATCGATACCCGAATTCTCGGCGAGCTTGATGACCTCCTCGCATCGTTGACGCCAAGTCCGATGTAACTCGTAAGCGGCATAGATCCACATCGGTGAGAGCGCGCCCAGCAACGCGATCTTCCCGCGCGGGGGCTCATCATCGAACTGGTGGCTCATGACCTCATCCTCGAGCGCGTTCAGCGTATTGTCGACGAGGCAAAGCTGGTTCGCCTGCATCGCAAGGTAAGGATTCTCGGCAAAGCCGGCCAAACTGATCAAGGCTTCATAAAGATCACTCGTTCCGATCTCGGCGACCTCACGGTAGCGGGGCTGATCGTCTCGCTCATCGTCGAACTCCTCGGCGTCGGTCATACGATGTCCCCGCCCCTTGCGACCCGATACGGCGGATCCGTCACAGCCATCGGCAGAGGATCGGCCAACCCCCAGAACCGCGTCGTCGCCCAAATGTAGCGAATCAGGTCGCGCATCCGGATCCTGAGGTGCTCGCTCGCGATCCGCGGCCCCGCCAGGAGATCGTGATAGTCGTTGGCAGCATCGTCGCACAGCGCGGGCGCGATCGTCTTCAGCTTCTCGCACGAAGGGCCTTCGCCATGGCGAACGACATTGGCGGCCATGAACATCTCGGTTAGATCGGCCCCCAACGCGCCCTGATCGAGGTCGATGCCGGTGCGTTCGGCGCAGAGCGTCAGAAATTCCTGGAAGCCGGGCGACTTCGGCAGGTCGATCGCATCGCCGCGATAGATGGCCCGCGCCCAGATGCTTAGTTGGCGCTCGAAGATCGCGGCGAGCGTCAGGCTGAACGCCTTAGCCGCCTCGTTGGCGGTATAGTTGTCGACCTGCGCTGCGGCGCGATCGAGAAATTGCTCTATCGTCGCCGCTTCGCCGCATTCGGGCGACGCGTGGACCGGCAGAGCCTCCATTGCGGGCTGAATCACCCTTTCAAACAGCCGCGCCAGATTGGCCTGGAAGATGCGCGGCAACTGGTCGCTTGTTTGCAATATCCCCCCTTTTGGCCCGGGGCGGCAAGCAAGCCCTCGTGCCAATTTGCGACGTGAATGTCAGGACGTTGCCGCTCGCAACGATTCAGGCGCCGTCCTTCGGCATCGAGGCCATCACAGTTTCCCGCCGATGGCGCGCTGTCCAGAAGGCGAGAAGCAACATCCCCGCCAGTTTAGTCGCTTCGAAGAAAGTGTCGACGGCCTCGAAGTAGGTTTCGTCACTTCGATGAGGGTCATGTCCACTGATCTGGAAGTACGCCATGCGCGTTTCGTCGTCCGTACGGGCGATCGACACCTCGAAATGCTTTCCCGATAGATGCACGAACTCCGAGGCGCGTTCATACACCGGGCTGATCCACGGATGCGTTTCCGCGAGCTTCTTACGAATATGCGCGTCTGATAGCTTGTTCCCGTCCCGGTCCTTGAGCCGGTTGAACTGCTCGCCGTCAAGAACGGCCTCGCACGCCGAATCCACGTCATCGACAATCGACAGCGCATGGACCCGCATTGCCGTGTCGAGCTGCAGACGCAAAATGGCGGCGGCGCAGGGAAAATTGCGAGCATTGATAAGGTCGCGGAAACCGCGGGCCTGCGCCAACGTCCGGCGCATCGCGCCAAAAATGAAGAAGTCGGCATGCGAGAGGTCGGCCCCGGCGCCGAGGACGCCCGCACCTTTTCGCATCAGCTCATCCTCGAGCTGCTCTATCCGCTTCAGTCGATCCGCAAGATTGAGATCGGCCATCATGCTCCGTTCTGGCGCCGCCTGCGGCGCGCCTCGCCCCTTCTGCCCATCTATTATACATATTTCGGGCAAGGTTCTGCGCAACGTTTTACCGCAAGCATGGGCGCGCGAAGTGGGTCGCATGTCATCGACACCAGTCTGCTCAATTCGCGCCTGTCCTGAAAGGAACGAAAAATGCCATGCGCGGCGGGCCCTTCGTGGGGCGCCTTGGCCGTGCTGCGGTGGGATCAGCGCATGGCCTGGCTCGACCTGACCAGCCCGGAAGAAGAATTGCTCCGTCCCTTGCCGGCAAGGAGCTTCTGCGTATCGCGTTTGCGCGACGCTCGCGCTCTGAAATCCTGAAACGCCTTTCTACGGAGTTCCGGCTTCCCGCCGCGCAGCCGCGGGATTCTGCCGGTCGCCTCAGTCTGCCGCTGTCCGACGCGAGGCGGTCGCTGCCGGTTCGGCCTCGCGAAGAGTCGCGTCGCGCCCGGCATAGAGCGGCGTCGCCCCCTTGACGCCGGTGGCGTGCCGGCGCATCAGAGTGGCTGTCGCGTCGCGATCTCCCGCGCGCGCAAAGGCAAAGCCCCGAACCTCGCAGCCTATCGCCCAGAGCTGTCTTGCCTGGACCTCCGCCTCGGTTCTCTCGGCGATGACGCACACCCCAAGGCGCCGCGCAATGTCGATCAGGCCCTCGACGATCACCAGGCTCGGATCCTCGGGCCACAGCCGGCCGATAAAGGCTTGGTCGATCTTGATAAAGTCGACAGGCACGTTGACCAGATGCGTCAGCGAGGCGCGGCCCGTCCCGAAATCGTCGAGCGTCACCCGGACGCCGGCCACCTGAGCGCCGCGATCTCGCGCGCCACCACCCGGCCCCGCCGCCCCGATATAGAGTCCTCGCTCACCTCCATTATCAGATGTTCGAGACTGATGCCGGCGCGGCCGAAGGCGCCCTCGGCTTTTCGCCTGGCGGTGTAGAAATCCGCCGTCGACACGTTGACGGCGACGTGGTTGATCGGCAGCCTTGGCCCGGCCAGAAGGCGATATCCTCGGCGACCTTCCCCAGCATGCACTGGGTCAGCCGACCGCGACATGGGCATCCGTCGTCGCTTCGCGGAACGCCTGCGCCGGGACCATCTCACCGTCAATCGTCCTCATCCGATATAAGGCTTTCAGGCCGACGATCTCGTTCGTATCCAGCGTCACGATCGGCTGGTAATACGCCTCGATCCGCTCCTCCGCCAAAGCATTCGCGACGTCGCGAATAGCGTCCCGACGGCGCGTGATCCTCGTCCCGATGTAGGCTAATAGCGGACAAAGCCGCCGCGGCCGGTCTCCTGGGCATGGTAGAGCGCGAAGTCGGCCGCCTCGTTCACCGAAACCGTCGTAGCTTCCGACGGCCCGAGAACCGCCCCGCCGATCGTCCCGCGCGGCACGACCGAATGGCCTTCGCACACGGCGGGCGCCTCAAGCTCGCCGAGAATGCTGCCCGCAGCCGCCTCGAGATCGGCGAGCGCATCCGATGCCTGGACGATGACCGCGGATTTGCCGCTGCTGAGCCGGAAAGTCACATCGGGTACCATTGCCCGCGAAATCCTGGTCGCGGCGGTGCGGATCAATGCGTCGCCCGCTAAATGGCCGAACGTATCGTTGACGATCTTCAGATCGTCCAGGTCGAGCACGAACAACGCTCGGGACCCCGGCTCGTCCCTGGCGAAGCCGTCATCTCGAGGCGGCAAACATCAACGGGACCATCGCCAACGGCTGGTATGACGACGAATTCGTCCGCACCGATCGTTGGCTGCAGATCAGGCGCGGCACCAACCATATGATCTCCATGCGCAAGATCGGCCCGAATCTCGCCGCCGACCTCTGACTCCGCCTAATGTCCGCCGCGGAAGGCGTGGGGTCAGTCATCACCGCAAAAACTGCCGGATTCTCTATGCCGCAGCCATGATGGGCGCGGCAACTATGAGCGCCAAACCCGGGTAGTGAAGCCGGGTGACATGGGAAGGCGGAGGCGGCCCGCGCCCTCCATCCGCCGGGCACACCGCTCTTGTGCTGCCAGGTTCGTCCGGTGCATGCTGATTCATCTGAATTATAGAGTTTTTGTTGCACACACTCTGGCGGTGCACTTGTCTGCCCTAGTCCGTTTCACTAGACAGTCGTTATGGCCCGGATCAATCTAAAGAAATTTATTGCCGAACACTATAAGGGCGGCGTCACAGCGCGGGACGTCATCCGCGAGGCCGTCACGAATTCGATCCAGGCCGGTGCAAGAACCATTTCAGTCGATCTGTGGTTCGAGAGGCAGTCGGGGTTGTTCGGCGACGAAGAGCGCACGGTCCTCGACAGGATAACTATTTGCGACGACGGCGAAGGCTTCACGCAGGACAATCTTAATTATTTCGACGAGATCTGCACGGGCCACAAAGACGATATCGGCGGCAAAGGTGTCGGCCGCCTTGCGTTCCTCAAATATGCCAGTCGGGTCGAGATCCGGAGTCAGCTTTCCGCACAGCTAGTCGAATTTCGCTATACACCCGACTTCAAGCCGGACGATGTTAAGCGAACGACCTCATCCGGGTCGCAGAAAACGACGATCACCCTCACCGACCTGAGGGAGAAGATCAACACACAGGTCGCTAAGCTCGTCAATTCGATGTGCGACGATCTGCGGCTTTTGCTGTTTCTGAAGAAACAGGCTGGCCAAATTATAGCGATCAAATTCACCCATAACTCCAAGCAGCCGTTCACTGAGGATTTCATATTTTCGGGCGAGCACATCGAGGCCTTGAAGACTAGGACCTTTGAGGTCAGCGGTGAGATCTTCGATTGTTATCTCTTTCGTGAAGATGCGCCGCGAAAAGGCATCATTGCAATGCTTTGCGCGGATGAACTTTGCGTAGAGGAGTATCAGATCAGCAAGCGGTTCGACATTTGCCGCTACTTGATCTCGATCACTTCGAACTATCTGAACCGAAGCTCTAATATCGAACGCCAGAAGCTCGAAATACCAAAGGCCGATGCAGATACCGATCTGGTGTCGCCGATTAGCCGCGAAAAGCTCATGCCGCGTATTCACGAAGAATGCCTAGCCATGATCAACGAGACGGCGGAAGGGGATATTGATGCGTTCAAACTCGGAAACATTGACAAATTGAGGAAATACTACCCGTTCATCACGATCGAGTCGCTGCACGGGGACGCCGCCATGCTAGACGCGGACGAGATCGTCAAAACCTACAGAGCGCAACAAGCGAGACGCGAAGACCAGATCGTCGAGGCCATAGAAGAAGGCCGGAAGGTCGATTTCGACGATATTTCCCACCTCGCCAGTGACGACTTGGCGCGGTTCATCATCCATCGCGCCCTGCTGATCGATTCACTGGCCAAAATGCCGCGAGAGTCAGCGGAAGACGTTCTCCACAACGCGATCCTGCGCAAGAGAAGCGACGGAGACGATATCCGCGAAAACAACGTTTGGCTGGTGGACGACAAATTCCTGTCCTACAGCAGCATCTATAGCGATGAGACCTTGGTAAGAATAGTCCGCGAAGTTGGTGCGGAGACAGAATCGAAGCAGCAACGCAAGCCCGACGTTGCGGCGTTCTTTTCTAAGGACAACGAAGGCCGCCCAAACAAGCTTGTCATCGTCGAATTTAAGAAGCCCGGCGCGGATATTTTTGAGAACAACAAGGCTCTCCTCCAGTGCCGCCTGTACGCCGCTGAACTGGTTGACCGGATCAAAACGTTAAGAGAGGTCTTTGCCTTCTCAGTGGTTGAGATTGACGACGAATTCTACAAAGACATGAAGAGAACTGGATTCAAAGACGTATTTTCTTTGAGTGAGCGAGTTGTCTATGATGACTTCGCCATCGGAGCATCGGACGATAT
Organism: Bradyrhizobium sp. 35; assembly: GCF_023073215.1. Taxonomy (NCBI): domain Bacteria; kingdom Pseudomonadati; phylum Pseudomonadota; class Alphaproteobacteria; order Hyphomicrobiales; family Nitrobacteraceae; genus Bradyrhizobium; species Bradyrhizobium sp. 35. The sequence goes on from NZ_JADPJC010000152.1 coordinate 15,157, forward strand.
TCCACTGCATCTCTACGTTATGCCCGCCTCGGCATTGATCACAGATGCAAAGGCGCGAAATCGCGTCTTCGAGGAGGTGCTTCGGTTCAACATGGCGCATAACCGTCACTGACAAACAAGTACGCCACGCGCCTGCTTCGGACGAGCAAGTGGACCGATTGTGGTCCCTGGAGACGCGTTAGATCACTGCGTTTACGCTTGCAGTGAGCATATGTTTGATAGACTAACCATTTGCGCATGGATTGCGCGCTGCGCACTTGCAGCTCGACTTGTCAGGGAGCGGCCCGCGCATTGAAGCGGTTTCTGGTCGTCTGGATAGCGTCTTCGAGAGTTCAGGCCGCGATCAACGCTCGTCCGAGCTTGCGTCGGAGCTCAGTGGCGCGCCTCCGACTGATACCGCCCCCTCCGGTTTAGACGGCCGCATGACTCGCTTGGCCGGCTTCGAAACCGTATGAGCGGGCGGAGGAGATGCCGGCGGAGGAGAGGCAGCCGGGTTAAGCGATGAAGGTACAGCCGGATTCTGCCGAGAATCGATATTGGAGATCACGCCGCGAGTTGATCTGAAATCCGCTCTAGGCCCGCCTGCTGCGCACCAATTTCGCGGCCGAGCTCGGCGATTTCGTCATTTAACTTCTGTTGCTCCGATTGGATCTGCGAAAGCATGGCCCTCACCTCGGGTGACGATTCCAGCAGTGAGGCAGCTTCGCGCGCCGGCGACGCCTCGGCAAATTTCTCGCTATTGAGCCAGGCTGCCGCCGCGGACAGCCTCGCGAAGATGGGAACCAGAGCGAGCAAAAAATGCGCTCTGGAGACTTGCGCAAAACGGGGCGGCAAATCCGACGCGGCCGCTCCATTGATCGTATTCATCTCGCCTTGCTCGAAATTCCAGTCCCTATTTCATCTTCTCGTTGACGCGATCATAGACGATGGTGAAGAGCTGCAGGGGTCCGTCGCCGGCAGAATCGTGTCGCGCAGCATCGTTCTAGCCTGATCGCATGCCATGAGGCGCCCCCAAGCACCGCACTGAGGTATCTTCGAAACTTTTGAAAGCCGTGAACTGCGGAGCGGCCCATTGCCGAATTGAGCAAGAGCGACCTCCGGACGAGCAGCGTGGTGCGTCGAGTTCCGGCGATATGAGGCCATTCATTGCGGATTTTCTGCCTCGCGGCCCGCTAATATTCATTGTCCCTAGGTACAATCGAGTGAGCGAACAATGGCTCGTTTCTACTTTAATCTTGTGGGCAAGCAGAATATCGACGATCCTGGCGGCTTTGCATTCGAAAGCGAGCTGCAAGCGTTTCGTGCGGCAGAGCGACTAGCGCAGGACCTGGCAACGACTCAGCCTCCCCTGCGGGGCACGACTTGCGTCGTCGTGACACGCAGAGACCGAGGCGAGGCGTATTACGTAAGCGTGTGATGGCGCTTCCGAGCCAACAGGCTTGTCGGTTGCCGAATATCATCCGCCCCGCCACGCGGGGAGTTATGGGACCTGCGATGCCGTCAAATTCGGGTCGCGGCCTCTCGTCTTCCACGCTTCGCCCGCGCTTCGGGTCTCGAGTGCTGGTATCCCCGCTTGCTAACCGGTAAGTGCTGGGGATATTTCAGGCCCGGTTTGATACACAACGCCGCTTGCCAATATACCCGGTGAGCGGCGTTGTTTCCTTCTGGGACTTCCGCTTCGGATTGGGCACCGATTATTGTGGATGTGTGTTTGTAGCGCTGCGGGCATTCGAGAACGATCAAATCCTCGCGGTACTGTTTGATCGCGAAAATGGGCAAAAGAGAACGGACAGCTGAGGCGTGGCACGTCCATCCAGCCTCGCAGGCCAATCCGAGCGCGATCGTTCCCGCTAGTCGATGGGGCGATGCTCGACGGTGGGCAAGACGCCAAAGGGCCTGATCGACAGCAGCACGCTTGCCAAGGTGCAACAGGGCCTTGGCACCAATGGGTGCGCCTTCGGCAGTTCTTTGGTGATTTCCAAAATCCGGCGTGCTCAGGGGGCATGGATCACACTCCATTGTCAGAAACATAAGAGAACTTCTGACATAACCCTGTTGTGGGCCAGCTCTGCAGCTGAGATCATCCGAGTCAGCGTCACTTAGTGTGATAGATCAACCAAAGCAGGAGTGTAAGATACTTTGGTTGTCTCTATAGAATGGATCAGCCGACCTGCATTCATTACTTCAAGCCGATAGTCGTCGCCGGGCGTTAGGCTTGCTGCAATATGGCGCGCTATATCAAGAGCAGCTTGCCAAGCCGCATTGTCGTCGAGCAACTCTTCCCCGAGGGTGTCCTGAAATGGGCGGCTGCCGCCGACATTGAAGAAATAGCGTGTCATAGGCTCTCTCACATTTCTCCTGCTCGAATAGCTACTTACAGCTTGAGGCAGGCCCCTGGAGACAAGGCCGCTTCCAGGAAGCCATCTTGGCCGAGAACAGTGCGCCACTGTGCAACGTTCGTTTCCGGCGGCGATGGCGAAGTTGGGGGCTTTTGCTCCGACAAACAGGGTACGTAACGAGCGACCAAATCTCGCATTCAACTGAGTGTGTCGTCTCGGCTTCGGACTGGAGCGGTTCCTACAAAAAATCCCGCCATTTGACTTTCAGCATGAGCTCTGCTGCTGGAGCCGAACCCACAAGGAGAAGCGACATTCCGAGGTCGCCGAGGTGTTGCTGGGCGTGAAGATATGCGCTGCGATCGCATGTGTGTTTCCTCTCTACTGACAGTAATCATATTTCAATGTTGATTAATGCAAAGTGCCGCGCCCCATGCTGAAATCCTGCGTTTGGCCGTAGTCTTCGACGCAATTCAACGGCATCTGTTATGGGCGGGAGAGCAGTCTGACGTGGTCGTCTCTCCACTTGATGGTCTGTTCGGCGGCTTTGTCGCGGCAAAAACCGCGGGTGCAATTTTGTCACCAAACAGCGCACCAACGTTCGACTAGCTTTCGCGAGCAGCACGAACTCGCCTTCTGCGCTACTCGGACATGGTACCCGCTACTCCACTCGCGCCGATTACTATTCGGCCCGGTGGACCTATTTGGCAAACAACTTCAGGTTTGCCTGCTTCAGACCGGAGATTGACTCCATGCCTCGCCAGCTTCTAGGGTGATATCGATTGTTCCCGCCACGGGGATCAAAAGGGAATGCGGTGCGGGGATTTTCCCTCAGGCCGCAGCTGCCCCCGCAGGGATGACTATTTAGCCCGCGTCCTCGCACTGCTCGCTTGATGCATTGCCGCACGCTCCATCAAGCGGGCCTTTGTCAGCAGCGCCCATCGCCAGATGGCACGCATCTATGGCGCGGACTTGGGTTATGCGGTCAACGACCAGTCCAGACCGCTGATAAAACTTTTCGCGTGCACGCTCCTCATCATCTTCATTGTCGGCGTCCTCTCATTCAATCAGAGAGACCTGCCTCGATGATCAAGCCTGCCTATCCTTTCCAGATCGCCCGCATGGAGTGCCTGCGGGAGTTGCTCGCGGTCAATTCCTCGAGCTCTGCGATCATCACGGAGGGCGCCCCAGCCGCGACGCCGACTGAAAACCAAGGAGGCGCAACCATGCCAACCCCGGCCCAGCAAGCGATCCCGCAAGGCATCGTTGAGGAGCGCCGAGGCGCGGGCCAGGCGCGGCGGCTCGCGGACATCGGCCGAGCACGCGCGCGACCTCAAGGCGCGGCGCGCCGGCGAGAGCAACCTTGAGCAATTGGAAAATATCGAGGGACCGACCATGCAGACAATCAGGCTTCCGCACGGCGGCGAGACCGTTCGCCGGCGTCCGCGCGAAACCCCCTAGGATCCGCGCCAATGCCACCGAGAGATCCCTGGGGCCACAAGTTGAGGCGGTGCATTCATTGCGGACAGATCGGGCCGCGTGTTGTCGTCCTCGGCGGCTACGCACACCGCCGCTGCATCCCAAAGCCGATCCAAGCGACCCGACGACGGACGGAGCGATTCTCAGAGAAAGCCCAGCCGCGCCACAGGGCTTGAGTCCGAATGTCCCAATCTCGGTCGTTGTATGGACGGAAATCCGCGTATGACCCGCCGAGACGCCCATAAGGTATTCTGGAAAGAGTCGCGCTAAGATGCTCACCAAAATGAATTGCCCGCGCGTTCCTATCGATCGGGCCGTGAACCGTCGATCAAGGGTGGTTCGAATCCATCCGATGCAGCTCGACCACGAAGAGTTCGTCCCCTGAGTCACGTTCACTTTGGGTGGGAACCAGGGATCACATCCGAACTTGGGAGGCCCCAAGAATCCGATCCCTTCAACGCGTCATCATAGCGCCGAGGTTGATTACGATCGCCAGGGAAAGAGGATCGTGACTGCGCTCTCGCCGGGGTGAGGTGAAGCCTCTGCCCGTCCTCCAGAAGAGCGCTTTGGTGATGGAAATCGCGGCCTGGTCACCTGGGCGGGAGCGTTCGGATATAATCGACAAGTTCAAGAAGGCCCTCAAATCGTCAGCTGAAGTCGTGTTTGGATCTTAAGTCAGAGGCGACGCTGACTTTGTCCTATACGGCACCGCAAATGGTATGGAAGACGACGAGCAGTTCACGCGGCGCTTCTCCGCGCGGTCGGTCCGAAGGCATCTTCGTGACGCCTTTTGAGCAAGGCGAGATCGCGCCAGATCTGTTCTGGGCGGCCTGCCGGATAGAAATCGAGGACTTGATCTCCAAGCGCCGGAAGTGCGCCTACAAGGGCAGCCGGTGCGAACACTGAATTAATCTGAGGAACGAGTGCACCCGGCATTCAGTCGAGTGATAAGTCATTCTGAGGCGCCGCCGGCGCAGCGCCGCCACTTCACCCCGATCATAATTGCTCGCGGCCAGTCGACCGGGCTTAGAATGCTCAGCATCTCATGCCGAAGGATGAGCTGCTGGCGCAAATTGCTCAATCGACATATCCTGCGGGACTATCCTCCGCCTACCAGATCTGTGCGCGCTCGCTATAATTCGCAGGCGTCAACCTCCTCGTCCGAGAACTTCTCGGACTCCAGCTCCAGCCTGTTCTTCGCCCCTTCCAGCTCCCCGATTATGAGGACGTAGTCTTCGAACGTGCTCGACGGGCCGATGTGCTTCTCGATCAACTGCCGCAGCTCGCACGCGAACTGATACTTGCTGACGGTCATTCGCTCGACCATGCTGCAATCCCCATCGCGCTTAAGCCCATCAGAGACCCAACAATAAGCACTAGACTAAGGTAAAGCAGAAGTTGAAAGATCAAGTCACCGTCACGGTCCAACATCATATCTCCCGGCGGCGTTGCCCCATGTTCTGGCTGGGGCACGCTGACTTTACCAGATCTTGCGCCTTTGCTCCCCAGACATTGTCTGCAACTAGTCTCGGTCACATGAGAGCGTTGTCTCGGCTTCACACTTGCGTCGTTTCAGCTTCATATTGGAGCACTTCGGACAATCCATCAATGCAACACGTCCCGTTATCGCGCTCAAATCCTGTTGGATCTCCGGCTTCTTCGGTGGATTTCAACGCCTCTACTATTGGCGACCTGCGGTCAGCACGGGTCCTGCCTCGTTACCATCCTGGGAGCGAGCGCGACGGCAGCAAGATCGAAAATCTGATGCGGACTGACGTCAGGAACTGCGAGCCATCAAGCCGGCTTGCGCCACCGACATGGTCCGTCACTCCCAAGCTTCATTGGTCAATTCCCGGGAAGTCACGGACTTCATTAACGCAAGCGTGCTTTGTACAGAACGTCTTTCGGCCTTCTTTCTGTGACGAGAATTGCTACGGAGGTGGAGCGCGAGTCCGAACTCGAGAAGCGCGCCTTCAAACCAGCGCATCGGCAGCATCGCTGATGCCAGCGTAGATTTCGTCGAGATCTGCCGCGGTGACGCAATAGGGCGGCATCACGTAGATGGTATTGCCGAGCGGGCGCAGCAGCAGATTTCGGTCGTTAAAGAAAGCCTGAAGCTTCGGACCGATGTCCGCCAAATAGCCGCCATCGCTCGTTTTCAAATCAAGCGCTGTGATGGTTCCGGAACGACGAACGTTTTCAAAGCGCGCATCGGCGCGGAATGGCTCAATTGCCCGCTCTTGCATGGCGGCGAGCGAAGCGGCGCGCTCGCGGGAGTCCTGATACCACCAAAGATCCAGGTTCGCTTTTGCAGCGGCACAGGCTACCGGATTCGCCGTATATGAACTCGAATGATAGAACGTACGCATGCGATCTTTCGAATAATGCGCGTCGAAAATGTCCGCACGGCAGAGCGTAACCGCGAGTGGGAGCGCCCCTCCCGTGAGACCTTTCGAATAGCAAGCGATATCGGGCGTGACATTGGCCTGTTCGCAAGCAAATAGCGATCCGGTGCGGCCCCAGCCCGTCATGACCTCGTCGGCAATGAACAGGACGTCCGACGCCTCGCAGATCCGCTTCATCGCTGTTAGCACCCAGGCTGGGTACATCAGCATCCCGCCTGCCCCAAATATCAGAGGCTCCACAATAAAGGCGGCTGGCATTTCGTTTCGACACGCGGACTCGAGCGCAGCGAGTGTCGCCTGCTCACGACCGCTCGCTGGGAACGGGATCGAGGTAACATCGAACAGCAGCGGCCCGTACGCCGCGTTGAACACGCCTCTGGCACCAACGGACATCGCCCCAACCGTATCGCCGTGGTAGGAGTGTTGCATTACGACAATGCGTCTTCGCTGCTGACCGATATTATGCCAATACCCGAGTGCCATCTTCAAGGCGACTTCGACACTGGTGGAGCCGCTGTCGGAGAAGAAGACATAGTCGAGACCACGGGGTGCGACTTTCAACAGTTGCGCAGCAAGCTCCTCAGCCGGATCGTGGGTATAGCCGGCAAAGATGATCTGATTGAGCTTACCGGCTTGTTCCTGAATGGCGCTTACAATATGGGGATGGCAATGACCATGCGTTACGACCCACCAGGATGAGATTGCATCGATAATACGGCGCCCGTCTGCGGTGTGGAGATAAGCACCGTCAGCACGCACGACCTTTGTCATTTCGCCTTGAAGCGCGTGTTGCGTGAACGGATGCCAGATCGGCGACCTTATCTTCGGCATCACGGATTGAAATCATCAGCACGAAATGAGGCTTGGAATGCGGCCCGCAGCGTGTCTGCCGTGAGGGGAGAAAGCCATGGCAATCGCCCTAGCCAGCGCACCCGCCCCATCTCGCGAATCGCAACCTGAGTCTCAGCATTTCTTTCGCCAATGAAGGCCATTCCAAGAATGCGGATCTCACGTTTTCGGAGAGCCTCTATCGACAGCAGCGAGTGATTGATGGTGCCCAGCGCTGTGCTTGCGCAAAGCACCACTGGAAGCCGCCATCGCTCGAAGATATCAATGTAGAGTGTGTCGCCGCTCAGCGGCACCATCAGCCCGCCCGCGCCCTCGATCACCAATGGCCGCTCCCCGGTATCGGGCACATCGAGCAAATCCGCCTCGATGCGAACTCCGTCAAGTTCGGCAGAATGATGGGGAGAAGCGGGGGTCTGAAGGCGGTAGCGTTCCGGCAGGATGCGATCGGCCGAGAGGCCGCCAAGACAAGAGACGACCTCGGTATCGGTTTCTCCCTCGAGGCCGGCCTGAATCGGCTTCCAATAGTCCGCTCCGAGGAGATTGGCGAGCCCCGCGGAAAACACGGTCTTTCCAATTCCGGTACCTGTGCCCGTCACGACGATTTTGACACTCATTGAAGCTCGCCTTTCGTCTCCTCGATCAAGGCATCGAGCATTGCACGCACGCCGTCCTCCCCCACGTTAAGCGTCAGTGAAATTCGCAACCGGGCCGTGCCCGCCGGCACGGTTGGCGGCCGGATTCCGCGGATATCGAACCCGCGAGCCTGCAATGCAGAGGCGAGCCGCATCGTGCGCGCATTGTCGCCTACGATGCATGGTACGATCTGCGAATCCGAAGGACTTTTCCAGCCGCGCTCTCTCATCTCCCGATGCGAGAACGCGACCAGCTTGGTGAGACGCTGCTGTCGCTCGGGTTCCTGCTGCAGGATCAGAATCGCCTCCCTCACGGCGACAGCCATCAGCGGCGATGGCGCGGTCGCGAAGATGAATGGACGGCAACGATTGACCATAAAGTCTCGTAGCACGCCGGACGCAGTGACGAGCGCGCCGGCCGCGCCCAGCGCCTTGCCGCAGGTATGAACGACCAGCAGATTTTCGCGTCCCTCATAGGGCGCGGTGAGTCCTCGTCCCTGCTCGCCGTAAACGCCTGTTGCGTGGGCCTCGTCTACCATCAGGAACGCATCATGCCGGTCGGCGAGCGCGACCATATCCTTGAGAGGCGCAAAGTCGCCGTCCATGCTGTAGAGACTTTCGACCACGATCCAGATCCGGCCCATTCCGCCACCGGCCCGCCAGTCACGAATCGCGCTTTCGACCGACTCCGGATCGTTATGCGCGCTTGTCCGAAAGTCGGCCCGGCCAGCTCGCGCGCCTTCATGAATACTCGCGTGCACCAGAGAATCGAGAACGAGCAAATCGCCCCGCTGCGGCAGCGTTGTCAGGACAGCGAAATTTGCAACATAACCGCCGCCAAAGAAAAGCGCTGTCTCCGCCGCAAAGAACCTTGCAGCTTCTGCTTCGAGACGTTCGTGCTCCTCGCAATTGCCGCGCAAAAGCCGCGACCCGCCGGCACCGATCGGTGTACCGGCCTCGATCGCGTCCAAGACAGCCTTTTTCATGCGCGGCGCGTTCGCCAGCGCGAGATAGTCGTTCGACGCGAAATCGATCCCCGCGCGCCGCTTGAGGCCGCGCAGCCGGTCATCTTCTTTCAGGGCATGCAAGGCTGCGACATAGTCGGCAACTTTGGTCGCATGGATTGGATTCATTCTTCACTCGGAGAGTATGATTGGTGTCTCAAGGGTTCTGATGGCAGGGAAGAACTTCGGGCCCGCGGCTTCAGCCTGGCAAGATGCGATTGTCTCGGTCGACCAGCACAACGTGCGGCTTGAACGTTTTTGCGTCGGCTTCGTCAAAGGAGGCATATGCAACGATAATAACTTCGTCTCCGGGCATGGCGAGACGGGCAGCCGCACCATTCAGACCTATGATACCTGACCCTGTAGGCGCTTCGATCACATAGGTGGCAAACCGCGCTCCAGTGTCGATGTTGTAGATTTCAACGCGTTCGTTGATCAAGAATCCCGCAGCATTCAGCAGCGCACGGTCAATCGAAATCGAACCTTCATAGTGCAGGTCGGCTTCGGTGACCGAGGCGCGATGGATTTTGCCTTTCATCAACGTAATCTGCATTTCTCGCCCAAGCTGGATTTGTGCGCGGCGCGCGCTGCTCTGATTGATTCAGGCCAGGCTGGACGCGATGCCGAGCCGGTCCAGCAAGTTCGTGTCGCGATCGCGCTGCGGGTTCTTCGTGGTCAAGAGCGTGTCGCCGATGAAGATCGAATTCGCGCCGGCAAAAAAGCACAGCGCCTGCAGTTCATCGGTCATATACTGCCGTCCAGCGGACAACCGCACGACGCTCTTCGGCATCATGATCCGAGCGGTCGCCACCAGGCGGACCAGCGCAAAGGGTTCGGGACGCTCCGCGGTGTCGTTGACCGGCACGCCCTCGACCTCGTTCCACATGTTGATTGGAACGCTCTCCGGATGGCTGGGGAGATTGGCGAGCAGCACGAGCATGCCAACACGATCCTCGACGCGCTCGCCCATGCCGATAATGCCGCCGCTGCACACCTTGATGCCGGCCTCTCGAACATGTGCGAGTGTGTCGATGCGATCCTGCAAAGTACGGGTGCTGATGATCTTGCCGTAGAACTCCGGCGAGGTGTCGACGTTGTGATTGTAGAAGTCGAGTCCAGCCTCAAAGAGCTGTACGGCCTGGTTCGGAGTCAACATGCCGAGCGTGACGCAGGTTTCCATTCCAAGACCTTTGACCGCGCTAACCATATCGCAGACCTGATCGAGATCGCGGTCTTTTGGACTGCGCCAGGCCGCGGCCATGCAGAAGCGGCTCGCGCCGGCATCTTTGGCGCCCTGTGCGCTGGCGACCACATCGGCGCAATCCATCAGGCGGGTCGCTTTCAGACCGGTCTGGTAATGCGCGCTCTGCGAGCAGTAGCCGCAATCTTCCGGACAGCCGCCCGTCTTGATGCTGAGCAGGCTTGCGGTTTCGACGTGGTTTGGATCGAAGTTGTCGCGATGAACGCTCTGCGCCTGAAACATCAGGTCGGTAAACGGCAGGCTATAGAGCGCTTGGGCCTCGGCGCGCTCCCAGTTACTGCGAACCTGAGCGCCGTTTCTACTGTCGTTCCGCTCTACTCTCCCAGAGGCAATCATTTAGACTTGCGTTCCTTACCATGAAAGATCATAGATAATACCGGCGATTATCTATGATCGTTGGTCTTCATCTTGATGCTAATCCACGACGCCCGCAAACGCACCCACTTTTTTGATAGATAATCTATGATGGTCGACGGCGAGAGTACGACTGTTGCCTGGCGCATTGCCGAGTCAATCGGAGAGCGCATCATCAGCGGCGCCATCCAGCCAGATGCCCCGCTGCGGCAGGATCATGTCGCGCGGGAGTTCAACTCGAGCCACGTCCCGGTTCGCGAGGCTTTTCGGCAACTGGAGGCGCAACATCTTGTCGTCGTTGTGCCCCGTCGTGGCGTTCGGGTTGCCCCGCTTGATACCAATTCAGTGAAAGAGATCGCCGAGATGCGTGCCGCGCTCGAAGTGGTCGCATTGCGCAATGCGGCGCCAAAGTTCACATCCACCCATTTGGCACGAATTGAGCTTGCCCTGATTGAAGGAGACAACGCCCAGACGATTCAGGATTTTGAGATGGCCAACCGCGCCTTTCACCAGGCGCTGGTGGCGCCGTGCGCGATGCCGCGCCTGCTCGCCAGTCTCGACGGACTACAGCTTGCGAATTCGCGATTGGTGTTCGCGATGGCGCGCAATGCTGGGGGGCGACCGCGATCCAATCAGGATCACCGCCTGATTCTGCAGGCACTGCGAGCGCGCAACGTCGATCAAGCCTGCAACCTGCTCGCACGCCACATTCAAACGATTGAGCGCCTTGCCCTTCCCGCGTCCTGACCAGAATGAGATTGGCGGGCTCCGCTTCAGGCCGCAGGCCATCGCAAGAGTGTCAAACCCTGTCTGTTTGCCGCGCGAGGCGGCATGTGGCACTAGCGTTGCAGCGGGCTCGATTCCAAGATAGCTATGCGATCTGCTCGCGATTTAACCTATGGCCATCCATGATCCGTCACATCGTCTTGTTTACCGCCAAAGATAAGGCCCATATCGACCAAATGATCGAAGGCCTGTCGCTTCTCACCACGATCTCGCATGCCCGGCGGCTCGAGATTGCTCGCAATCGCAAGGCCGAACAGTTTGGCAACGATATCGACGTCGTGGTCTATGGTGAGTTCGACAACGAGACGGAACTCGCAGCCTACAAAGCGCATGAGCTCTACCAGGAATCGATCAGGCGAGCACGACCGCTGCGCGAGCTGCGCCTCGCGGCCGACTATGACGTATCAACAGATGCGCGTTTCGTCTCAGCGGCAGGCGGAGTCCAACTTAGTCCGCGCATCGTATCCCCCGACAGGGCTTAGTCTGACAGTCAATCTCGAGAGCTTGCGGCGCTCCGACCAGCGTCGCTCTCGTTGTGGTCGGGATCATAATCGAAGCGTGTCTAACAGCACGCCAGTCAGCGGTGACTCATAGGCGATGCACGTCCGTGAACTACAGTGGATTGAGCCTATTACAGCGGTGCAATGTCTCGCGCATCGACCGCACCTCTCGTTTCTCGATAGCGCAGCAACGCATGAGTTGCTCGGGCGTTACTCATATGTGACCTGCGATCCATTCAGCACCTGCATAGTTGCGGGTGGACGGGCGAGTTGCAACGGCGAAGATATCGATGGCGATCCATGGGAAGTTCTTCGCACTCTTCTCGCCAACTATCCGCAAGAGCATCGTCCCGATCTCCCGCCATTTCAGGCAGGCGCGGCTGGCTTCTTTGCGTACGATTGGAACAGGACGCTGGAGCGATTGTCGGCGCCGGCAATTCCCGGTCAGCGCTTGCCGCAATCCATTCTGCATCTTTACGACGTGGTCGTCAGCTACGACCACCGGAACAACAGATGCTGGATCGTCTCGACCGGATGGCCGGAGCAGGATCCCGCACGTCGCGGCGAGCGCGCACGTCGTCGAGCCGATGAGTTCGCAGCACTACTTGCCAACCCAAAGTCGCCGCGGATTGTGCTCCCTGGCAAAGCGGGTGCATGGAATTCAAACTTCAGCCGAGAAGCATACATTACGGCGGTACAGCGCGTCATCGACTTGATTCTGGCCGGAGACCTCTTCCAAGCCAACATTGCGCAGCGCTTCACGGCCAGGCTGTCGACTATATTCGATCCGCTCACCTTCTATCGTCAACTGCGGTCATTGAACCCGGCACCCTTTGGGGCCCTCCTACGGTACGGAAAGCTGACCATCGCATCGAGCTCGCCTGAGCGATTCCTGAAGCTCGACGGAACAAAGGTCGAAACACGACCGATCAAAGGCACGATCGCGCGTTCGGCTGATTCCAACGAAGACCAGCGCCGCGCTAACGTGCTCGTTGCGTCCGAAAAGGATCGTGCCGAGAACATTATGATCGTCGACCTCCTGCGCAACGATCTATCACGTGTTTGCACTCCACATTCAGTCGACGTTCCAGCCCTGTGCGATCTCGAGTCCTATGCCTCAGTGCATCACCTCGTCTCCATCGTTACGGGTACACTCGCGGGAGACGAAGATGCGGTTACGCTACTGCGAGCTTGCTTTCCTGGTGGCTCCATTACGGGGGCGCCCAAGGTGCGAGCGATGCAGATAATTACTGAAATCGAGCGTGTGGCGCGCGAGGTCTATTGCGGGGCAATCGGTTTCATCGGCTTCAACGGGCAGATGGATACGAATATCGCGATCCGCACTGTAACAATCGACGACGATATGGCTGTATTTCATGCAGGTAGCGGTATAACGGCGATGTCGGACCCGGCGGCAGAATACGAGGAGACGCTTGCCAAGGCGCAGCGAATCTTTGACGCATTTGGTGCTGAAACATCCGGTGCGCTTTGATTGTCATCATCGACAACTACGACTCCTTCGTCTTCAACATTGCCCGCTATTTCCAGGAGCTTGGTGAAGGAACGGAAGTATTCCGGAACGACGTGGTCAGCGTCAGCGACCTCATTGACCTCAAGCCGCGCGCACTGGTCATCTCCCCGGTCCGTGCACTCCAATTGAGGCTGGAATATCTACGGCCCTCGTCCGTGAACTTTCGGGTCGCGTTCCAATTCTCGGCATCTGCCTGGGACACCAGTGTATTGGGAGCGTATTCGGCGGACGGGTGGCGCGTGCACGTTGCCCTATGCACGGTAGGTCCTCGTATGTAACGCATGACGGCCGAGGGCTATTCCGGGAGCTACCGTCGCCACTTTGCGTTGGCCGCTACCATTCTCTTGTTGTTGAGCTCGATGAGTCATGCGCACCGAATCTTACGGTGAGAGCGCGTTCCGACGAGGGCGAGATCATGGCCCTCGCACATCGCTATCACCCAACTTTTGGTGTGCAGTTCCACCCGGAATCGATACTTACCCAAGACGGGCACGTGGTGCTTAAAAACGCGCTGCTACGTTCGTTTCCACCGGCCGGCGGGGGGCGCTCAGCGACTCATGGGGCTGGGCTTCGTCCCAGATATCGACGAGAGTCTGCAGAGCGGCCGCGGCGCAATACAGATACTTGTCAGGATGGTAGCAGACTTTTGACCTGATCGCTTGCTATCAGATGTCCGGCCTGTTTGCGCGGACAAAGTCCGCTGGCCAAGATGGTGTTCGCTACGCACGCTCCAAGCACATAGGCGACCTTGATGATGCCAGTGTAATCTACGGAAGCTCGGCCGCGTCGTTCTTGCCGCGCTTCACGTAAGCCTTGACGTACTGAGGTGGGATCAGCTTCACCTCGTGACCGAACGACTGCAGCAGGCGCGCCCAATGATGCGAGCTGCCGCAGGACTCGATGGCGACGAGACCCGGTGGAAGCCGCTCGAAGTAGCGGATCATCTCGGCTCGCCGGAACTGGCGGCGGACCACCACCACCTCGTTCTCATCAACACCATGAAGCTGGAAAACCGACTTGGAAGTGTCCATACCGATGCGAACAAGAAGATTCATCAGACTTTCCTCTCATCTAGCTGTGACGCTGACAGCGTCGATCGGAGCATTGAGTCTCCGGCCTTTGTGATTCCGCCATATCTTTGCCGGCCGCCCGTCGAATGATCCTTGGGTGTCAGTCCGAGCCAAGCGGCAAAGTCGCGGCCTGACCTGAACGTCTCCGGCGGCGCCGGGAATCGTCGCGATCCGCCTGCTGACATCATCGTCGCGGTGCCACCTCATCAGCTTGGGTTCGATCTTTGCGAGGCGGGCTTCGACCGCGACATATTCCTCTGCTTGGAGTCGGAAGAGATCCTTTGCCGGGAACTGTATCGCCGCGCATTGCCATCCGAACCCCATCGGGCCCTCCGAGAACTGCCGCTCCGCCGCGAACGTCAAGAACGGTCCAACCCTCAATGGTTGCTGGTCTTATCTCCGGGGCAGGCATGAGAGGTCCGCTGGGCACTATCGAGCCGGTCGCCGTCATATCTGCTTCGATGGCCTGAGAAACGGTGCTCGATACGTCCACGGATTGATGAGCCCTGTCGGACCATGTGGCTGTAGGTTCGGCGGAAATGCTCGCTCCATCTGCGGAGAATTGACTTACGCCTGGCGGTGTTCGCAAACCCAAAGTCGATACCGTCTTTCGCGGGCCTCGCCTCCGGTCCTGCGGCCTGACTTCGTTTCGGCGATTCGACGCGAAGGCGTTTGTGTCTGAGTGGTTGAATTGAGCGACGCGAAAGTTATAGGACCGTACCGACCAAAACCGGCAGCCCATCCCAGCGCAAAACCAGCGATCACCGCCCCTGCGACCAGCCGATTGGTGCGCTTTCGATCGCCGTCTGCTTTCAATAATGCAAGAACCTCTTCTCGGCTGGCACTCGAGAAATCCCGCGCGCTCAGCGTCACACGCGCCATCGGGTCTTCGCTGGCTTCAGCGACCCTCGCCTCGGTCTCTTCCAAGGTATTCGCCTGGCGCAATCGCATGATCGCATCCCTTGTCGCTCCCCAATGATCATGCTGCGAACTGAATCAATCATTAACGGCGAATGAGCCGCCAGATCAATATTGATTAGAACCATTGCGCAGCGGGCGACTAGAGGTGGGGTCATGAATCGCACGGCGGCGATAAGTTCAGCTTTCTTAACAGGGGATCCAGCCCGTCCGAACGGCACCGCTTAGCCTCAGCCTGCTTTAGAGGCTGATCAGCGGCGCCCTTTCTTGGTCCTTTCGCGGCGTCGGCTCTTTTGTTTGCGGCCCTGGCGTTCAGGTCATGGGGATCGTGCCAATGACGAGGCGTAAAGTCGCGACGCGGTGGAAGAGCGACTTGCTTTGGTGCGGATGGCGGTAAAATCAGCTTGCTCTTCTTCGCCAGGCTGGACGTACGTAACATCCGCGCGCTCACCGGCAGCTGGCATATCCAGTTTGATTGTGAATGGCAGGCGATCAGCCTTGTTACCGGCTACTATTGGCATGACCACACCGGCCGCGGGCGGCGGCCCGGATTTCTTCGTGGCTGCAGCAATAGCGCCCAGTCCAACTAGGCAAGCCACTCCAAGCACGACAATTCTAATCACGTGGCGGCTCCCGGTGCAGAGCGGCCCAACGGTCATGATCAGTTGGTCCAAAATGAGGCTGCTCGCTTGGTGTGGTTAACCCACGCAGCGTTAAGCTGAAACATGGGCTCGTGGGTTGGAGCAGTAGCTGAGTAAGCTTCGAGCGAGAAAATGCAACGGGCCGAGTTCTTCGATGTTTCGTCCGAGCGTTGGCAAGCCAAGGTCAGCGGAGCTGTCACTCTTGATCATAAATCTGCTAAGGCCTCCAATCGTTAGAATGCGGCAGCGGCAGGCTAACTTTCAGTTGACTTGCTTCACCGCTGGCACACGATGGTACCTCACCAAAAGGAGGAGATCATGCTCAGTCGCTTGCTCGCTTCGGCTTTCGTCCTGGCAGGTGTGAACACAGCCATTGCCGATGATATGAAAATGCCGATTAACTCTGGTGAGCTTAAATGGGAGGCAGCACCACCCACCTTGCCGAAGGGGGCCGACATCGCGGTACTCTCGGGCGACCCGTCCAAAGAAGGGCTGTTCGTTCTCCGCCTAAGAATGCCAAGCGGTTATAAAATTCCCGCCCATAATCATCCAACAGATGAAGGCGCTACCGTCATATCGGGCAACTTTCACATCGGAATGGGCGACAAACTCGATGAGAAGAAAGCGATCGAGCTAAGAGCGGGCGGATACGCCGAAGCGCCTGCCAAAATGAACCACTATGGTTGGACAAGTAGTCCTTCCGTTGTTCAAATTCATGGCCAAGGGCCACTCGGGATAACTTACGTCAATCCCGCAGACGATCCGAGTAAGAAGTAGCGAAGCAAACGAATCGTCTCTGTGTCGCAAGGCAAAAGAAAAGCCCGGACGGTGGTCCGGGCACATTTGTTAGTCGTTGTCGTGATGAATGACGGTTTTCTCTCGGCTGCCGTCCTCATTCTCTTTCTTAATGACCGTCGTTCTGTCACTTTCCCTATGCTCAGGCTCCCTGATGACCGTTGTGCGGTCCCGATCAACGGGTCGGTGCTCGTGAGACTCTCCGACTGTGACGCCTCCGCCGACCGGACCGGCCTGAACGCCGACACCGACTTCATCCGCGATTGCGGGTGTCGCGATTGCACTCACGATCGCCGCAGCAAACAAGTACTTGCGCATCCTATTCTCCTTCACTTCGTGAGTTGGAGAATGTCTGCGTGCGACAGTTCGTTCCAGAGCAAGGGGTGTCAAGCTGCTCATTGTTTACGCAAGTTCCCGTTGCGGGTGAGGCCTTGGATTTGGCGGAACGATTGAGGTTTATCAAACCGCAGGTCTCTTCCGAGCATTGGTTGCGCCGTCTCTCGGAGTGGCTGAGTGGCATCGGATCTGAAGTTCTGGATGGGCGGGGCAGCATCGCGATGATGGCCGCCGACGCCGACTTTCGCAACGCATGGACGGATGCCAACGAAGCAGGCTCACGGGGCACGCGTTTCGTCGCTAAGCGGATCGCCAAAAGGGCCTCCGGGTCGGGCCGAAGCTGCTGGCCGAGGTCGAGTACCGCGCGAAGTGGCGGAGAAGAAGGTCCGGCCACCCGATCTTCAAGGCCTGCGGGAAGATTTGTGACGGGTGCCTATGATCGCGGCAGGAAGCAAGCCGACTCAGCGCTCGTTGCGCATGTAGGGGCTACGCTCGCTGATCTCCCGGAGAGCGGGATCGTCATATAGATCGACGCCTGCGGGTGCCCCTTGCTTGCCAAACGCATCGAAGCCGGCGCGCTGCTCCCGAATGGCGAGCATGGAGAAGAACACAATCACCACCCCAGCGACGGCGATCAACATCGACCAGCTGCGCTTCATGTGCGCCTCCGTCGGGCGAGAGCTCGCCTACGATACCGTACCGGTGGTCCGTTTGCGATGCTCGTTTACGCTAAGGCCTATCGTCGGATCGGGTTGCTCCAAGAACCGCGTGCTGCGCCGCAAACGCAGGCCCCTCGGCTGCGCCGTGGGCAGCGGTCGAACTCCTGCGTTCCTGTTTTAATTTTACTTTTTGAAACGAAGCGACAAGCACGGCCGTTTACGGTGCGTAAAATGAAGAAGGAGGAGGAAGACAATGAATACCACGCCTGTGAGACTTCTTATTGCAACAAGCGCCGCTGCCGGTCTCCTGGCCCTCTCCGCCGCGAGCGCCTCGGCCGCCATCGCATGCCAGGGGGATTTTTGCTGGCGCATTCATTCGCGCTATCCCTACCCGCCGTCCCCGACCATCGTCATCCATCCTGATTATTGGAGGCCGCCGACTGCAACCATCGTTATTCACGAGCGCTGGCGTCCGGTCGAGCGCTTCACCCGAGAGTACATCGTTCGGGACTACGGCGGCTTCGACGATCCAGAATGGTAGTCAGGTCGCACATGGAAATGCGATCGCCCCAGGGGCACATAACGCTGGGCCGGTTTAATGATGGGCGGCGGAACAGCTTGCGCATTCGCGTGGGTTCCCGACTTGTGCCGCTCCCTCGGTCGGGAGCAAACCTTCCCGAACGGTTGGCAACCTCGGCTGCTGCACTGGGTTTTCAATTCGGACCGGGATGTCGTTCAGGCGCACAATGAATCCATGGCGCCGCCGGAATTGAGCCGCATGGCGGCCCATGTAGGCGCGAAGGGTCGTGGCGGGTGGGGCGCAACACCGGGAGTTTCTGATGTCCCGTCATTTGCGATCTTGCTTCGCCGGTTTGGCTCTTGTTGGAGGTCTTTCGGCGACACCTGCGGTCTCCGACCCGTTTGCCGACTTATTCAATGCCGCTCCTCGCGAGCCCGCAGCGACCTCTTTGGCGCAACCGCAATGCTTGCCGCGACCCGGCAACACGACCGCGGACGGGGCGCATTGGGTCTATCGGTTCGACGGTCACCGTAAATGCTGGTTCCTGACCGAGGGTGTCGCGAAGGTGAAGAAGATAGTTCGTCATCGCGGGGCCGAAGATCGCACCGCCAGTTTGGACGAGAAACTGCGCAGTCCAGGCACAGCGCGGTGGTTGATGCGCGCGCGGAGTTGCTGCGCTCCGCACCGGCCGAGCCGTCTCAGCCGCCTGCAGCCGAAATCAAGGTGGCTGATGCCGCTGCCGTGCTCGATATTGGCAACGCCATGACGTCAGCGCAGAGCCGGCGGCTTCCGCCTGAGCACTCCGTGCCGGGCCAAGTCGACGTTGAGCAGCTCCTCGCGCCCGCGCTCGCCGGCTCCCCTCCAGCTTTGCTAGTGGGCGCGCGCGTTGCAGACGCGCACGACGAGGCACGCAGCTGGACGGCAACTTGGTCAGGTATGCTGCTGATAATGCTTGGTGGCTTCTCAATCCTAAGCTCGAGCCGCAGGCTTCGGCGCGCGGTGAGATTACGCCAGTGAGGTAGCGCAATAGCTAGGCATTACGCGTGTCGCCGCGCGATCGATGAATTCCAGGTATAGCCGAATTGCCACACGTACAAAGGTTCCGCCCGCCCACACTTAGTTTGCCCACCGCCTTAGACGGACATTCGATTACGATGACGGTCCCCGTTGGGATCGGATTGCGGAATGCGGTACAAAGCATTCGTGGTGGACAGCAGCCGACAAGTGATCTGCGTGGCGAAGCTCGACTGCATTGACGAGCAGGCGGCGCGGCGTCGAGCCGAGCAAATGCATGCCGAGCACGACGTTGAGCTTTGGCAAGGGGATCGATTTGTTGCTGTGTTCCGAGGTGCAACGACGAACGACAATGACCGCGCGATCCTGAATAGACGGCCGGTCTCTCCGCCGAGTTGACATTCGAATATTGTGAGTCATGCCGGCCTGGCAGGCTGCCGACATGTCGCAGGGCCAAAGTCGCCGAGCATGCCCATAACACACCCCGTGTCTTCGGAACCGGGGTGCAGCTCAGGAATGGCTTTCGCGCTGAAAAACATTGAAGCGGTTGAACTTCGCGCAGCTGGGTTGGTCGAGAAGTCTCCAGACTCAGATATTGAACGATACCAGCATACTTGGTCTGGGCGAGCTTGAAGTCTAGCGCGAGAGCGCCGTCAGCCGCATGGCGGCAAGAGCGACTTCCTGATGTACTCGGAGGAAGCGGACACCTTCTACGAAGAAGAGGTAATGCTGGGAGCGTTGGACGAGAGTCACATATCCGCACCATCGAATATTGGGGTGTTGAGCGGCAGCGTCGTCCCGGGTCAGAACACAGAGCCGTAATTGTCGCAGAGAGAATCACGAGCCGTTTTTCAACGTGCTACGGGTCCTCAATCGTTCAGTGCCGATGATCGCAGTGCAGGTCGGAGCTTTTAAGCTGGACGAAAGCAACGTGGTTCTTCATGGCGTCACTGTGTTGGACGTTACCGGAGAGACCCCTGAAGCACATACTTCGGAGGAGGCTGAACGAACGGATCGGAAGTATTGGGAGAAGAAGCGCGACTTTGCTTCATTGGCCGTCATGGACAAGATTGCAACCGCCCTGAAGGCGGCTGGGCTCGAGGAACGCCTGTCATCCAACAAGCATCACGTAGCACTTGGATCAACGGGTAATAACTTCTGTTGGTTTCACCCTCGCAGAACGGTTGGTTTCTGCCATATCCAAGATGAGCTCTGGCCTGAGGATGAGCATCTTTCAAATCTTCAAAAGGCCCGCATTGATGCTTCGGCTAGGAGCACGGATCGCATATCCTTCAGCATAAGCAACAAGACGGTGGATGAAAGGATCGGACCAATCGTCGAATCGCTAAGGCGTGCGAAAAGGCGAAGTCGCTGACAATGGCGCCGCTAACCGCTTCATCGCTGGTATTGCGGGCAGTGCATGACTATTAGGATAGTTAGCCACTCTGCTGACCCATTCCTTTTAGGAGGGTCTCCGGCACTTCGTGGGGCACCGCGGTCGACCTGATGTTCGCTTTGCCGAGTTCGTCCAAAACGGCAGGAGCTATGCCCAGCGCCGACGACATAGCATGGCGCAACTCTCGTGCCTGGTCAGGCGCGTGCTGCGCCAGAGTAGTAATCTGAGCGGAGGCTTCCGTTAGCTCTCTAATCACTCGAGTATATTCCTGCGGAGGATCGGGAAGCGACTTCACCAAACTAAAGAACGGGTCGGACCGAATATAACGTGCCGCAACATCAAGGAAGGGTTTCATGCAGCGCTCTCGGTCGGCGTAGTAACGTGCCTCCCAATGAAGACTTTCATTGTCAACGGTTATGCTTTGAGCCGTCCAACTAACGTCCGTGGACGCAAAACGCTCGCTTGCACTCGCCTCGATTGACAAATCGACGTGGCCAACGACCCCCGGCAAGTCAAAGACCAGGTTCGAACTGAAATCGTCCTCTCCGACGCCATAGTTGATGAGGACGTCCTGCAGGGCTGACGTAGATGGCTGGGCTGCATGATCGGTCGCCACTGTCGCCTGAACCGTGATGGATCCCTGCACGTTTGGCTGGTCCAGTTGCGCCGGTGGATTCAGGTCGACCCCATTAACTCGCCATCGGTATATGGGAAGGCCAAATCCACGCACAGTCGCAACGCAAGTCACTTTCTTCGGAGCACTGTCGACAAACCACTTGTAGAGATCCTTTGGGCAGGTGAAGAATGGTGACGTCAACGCCACGCCTTCATTCACGTGGAACGGCTTTCCCTCGGGCTCGGGGTCAAGCGAGAGCTTTATCTCCCGCCGCAATCCCTCCAGGAGCGGAAATGGATTTTCAGTGGCGAGCTGGGGCGTGCTCCCCGGCCGGAAATATTTATTAATCAATTGCGAGAAGGCTGCGGCTGCGTCGTTTTTGCCTGTGAGGTTTTGATACGTTTGCGCAAGGCTGTCCCCTCCCGCCGCAATGATGTCTGGAATGGAGTGGTTCAGTTGGTTCTTGAGATAGTAGAGAAACAGCAGGGACAATCCGAAGCTGAGCGGATTCTTGTCGGTGTTCTCGGAGGCGTTGATCCACTGCGTGTCGCGGCTGGACTGTAACCAGCTGTTCACCCATGGCGTTGCGAAAAACAGTGAATACCCGGTACCGAAGCGCTCGCGGGCGCAAAGCAACGACAGGCCCTCGCCATCGCTCTTGCTCGCGTTCCAGGCGGCGTTTCCGTGCTGGTTGCGATAGCTAGCAAAAACCTCGACCAATTCAGCCACAAAAGACATGCAGCTGCTCTGACCCGCAGCAATCGCGTTGGCGTTTGCCGTCTGGTTGCCGATCTTGATGATCGTGTTGCTTCCCTTGTACCCGTTGTTGCTTGCCCCACCCGCTGCAAAGTCCGCAATGATCTGAACTGTGATGCGATTGTCGGGTCCAAACCCATCCGTGATTTTATACCAGCTAGCCAAGAGACCGAATTCAGCTTCACAGACTCCCAGGACTCGCTGAGCCCGCGAGATCGCGTTCGGATTGCCATCGGGGCCGAGCAGGGTTTCGTCGTACTGAATGTTGAAATGCGCAGTCTGTCCAAGCGTCTGCATCTCGGATGCTCCTGCAAAAATAAGCCCCATGGGACGAAAAGCACCACCAAGTATGCAGCAATCGGCCTGTTCGACGGGTAGCGATGCTACATCACTGGCTTCTTATCGCTACGTTACGCTAGACGGCGCTTTGCTTGTGAGAGCCAGTTCACAGTTTTGGCTGTTCGCGCATTATTAGATGCGCACGGGTAAATGAGCTCCGGATAAAGGAACTCGAAAAATCGGGTTCCTGTTGAACAGGTCGAGCGCATCGGCAGACCATGCGCGACTGGTTTAGGGTCGTTGCCCCAGGCTGAACATCTTCTTCGAGAGGGAAGGCCGAGAGCGGCGCACAGGACACGCAATTCGTTGCACTCTCCGACTCGGAAGCAGATCCAGGCAGGTATTTTCCTCTGAAAGCCTTGTTTGACACCGTCCCCTAGCGCGCAGCAACCAAAGACCTCAAGGACGAAGACGCGAAGCGCATTAATGAGATGCAATCCGTGTTTAAGGAAATGCGAGTGCCGGTGCAGTATTCGACGATCGAGGACCGCGCCACGGTTGCGACCATATTTGAGGGCGTGAATCGACAAGGTGTGGCGGTAGACACCCTGCAGCTTCTATCAGCCATGGACCGAGGTCGGCTTATCTCCTCAAGTCAGGCATAGCGGCCCTGCAAACGAAGTTCGGCGACGGGCCAGAAAGGAAAGTCTTTTCGCACCTCTCCGCCCTTCCTAATCTAGCAAGATCAAACTCGCGCCAAGTGCAACGCGGCCTCAACGCCGCCTTCCAGGATCTGGTCCGCCTGGACAGCGTCGGGGACGGCCCGCGCTAACTGGAGGGTGCCCACCATGAGGCCGAAGATGGCGGTCGCGCGGCGGCGGCTCGCTGCAGAATCGGCATCCGGAAGCAGTGCGGCCAGAGACGAAACGTAGCTTCGCAGCGCTTTCTCGTAGTCCTGCCGAGTGGACAGGGGCTGGCGGGCGATTTCCGGGAGCAACGCCGCCGAAGGGCACCCTTCCGCCGGGTCTTCGAGGTGAGCGCGGTTGAGGTATCTCCGGATCGCCCCCTCGAGGGCCAGGCCCCTCTGCTGATCTTCATCGAGCCGATGTTGCTGGTCTCCGAGCGCGCTCGCCAGCGCCTCGCGGACGAGCGCCTCCTTGGACTCGAAGTGCGGAGAGAAAGCCCCTTTGGTCAGGCCAGCCTCGCCCATGATCCCGGCGATCCCGGCGGCGGAGATGCCGTCTCGGCGCACGCACTTCGACGCTACATCGACGATGTGCCGCCGTGTCGCTGCTTTATGACCTTTCTCGAAACGCATCTTCTCTCCACTCTTCTAATATCCCGCAGCTCTACGCTGCAGCCGCCTCCAACAAGAATTGGAGCTCGCGATCAAGACAATGGGCTACTGCATCGACATTATCGCTGCGAAACTGGCCGAAACGGATGCTGGTCGGTCATATTCAAACGCGACACCGCCATCGTCATCCTCGCGCAATAGAACGCTGATGGGCGCATAGAGCCCGGCCGACAATTGGTGGCGGGTCATCTTGGATGCGGTGAGCGGATTTCCGATATCGAACTGGATGGATCGGCGCGTCAGCCCAGCAATAGCCAGGAGCGCTCCGTGGTCACGCTGACCGAAAATGGTGAGCGGCGGACATGCCTCCAACTCTCGAAACGCCCGCGTGCTTTCACCATATCGCCGGAGAGTGAAGATCCCGTCATCGATGCGGGGTGCCAAGGTCGCGAGCTTGGCACGAACGTCCTCGAAAGATTGTGTTGACCGGATGGTGACGTGCTCGACCGGAATGACACGCGTTGAGTACCGTGCATTGGCCATCTGTTGATCCTCTAATCGGTTGTGGTTGCTTGCAGGTAGTCCCTTCGCCACGCGAAAGGGCTACGGCGTTAGATCGCACGCGACTCTTCGTCCAAGATGCCTTCGATGCCGCGGGCAAGGTGCAGAAGCCCCCGGTCGCTCCCTAAGGAGGCGTCCAGCTCAAGGCCAATCGGCAGCCCAGCGCGAGACAAGCCAACAGGAAGGCTGATACCCGGCAGCCCCACGCTGCTCGCC
The DNA here is from genome assembly GCF_023073215.1 of Bradyrhizobium sp. 35. Classification (NCBI taxonomy): domain Bacteria; kingdom Pseudomonadati; phylum Pseudomonadota; class Alphaproteobacteria; order Hyphomicrobiales; family Nitrobacteraceae; genus Bradyrhizobium; species Bradyrhizobium sp. 35. The sequence continues at coordinate 39,368 of NZ_JADPJC010000152.1, forward strand.
GACACGGTGTGGTTCGCCAAAGCGAGGTAGCTGACTTCCTGCCCCGCGATATGGACCGTCGCCTGCTCCGCGATCAACGGCGCCGTGCAGGGCGTGGTCGGTTGCAGAATGACCTGCGCACCACGAGAGACGAACGCCGCGTTGAGGCGGCGCTGGATTTCCGGGCGGCTCACGTTGAGCGCTGTCTGGTAGGCCTCTGCCGAGGTAGCGCCCGCACCGCCTGGCAGTACGATGTGCCCCCACGCCTGGCGAAGCTGGGGCTTGAGGCTCTCGTAGATCGCCTCGAATGTGGTGGGAATGTCGTGGCGTCGAAGGAATTCCGAAATTGCGCCCATCGTCTCATGAGCGAAGATGCCCCATGTCGCGGTTTGGATGAGGGCATTGAAATCGTCGCCAAGGTCTACCTCAACGACCTCGGCGCCGGCGTCCTGCAGCCGCCGAACCACCTCGCGGAAGCGGCTCTCAACTTCCGAGTCCACCAGAGCCAGGAACTGTCGCGGCGCGAAGGCCAGTCTGGCTCCCTTCAGGTTGTAGCCGCCGTCGGAGAACTCCGCAGCCTGTTCACCAGTCACGACCTGATCGACCAATATGCAGTCCGCGACGCTTCGGGCGAATGCGCCCGTCGTGTCGAGCGTATGGGAGATCGGCGCAACGCCCTTGCGCGGCCAACGCCCGGTGGTCGGCTTGAATCCCACGACGCCACAGAACGATGCGGGCACCCGGATCGACCCGACGGTGTCACCGCCCAGGGACGCGGGAACGAGGCCGGCGGCCACGGAAGCGGCGGAGCCGCTCGAGGAGCCGCCCGACACGCGATCTCGTGCGCGCGGATTCTTCACTTGGCCGTAACGTGCGTTGTGACCGGTCAAGCCGTAGGACATCTCGACGAGGTTGTTCTTGCCCAAGACCAAAGCGCCCGCGCTCTTAATGGCGCGGACGGCGTCGGCATCTTCGCGCGGCACGAAACAAGCGAGACCTTCGACGCCCAGGCTGGTAGGCAGCCCTTTCGTCAAATAGCTGTCCTTCACCCCGAGGGGCACGCCAAGGAGCGGAGCCGCCCAGCCGGCCGCATGCGCCTTGTCCGCGTCCCTCGCGGCCTCGAGCACAGCGGCCCCGTCGATGGTGATGAAGGCGTTCAGTTCGGCAAGCGTTCGGGCGCGCTGCAGAAGCGCAGTAGTGTAGGCTTCCGACGTGATGTCGCCGTTGCGAACCGCTGCTGCAGCGGCTGCGAGCCCAAGCGAGGTCAGATCTGTAGTGTCTCTCGATGCAACCTGGCGTGAAGTGGCGGTCGTGTCGTCCATGAAATCCTCGCAAAGAGCTGTTAGGCGGCATCCCGCTGCCGCCAAACAGCGGCTCAGCTCAATGCCATTACGGTCATAATATGAAATTACGATCGTACTTCAATGGTGATTTTCGCGTCCATGCTCTGTTGCGGGACACGTGTTCGTGAGGTGCCGATGACACCGTTGATCGATCGGAGCAATCAAGCGGTCGACGAATGACCATCAGTGACGCACGGCCTGAACGCACCCTCTATTCGCGCTTTCAACCCCCGGCGCGATTGCTGGCCTACGTCATACCGAAGCAGGGGCGGCGTTTGTCGGGCCGAGTAGATGACTTCTGCATTGGGTCAAAGGCGGCGGTCGGACCCGGACTTGGGACGACTTCCGCTCTACCTCTCGCTCCAGACATGTCACTGCGGTGTGCCAACCGACGTGATGGGCGATCACCGGACATTTCGACCGCGATCCTCATCGTCGACTCCCTTGGCACCTGCACCCAAATGCGTAGACTAGCCCCGAACGAGCCAGGAGAGAGCTTTGGCGATCGAGCGGCCAAACCGACGGCTGACGACGATCCTCGCGGCTGATGCAGTCGGCTACAGTCGGCTTGTGGGAATTGACGAGGAAGGCACGCTCGATCGCCTCCGGACGGTCCGCAATGACCTCATCGATCCTATGATCGCCGCCCATCGCGGGCGTATCGTCAAAACTAATGGGGATGGCTTGCTGGCCGAGTTCGCCTCGGTTGTGGATGCAGTTCGTTCGGCGATCGCTATGCAACAGGCCATGGCCGAGAGCAATTCTGGCCTCGTACAGGATAGGCGCATTGAGTTCCGCATCGGAATCAATCTCGGTGACGTGGTCGTGGAGGACGATGGCGACCTCATGGGCGACGGCGTCAATGTGGCGGCGCGATTGGAGGGCACTGCCGACCCTGGTGGTATTTGCCTTTCTACTGCAGTCTATGACCAGGTGCGTGGCAAAATGGATATCACCGCGCAAGATCGCGGTCGGCAGCAGCTAAAGAACATCGCCGAGCTGGTGCAGATCTATTCGATTTCACCCGCGCAACCCGCAGCAGCAGCGCCGCACACGACCGTCGCACCGCGACTCTCTATCGTTGTCTTGCCCTTCGTCAATCTCGATGGCAGCAGCGAGCAGGACTACTTCGTCGACGGTGTCACTGAAAGCCTCACAACCGACCTGTCGCGTATTCCTGGCGCCTTTGTCATAGCTCGCAACACTGCCTCACTTTCAAAGGCAAGCCAGTGGACGTCCGGGTGATCGGGCGAGAACTTGGTGTGCGCTACGTGATGGAAGCCAGCGTGCAGGGTGGCGGGGACCGCATTCGCGTCAACGCGCAGCTCATCGACACGGAAACCGGCGCACACCTCTGGGCCGAGCGCTTCGACAAGCCGCGCGCCGATATCTTCGACATGCAGGACGAAATCACCACGCGCCTCGCCCGGACCGTGGGTGTCGAGCTCGCTGCCGCAGAGGGTCGCCGGGCCGAACGCGAACGACCGAACAATATGGATGCCGGGGACTTGGCCATGCGCGGCTGGGCAATCCTCAACCAACCCTTGTCGCTGCGCCGCGACCGCGCCGCGTGTGACCTGTTCGACGCGGCGCTCCGGTTGGACGATCGCAACGTCGAGGCGTTGGTCGGTCTTGCTTTCTATCATGGCAACGACCTTCGCACCTTCGCCTCGACCAATCGGGACGAACAGCTACGTATCGCCCACATGGCCATCACTGAGGCACTGAGGCTTGCTCCCTCCAACGCTTTAGCCCATTTCGTTCACGCCAATCTCCTCCATGTCTCAGGCGCGACGGAACGCGCGCTGCGCGAACTTCAGTTCGCTATTGCGCTCGATCGTAATCTAGCTTGGGCCCATGCTGATGCAGGCTTTTTGAAGGTTCTACTGGGGCGCGCTGAAGAGGCAGAAGCTGACCTCACAAACGCGATCCGGCTTAGCCCGCGGGACCCCGGGCTCGATCGCTGGTATGCCCTACTTGGTATCGCCGACCTATTCCTCGGCAGGCTTAACTCAGCGTTGGACCGTCTGCGCAACTCGGTCGAAATGAATCCGAACGTCGCGATGGCTCACTTTTTTCTGGCCGCGGCCTTCGCGCTGAGCGGCCGCGCTGCCGAGGGCAGGGAGGCGCGGAATGCCGGCCTCGAGCTGGACCCGCACTTTACTGTTGCAAGATTTCGGAACGAGCGACGCAGTGAAAACCCGACCTTCCTGGCCCAGCGCGAGCGCATCTACGAGGGCCTAAGCTTGGCAGGCGTGCCAGCGGGCAATTAGAGTTTGTACGGGCACGTGGCTAAGTAGTTCCCGGAAATCAGCACTTTCCTAGCAGGCGGTCGCCCAGCGGCACAAGTTGCCTGCTAACGTCAACAGCGTCGAACTGCTGGCCGCCGTGGCCGGTCTCGCCTCACTTCCCGACACGGCCGACGCCATCGCGATCTACGCCTTCAGGCCATCAGCGGACTTGCATGCGGGAACAAAGAGGACGGCCATTGAGGTGTGTCTACTTTCCGCCCCTTAAGACACGAAACCGGGGGATTGCCAATTTGTCAGGCGGGCCGCGAACCGCGGTCAGGGCTGTATCGCTCCGCTAAGCGCGCTTGCAGTTGGGGCAGACGAAAAGGTGGGCGATTATCGGTTCTAGAGTATCTCGCACCAGATCCGAGCGAAACCATCTCATGGTGGTGCGGCAATTCGCACAGCCCGGGTGTTCGAACTGCCCAAGTGCTTTCTTTTGCCGGTCCATGCCCGCTCCCCATTGTTCGGGAAACAGTAGCAAGGCAGACCCAATCGCGACGTATCAAACGATACACAACGGCAAATTAGCGCGCCAACCTTGCTTAGGACCTGCGCTGTGCCAACTGACGCGACACGCCAGAAGCGGCGGTCCGGCGCTCGCATACGGCAGGTTCTACGAGGACCTAGCCCACCCGCGCGCAACTCTCCCCTGCTACGATCGGATCCCAACTCCGCAACATATCGGGACGCGCACACGGCCATCTGGCGAGCTCGCAGTGGCTAGTCGGCGTCGCACGTTAGCTTCGTGATTGCGGAAAGACACCACCCGTAAATTTCCCAAGTGTTGGCACCAGTCTCACTGGTACGCAGAGCGGCAGGTTGTGAGCGCCGCACAATGAAAACACCGAAGCCGAAGCAATGGCCCAGCGCGAGCTCCAGCAATTGTTTAGTGGCGCGGGCAGGAGCTGGTGTATCGAAGATTGCCGCCGAACTGGGCCGCCACGCCGGATCAGTGAGGCGAATGGCGCGAATGATGGGGATATTGTTGAAGAAGTAGCCGCGGCGCCTCGCCGGCGGCGGATCAGCTCGAAAGACCAAAAAGCGCGCGACGCGACACATCTCGCCTTTGGGCAGCGCGAAAGCTTTTGCCACCTCGCGTATGCAATCTTACGGCCATTGTGCATCCGCCATCTTTGGCATCTACTTCAGATTGAATTCGATGACGAACTGATTTTCAGTCGAGGTCCCCATGAGCGTCAAAGCCACGATGGCGACGATCCTCCAGAACCAACTGACGTTACACGGCGTGCATTCACTGACGCCATCGGACTGCGAGCAGATCTTGATCGGCTGATCGAGCAGCTCAGAGAGCTGGAGCTTAGCTTAGCTGCGCGAGAAGCAGGAGCCGTAGCGCCCCGCAAATTTTTACCGCCAGCGAGAAATTCTGCAGGCGAATGCCTGTCTGCGCGGCGCGTGAATCCTCCGGCAAATGTCTGCTGCGGGTCAGAGGTGGCGGTAGGCCACTCAGTGGGACGACTTTCGCTCTACCTCTCGCTTCAGAAATGTCGCTGCTTCGCCGACCAGCGCAATGGACCCACGAGCGGAAGGCCGTAACTGCGTTAATCCAGGGTGTTTGAACGAACGGCTCATCGATATCGGCGGCGCCGCAACATTAATCGCAAGCGTCGTCTCCCGAAGGCGATGCTTGCCAAAGACAAGGCTCTGCCTGCGGCCCCGACTCATCCGTTCCGCCCGGAGGAACGATTGCATCAGTTCCGCTTTAGTCGTTCCGCACCTTCAAGAATTTGATGGCGGCTTGCGATATCCGGCCGCCGATCGAAGGACCCGGTCAATGCGCATCCTTCTCGTCGGCGGCACGGGGCTTGTTGGATCGGCGATCCACGACAGGCTGTCCACCGAGGGGCATGAATGCGTATTGGTGTCGCGCCATCCGGGCGCGGCGCCTGCTCAACACGTCACCCTCGATGTTGCAAGGACCACCGACGCTGCGAAATGGAAGGGCATTGTTGCCGGCCTCGATGCCGTCATCAATGCGGCGGGTGCCCTGCAGGGTCAGGACATGCAAGGGGTTCACGTCGCCGGCAGCGCAGCTCTTTATACGGCGTGCGAAAGCGCGGGCGTCCGCCGTGTCATACTGTTCTCGGCGATCGGCATCGACCGCGATGCGCCCACTGATTTTTCTCGTACCAAGCGGGAAGGCGAAGCAGCCTTGATGGCGCGCGACCTCGATTGGGTCGTCTTGCGGCCTTCCGTGGTGGTGGGCCGGCCCGCCTATGGGGGCAGCGCGCTGTTGCGAGGGCTGGCATCACTCCCGGTTCTACCCGTCATGCCGGACACGGCAGCTATTCAGCCCGTATATCTCGACGATGTGGTAGAAACGGTTCTGTTCTTCCTGCAACCCGGGGCTCCTTCGCGCATCGCACTTGATCTAGCCGGTCCACGGCAGATCGCCTTCAGCGACGCGGTGGCGCTGTTTCGCGCATGGCTACGCTGGAGGCCCGCCTACCGCCTGCACCTGCGTGGTTGGGTGGCTTCGGGCGCTTACCTCGCGGGAGACCTGGCCCAGATGCTGGGTTGGGGAACGCCCATCAGTTCGACGGCAAAGGCGGAAATGCGGCGCGGCGCGACCGGCGATCCCGAGCCCTGGCGTCAGCTTACCGGCTTGAGGCCGCGCGATCTTGAAGGCGCGCTCGCACGCGAGCCCGGGTCCGTGCAGGAACGCTGGTTTGCCCGGCTATATGCGCTCAAGCCGCTGATATTCGGCGTCTTCGGCCTGTTCTGGATCGTCACAGGCATCATCTCCCTCGGCCCTGGCTGGGAAATTGGAATGTCGTTGCTACGGGAAGGCAGGATGCCGGAAAAATTCGCTTCTCTCACCGTCATCGCCGGCGCGCTCGCCGACATCGGTATCGGCGTCGCGATTCTTTGGCGGCCTCTGAGCCGTTACGGGCTCTGGGCAGCACTGATCATCTCGCTAACCTACGTCGTGATCGGCACGGCGCTGGTGCCGCGGCTGTGGGCCGATCCGCTTGGGCCAATGCTGAAGATCTGGCCGGTGCTGATGCTCAATCTGGTTGCCATGGCGATCCGGGAGGATCGCTGATGTTCTATTTCCTTCTCAAGATGGTGCACATCATCGGTGCTGCCGTCCTGCTCGGTACGGGGGCTGGCATCGCCTTTTTCATGCTGGTGGCGCATCTGCGCGGTGACCCGCGCGAGATCGCAGGGGTTGCGCGGACGGTAGTACTGGCCGACTTCCTGTTTACGGCAAGTGCCGTGGTCCTGCAGCCGATCACCGGCACATGGCTCGCTTGGTCGAGCGGATATTCCCTTCGCGATGGGTGGATTGCGGCGTCCATCGCACTCTACCTGGTGACCGGCGCCTGCTGGCTCCCGGTGGTGTGGATGCAGATGCAAATGCGCGATCTTGCCGTCGGTGCGATAGAGACCAACGTCAAGCTGCCTGCCCGGTATTACCAACTCTTTCGATGGTGGTTCGCCTTCGGATTTCCGGCGTTCGCAGCCGTGCTGGTGATCTTCTGGCTGATGATCGCCCGCCCGCCCATTCCATACTGGGATTGGTAAACGGTCTTCAGCAGAGGCTGACGCGCTCCACCAATCAGGAACGCATCCTGGGCCTGGGGCTGTCCGGATCGAGGAGTGATGTTCGAGAACAGGCCACTACGGGCGGCCGGTGCCGTCCGCCTTCGGACACTCTTGAGCCACACCCGGACACCGTTCTGCTCGCAGAGGCCGCCGCCTGCTTAAATGGTCGCAGGCGGCGGCTTCCAGCCCCGGGAGGGAAAATTGCAAAATCCCGATACCATGTGTCAGCACATACTGTGCCAAGGTTCATTGTGCCGGGGCGGGACACCGGAGCCGGTTCGCTACGGCCCGGCAGGCACTGCCGCCCGGACTCTCCTGTTTTTCGGGTTTGTCTCGATAAACGTGACTCCCAACTCCTCGCCATCCACCCAGGCAAGCTCGCGGCGACGATAGGCCAACCGTACTGAGGAGAGCACCAGGAGGAATCCCTTGAGGGGAAGTCCTTGGACTGAACCCTCGACCATCAGCTTCGCTCCAGTGTCTGAGACATCCTTGAGCGTACAGGCGCGCCGCCATGTCCCATCTATCGCTATCATGTTGGCAGTGACAGGCCTCTCGAACGACACTCGGTGCGTTGCTCTCTTGTCAGGGATAATTGGGCTCGCTCCATATCTGGGAGCGAAGACGCGAGAGATGTCAGTTCCTGTCGCGAGGCGACCATCGTGGAACTCGCGATGGTGCAATCTCTTCCGTGCTCTTTGGCGGTGTAGAGGGCTATGTCGGCGTTGCGCGTCAGCCTTAGTTCATCTGCCGTCGCATCGCTCTTCGCAGCGATGCCAACACTGATCGTCACATATTGTCGTTGTGCTCCAGGATGGTAGATGTGCAATCGGGTGACCAGCAACCGGATTGCGTCAGCAACTTTGACTGGTCTCTCCTCGCTTACACCCGGCAGGACCACCGCGAACTCCTCGCCGCCGTATCGCGCTGAGAGCCCTCCGGTGTTTGCCGTCCACTTCCAATCACTTCGGAGATGCGTCGAAGGCAAGCATCGCCGGCCTGGTGACCGAAAGCGTCGTTGAATCCTTTGAAGTGATCGATGTCCATCAAGAGCACAGAAAGCACTTGATCTTGGGCATAGGCTTCGCGAAGGATGCATCGAAGCTGCGTCTGTTCGCCAGCCCGGTAAGCCCGTCAGGCGTCGCAAGCTGCCCCAGCTTCAGGTTGGCTGAAGATAGCTCATCCTCAACGGCCTTTTGCTTGGAAACGTCGAGAAGAACGCCGACAAGTTCCAGGTCATCGCCCGGCGAGTGTTCGGCGATCTTGAAATTGGCCTCGAGCCAGATCATCACGTCGTCGCCGCGCCGCATGCGAAAGCGAACCGAAACGAGAAGCGGTCGCGCCCTTCAACTCCCGGCTTGCCGCCAAAGACCCTTTCGCGATCATCCTCGTGAACTACGTCGAGACACAAACGTCCCAGGAAGTCGGTTTCAGTTTTCCCCAGCACGGTGACTAAGGGGGACACGTAGCGCAGGTACCCCTTCCTATCCATCACGATGACAATATCGGCGATGTTGTCCGCCAGCAGCCTGACCCTCGCCTCTCGATCTCGAAGGGCCCGTTCAAGCCCGGTCCGAAACCGTAGTCGGCTGCTCGGGAGCGCGGCTATTCGAACCCGAGGTCGCGAGGATCTAACGCATCCACGCACACATCGACCGCGCTAATAGAATTGCTCTCATCGACCCAATCATCGAGGCATTCCGGCGACAGCGGCATCTGCTGGCGATCCGCACCTTGAACGAAGCCCCGCATGAAAGTATCGTGTCTCACTTAAGAGGTGCAGTCCAGTAGAGCCGAATGAGTACTCGGGCATAAAGTAGCCGAAAACGCTGCCATTTGCGTGGCGGATGCCCTCCTTTGCTCATGTCGTCGACTTGATGTTCCCATCTCGTTTGCACCGATCGCGCCCTGGGCGCGCGTGCCGTCCGCCATGAATATGCGACTACGCGTGTTTTCGAGGAGTAGCAGCCACATGAAGCAACATACCTTCGAAGCATTTTCCACCACCGCGATCTACTGGACACCGCTTGTGCTTATGGGCACCGCAACGCCGCCAAGAGATCCCGATGAAGACGAGGAGGACGAAGTCGACGAAGAGGAAGATGACGCTGACGAACCGCCGGTCCTGCGCGAGCCGGACGACGACTAGACTAGCGTGTTCGGCAGCGAGGGGTATAATATTTGTCATGGGCTGGCATGCGAATGACATAGCGCTCCTCAATAGGCTCTGGTCCGCAGGACAGAGCGCGGCGCAGATAGCGCGTCGTCTCGGGTGCAGTCGTAACGCGGTCTGCGGCATGCTGACCCGTCTGGGCCTGAAGCGCGGCCACAAGCCGCCCACAGCAACGCCCAAGATAAGGCCGTCCCCGAAGCTGAGGCCGACGTCGTCGGCAGCCTGCGCTCGTCCAGTCGCACGGAAGGTGTCGCGGAACACAGCGGAGAGGCAACAGCCCAAGGAATTCAGCAAGCAGCAGCTCTACTCCATGCTGGCTGAGGCCGTCAGAAACACTGACTAAGAGCTCACCACCAACGTCGTTGCGCTCCTCGCTTCAGCTATCGTACACGAACCGACGCACGCAAGTCCGTCCGACGAACTGCGTCCGTAAAGACCATAGCCTTGTTGCAGCTGCACAGATCGGCAGCTAGTTGGCTTCTTGTTTCGCCATTCCGCTCAACGCCAGGTTTCTATTGTTCTGGAAGCTCAGGATGCCAGATACTCGGACCTTTTACTGAAGCAGTGCCTTCGCCGCCGCGATCTGCTCCCGAGATCGGCGGAGCATCTCTCGTGTCATTCGGCTTGCCTCGTTAACATGGCCTGTGCACTGCTATTGCGACTGTACCGAAAGACTGCCTCGATTTAGGAGCCGAATTTAGTGGGTTGGATCGCCAATTTGCTCCGTCGGCCGGATGTCGGCCTGCGGCCTGGGAACGGCGCACAAGTAGACCTAGAACCGCTATCCGAGCGCGGCGGCCGATGGCTGAAGTACAACCTGTTTCGCTTCCCGGGCGCGGTGTGGTCTGGCAAGCGCGGTTGCGTGGAGCTGGCAGAGGGCGACGTGATCGCGCTGCATCTCGTGGTTGAGCGGCTGAAAGAGGCCGGGGTTCGGGTGCGGTTCTACGGGCGGCTTCGGCGCTGGGACGGCACGTCACCGGTCTGGACGTTGCTGGCACGCGGGAAGCAATGATCCGGCGACTGTCGCAGCGACACCGGCACCGCGCACGCTGCGGCCGGCCCTGCTCTTGGGCATTTTCTGCGTAATAAACAAGGCAGGTTTTAACTCGTCCTGCACTGCCCAATGCTGCTACCCTCAAACGTTTCCCAGTGTCACTTCATCTAGCTTGTTGTCGTCTACATGGGGCGCGAGGGCCCAGTCGCCTGCGGCCGCGCGCTACACCATCGGTTTCGGCGGCGAGCTTCATCGCCGGCACTGCCTCGCGCTCACGTCGTACTCGATGTCCATCGCACGCAATTATGGTCTCGGGTCGTAAACGATCACGCGTCGATGCAGAAATATGGAGCCCGGCCACGCACAGGTTTGACACTGGTCTAAGGGTCGGGAAATCGCTCCTCTCTCATCGAGAGAAGGTTACGCACTGAAGTCTTTTGGATATGTCTTGGGCAACTTGAAAACAAAGGTCTTGGCCTTGGGAAGAATATTGGTCGGTGTTGTCGAGGACAACAACAATGCCTTTGCGACCCTGTTTCCAGCAGTCCATAAGCCGCGTCGCGCAGTATATGTAATCTTCTTTCCACTGACTGATAAGGTCGGTTACCTGTATGTTGTATGTTGTATGTTGCAGAGGCGGGGTCGAGTCCCGCAAGAGTTTGTTTTTTGCTAGCCCAAACGGTCCTGGAATAGCTGTTCAAGTAGTGTTTCCCGGTCTGCCTCCATCAAAGAGTCCGTGTCGAAGCTCTTGATGATCCCATGCAAACAGAATCATCGATAAGAGAGTGTTCTTCCGGCGTGGTCAGCAAATCGACAATAGCAATAATCTCGACTGCCGAATTATCAACCTGTCGCACGATCGGATGGTGAGGCTCCGCAAAAGGGACAATCTCGACCAGGAATTGACAACGATCTCGTGGCGATCGCAGATCAGCGTGATTGTCCTGCCTGTCGCTGGAACGCGTAGATGGGATTCAGACCGCAATATGCGAGGGTGCCGGATGCAGTGGCCATGCATTGATCGTAGGTTGAGAACTGGCAGTTGCCAGGATATCCCCAGGTACGTCCCTGCAGGCAATAAACGTCCTGCCGAGCTGGGGGGATGTACGAACGAGCCCGCGGAGCGGCGGTCGAAGGTGATCCAAAGCAGACGAGCATGGGAAGTGCAAGCACAGCAATATAAAGAAGGTTGCGCATGATCTAGCCTCCGTGAAGTCTTGAGAGGATAGAGAGTGTAGAATTGACGCTTTGATCTTGGTCAATGGCAAAACGCTTAGTAGACGGTTTGACCGATCGGTTTCAAAGTAAGTCTAAGCGTCAGGCACTCGGGTTTTGGAGCAGCTTTCCTGCGAGTTTTGCGGATGGAATGCATTTTTTAAGCGCGGTGGGGGTTCGTGCGTTTGAAAAACCTAGGAGAATAGGCCGATCCGAGCTTGGGAACTCCGCGCGCGGCAATAGCCGGTTTGGGACAGCCGCAAACCTGCGCACTTATCAAGCCCAGATCGGCGGACTATCGCTACCTCAATTTGTGCCGCTGAGTGTGCAGGGAAGCTTCGGCGGGCTCAAGCTCGTCTAGGCTCTCGTGATCGGTCTGATCAGGCGCAGTTGGGAATTGGCATATTCCTCGCGCTCGCGCGTGAAGTGCTTTTGGTGCGCTTTGAAGCTCTCGACCCGCTTCTTGATCTCTTCACGTTCGCTGCCGTCATACTCTGACGCGCTCAGGTCACCCCGCTCGACGGCTTCCTTCGGCAGAGACCCGGGCAGCTGGTTCTCTAGCTTCAGCGATTTGGTAAATGCCATCGTTTCCGCGACCAGTGCGTCAAGTTCGTTCTTCCAATCGTGCATTAACGCCCCCATGCGGCACTGCTGTGCTGGCCAGCTAATTCATCATAATCCGAGCTGCGGCTATAAGCACCGAAGCCGTCGCATGTAGGCCAGTCCCAAATCGGGTTATTGCTGAAAAAGGCCGCCGACAATATTGGCGGCGGCCTTCCCGGGTTCAAAATGCCTATCGTGAAAAAATGCGGTCCAGCCCCGGTGCCAGCGACCCTACACACAAAACGTCTCTCTTCATAGTTCCGCCGTTCAGAAACCTTTACGCGCGCCGATCCGGGTTTGCTCGAAAGGGGGAGGCGTCCGGAAGAGATCACTGCCGCCTTGTTTCCAATCATGTGCAATCGGCCCGGACCTGTTTCGGCGTGGCTTGCATCAAAGCGCGTAACGGTGTTGCCTCGACGAGGTCAGCTATATCACGAGGACTGCAAGTGCCATGGTTTGGATGAATGGCGCTGTGAGCCCGGCGGCCATACATCGTGAACTGGACATTCGGGTTAGCGAGGGTTCTAAATGCCAGATTGTGTGATCGTTCGGGCCCACGGGAGGCAATTGGATGTCTTGCGCGAAGAGGCATCGCGCATTGCACGGGCTGCCAAAATCGACTGGTCGATTGAGCGCGCCGATGAGGGGGCACATTTTTGCTTCGAGAATGTCGAGGCGAAAAAGGCGTTCGTCACCATCTGCAAGCACTTTGATATGCCGCACCGAGACGCTTAGAAACCAAGTTCGCGTGCGATGAGTCAAGCCACTCCAGAACTCTGCGCCCCACGCGTAGAGCTCGGTCGCATACCGAATCCATCTTGATCGGGACTTCCAGAAAAGCGGCATGAGCCCAGGATCAAGCATCGTACGGGCGGGGATGGCAAATCTGCTCATTGTCTTCATGACATGAGCCAACCAGGTTCGCCCTTACTTGCTGCTGCAACGTCTCACGAAGCGGATGTGACCGTGTTGTCGCCCCGAGCACCTGATAGATCGGCGCTCGTCGAACGCTGAGGTGGAATTGCAATGCGATGAGCCGATGGGCGCTTGATGATGACGGTGCCTGGACGTGCGTGGTACCTTCGCAAAGGCAACCATCAGCGAGCCAACGAGCTTCCCTTCGTCGACTGAAGTCGTCCCCTGCCTCGGGTTGTCACCGCGCCAATATCCATGGCGGCCTTTAAACGAGCTCCGTCCAACCGTCCCCTGAGCGCTGCAAATCGGCTGGACAGTTTGGTCAATTCCTCAACGCCAAGCTCACCGAACACAAATTGATCGAGTTCCTTCTGTTGTGCAGCGACGTTCGCGAGGCGCTTACAAGCCTTGTCCGTCAGTGACATGTGGACGACCCGACCATCCCTGATACAGGGCTTGCGCCGCAGAAATCCGGCTTTCTCCAGCGCCTTGGAATTTATTGTAATGAACGACGGGTCAACTTTCAGCAATTTTGCCACCGTGCTGACTGCAACATCCCCCTCGCTCGCCAAGTCTGTCACTGCCATCAAGATTGTCAATTGTGGTCCAGTGATGCCGATTGCCTTGGCCCGGACTTGAAGAAAATCCTCCAGACAGATGTTGAGGGATCGGACCTCCAACGTTAATCGCCGCACCAGCAGCTGAGTGTCAGCAGAGTCGTTCCCGACTTGCGTTGCTGGCTTGGTCAAATGCGGCGCCACCGGATGTTAGGCCCTATCCTCAGAGCTCGTTCGCACTGACAAGATTTCAACAGAGGATCTCTGCTCGTTGCAGCGATCCTGTGCAAGCATCACGCGCTCACCTGCGCCCACGATTTAAGAACGATTACTAGTGATTCGGATTACTGGTGTTTCGAGGAGAATCTCGGCCCGCCGTTGGCGGACGCGCCTAGCTGAGTTGCGAATGCTAGCAATCTCACCGAAGTGCACGTTCAAAGGAAGATCTCGATCCGTAGTCTCGCGCAGCGGCGCGGCGTTTCGTCCGCTTCGATAGCGCCAATTCGAAGGTCTGTTGCCGGATCCGGGGCAACGGCTTCGAAATGGCTTCCATACTGAGCAGCTTTGGGGCGCAACCTCGCACAGGCGCTGCGGTGAAATTCATCGAAATTGATGGCCTGAACGAGGGATTCAAGCGCATTGCGCTGTCGCGTCTCGGTCGCAGTTGCCGTCCACGAGCGCGTGTTACTCGACGGGTTATGCGACTTCACACTTTGCAGCCTGGTCGCCCCTTATAGGTTCAGTCGAGATCCAAAAATTCAACCGTGGAGCTCTTGGAGTAGTGTTAGTTGTCCTGCTCTAATGTACTCATTGAGCATATTTGACGCTGCTGAAATCGAACCCGGCCTCTCGGCCGGGTTTCTCAGGCTCCATATGTGCTCAAATTGAGCTTATTTAATATCTGCTGGAGGCTTCATGCCGATCTCTGGACTTTACGGCCCCGACAACTTTGCCAACCGGCCGCAGGGCCAAACCACCGCTGCGCCGCGTTCCGTCCCAGCGGGCTCGAGGCCCGCATTGCCGATGCCTTCACTGGAATGGACGCCAGAGGTCGAGCGCGCCACCGCGCCGCTTTACGAGCGCGTCAAACATGTGATCCCGCCGATCGAATGGCCGCTGCTGGCGCCGACCATCAAGGCGATCAACGAGGTGAAGCGGGCCCGGGGCGCGGTGATCCTCGCGCACAATTACCAGACGCCGGAGATCTTCCACTGCGTCGCCGACCTCGGCGGTGATTCGCTCCAGCTCGCGGTCGAAGCCAGCAGGGTGAAGGCCGGCATCATCGTCCAGTGCGGCGTGCACTTCATGGCGGAGACGTCGAAACTGCTCAATCCGGACAAGATGGTGCTGATTCCTGATACTCGCGCCGGCTGCTCGCTCGCTGCCAGCATCACCGGCGCCGACGTCCGCCTGCTCCGCGAAAAATTCCCCGGCGTGCCTGTCGTTGCCTATGTCAACACCTC
>NZ_JADPJC010000069.1:0-1047 GCF_023073215.1 Bradyrhizobium sp. 35
GCGCCGCGATTGACGATTTCGGCGCGAAAGCCGTCGCCATCGTAGCCTTTGTCCCCAATGAGGGAAGACATGGGCGGCGCGAGCTTCAAAAGGGCCGGCCCTGCGGCAATGTCTGCGGCTTGTCCCGGAGTGAGATGAAATGCGCAAGGTTTGCAATCAGGGTCGCTCAGCGCGTGGATTTTCGTGGTCCGCCCACCGCGCGAGCGGCCGATCGCCTGTTCACACTCCCCCCTTTTCCGCCGCTCGCCGAGCGATGCGCTTTGATCGAGGTGGAGTCGATCGACAAAGCCACTCGGTCCTTGCCGCAGCGGGCGAGCGCTTCAAAGATCGCCTGCCAATGTCCGCGCTTAGCCCAGCGATTGAACCGATTGTAGATCGTCGTGTAAGGGCCATAGTCGGACGGGCAATCGCGCCAGCGTGCGCCGCACTGGAGCATGTGAATGATACCGCTGATAATGCGTCGATCGTCTTCGCGCGCCGGGCCGGTCTGGTTCGTTGGCAGATGCGGCTCTATCTGAGCCCACTGCTTGTCGTTGAGCCAGAACAGTCCTTTGCGCATCGAAGTCCCCCGTGCCGAATCAACTTGGCACCACGGAATCAGAACTCGTTAATTAGGTACAGACCCTAGTGCAATGCGTCGAGGATGCGTTTCATGCGCTCTCTACTAGACCCGTGGCGATGCCGCCGATCCTTCGACTTGATATTCCTCAACATCGAGGCGAGGTGGACGTCAAGACGGCTTACGTGCCAGGCCTCGATAGTTTTGCCATTAAGATGAGTTCCGGCTTCTCTGACAATCCGAAGATAGGTCTGCCGAGCACCAGCGGGATGATGGTGCTGCTTTCCAGTAGAACAGGGCTGGTGCAAGCCCTATTACTGGACAACGGATATCTTACTTGCGGCGCGGCAATCAGGATGGAAGTGCAGCGTCAATCAGGATGAGAGAGCTTCGCCGGGCTCGTGACGCAGGGAGGGCGTAGCCCGACCGGAGTTACGAGCCCGGCGACGGCGCGATCCGAGCGGACCGCGCCGTCTGGTGATCGCGGC
>NZ_JADPJC010000011.1:0-53224 GCF_023073215.1 Bradyrhizobium sp. 35
CGCGCAGGTCCTCCGTGGCAAGTTTCAGGTAGGGGATCGTCGATTCCGTTGAACGATGACCCAATACGTCTCCGATCAGCTTTCGCGGGACCGACGCCCGTAGCAGACTGACTGCACGTGCATGCCGGAAGATATGCGGGCCGCGTTTGCCGCTTGGTGTGATGCCTGCCGCCTCGATCCGCCGGCTGACTTCGTTATAAATGCGCACCATGGGAACGTAGGGTGCGCGGGTGCGAACAAAGATTTCCCGCACATCAGTTTCAGGGCGGCCGTGCCAGAGGTACTCGAGCAGCGCTTCCCCGACGGCCTCAAACAAAGGCAGAAGAGAATGATCACCCGTTTTGGAGCGGCGGATGTGCAGAATATCCGCCCGCCAATCGATGTCTTCCAACCGCAAACGGCTTATCTCGCCGGAACGTAACCCGTAGGTCGCAAGAAGCTGAAGGATGGCATAGTCACGCAAGCCCATCGGCGACCGGTCTTTTTGAACAGATTTCAGGACGATCGAGATCTGATCCGAACTTAATGCGGATGGGATGCCTTCATAGGCATAGAGAAGCGGAGCAATAACGTGCTGGGAGAGATCGGCCGCGGTGCGACCTGTCCTGCGAAGATGTTTCAGTAGCGACCGAAGCCGCTCGGCGACATCTTTCAAGGATTTCCGCGTCAGCCCGCGAGCCCGCATGTCCATGTAGATATCGAGATCGCGGACGGTCAGGCCTGCAAAATTGGCTTTCGAATGCTTGATGAGCCAGGCACAAAAATTTCGAGCTTCCCACAGCAAGGCGTCGACCGAAGCCGCGGCGAGCCCGCGTTCCTCCCGCAGCCACGTCTGATACTGTTCACACACCTCTCGACAGAGAAGCTCGCCGGCATCGGTGGCCGTAGGTTCGGGTGGCCAGCGCTTCATCGCGAGCTTCAGCACCGCGTGGATTCCTGATCTGGGAATGCCTATCCAATAACGAGCTGGAGCGCGGCCATGACGTTTGCGAAATTGTCGAACCGCAAAGCGCAGATAGTTCGTTACGTCTGCCGGCGTGACCGCTTCAAGAGCAATTTTGCGCTCCGCCAGGTACGCAAGAAAGTAGTCGGCGTTGCGGCAATAGTTGTGAACTGCAACTCGATTATATCGCTGCCGCGTCAGAGCATCCTTAAGCTCCGCGACAAGGGTGCCAAATCCATGTGGCATGAAGACTTCCTCCGCTGTGCGTGATCGACAGCCAAGGGTCTCATGTCGGAAATAATGCGCAGCATATCGCAGGCCTTTTTAGCCGATCTCCACAAGCCGGCTCCGCTAGAAAATCGTTCTTCACATTATGATCTGCTGCTGATTACTCGAGTAATGGCGAGCTCGCCATTACTCCAACCAGGAGCCGATGTAGTCGGCGTGCCGGACGGTCGGAACGATGCCGAGCGAGGCGCAGCAGAAGGCCGCGTTCACTTCGGCTACCAACTCTTCGAACGCATATTTCTTGGTGCCGAAACTGCCGGTAAGATCGCGGCCGAGCCGCGAGGCATGGCCGACGGCATGCCCGAGTTCGTGCAGGGCTGTGCGATGCCAGTTGATCGGCTCAAAATAAGCGTGCGGCGGCGGCACCATGACGAAGTCGGCGTCCGGCGCGTAAAAGGCGCGATTGCCGCCGATCCGAAAGTTGACGCCGGTGGCCTGGATCAGCGCCTCGACCCGGGGCTCGATCAGGTCCGGCGGAGGCGGCGGCGCGACGATCGCCACGTCCTCGGGCAGGCCCTCGCATTGCGCCGCATTGAAGACGGTGAACCGTTTCAGGAACGGGATCGTGGCGGCTTCTTCGCCGGTCTCACGCGCGCGCTTCTTCTCGTCGTCCGGCACGAAGCGGTCGGCATAGACGACGGTCGTGCCGTGCTCACCCTTGCGGACGTTGCCGCCGAGCGAGAGCGCCTGGCGAAATGTAAGCCAGCTCTGACCGGGATAGCCATGAGCGATGACGGCGCCCCAGAGGATCAGGACGTTGATCCCCGAATATTGCCGGCCGGTGGCGGCATTCTTCGGCATGGCGACCGGCGCTTTTGCCGCAGCCGTTCCCCAAGGCTGGACCCAGGGCACGCGGCCGGCCTCCAGCTCGCCGATGATCTTGTCGGTGATTTCATCATAGAGGTTCGCCCGGTTGGAGCCGGCGCGCGCGGATGTAGTCGTTCTGGACATCGCGTATCTCCGCGACGGGCGCCGGAGGCCTCCCCTCCAGCTTACAACCCGTCACGGCAAATCCGGTCCGCACTCTGACTCTAAGGGGGCGTTGCGGGGATCTCCCCACAGAAGGGGTCGGCCGAGACCACGGACTCGGGCGTAGGGGAAGGCGTTCCCCTCAAAGGCGTATTGCCGGAATTCAGGATGTCAGTATCGACGTATTTCCGGCCTTCCGGCCGTTTCGGCCTTTCGATCCAGTTCATCGCAACAGAATTCCAGACTTCAATCTTGCGGATATTCGTCGTGCAGACCGAGCTCTAAGAATCGCACAGCATGTCGCAGCGCATGCCGTAATCCCATCTGTGAGGCGTCCATGAAAATGCATGCCGCACAGACATCCCCAGAAGGGACAGCAATCATCAATCTCTAGGTCAGCCCATTTCCACACACCGAGACCGGGCGCGCTCATAACCGACGATCTGGAAGGCATCAAGCGTTCTTGGCGACGAACTCGCCCCGACCGGCTCGCGCAAGAAAGGGCAGGATGTCGGGCGGCACGATTTCGAACCACTCCCGACGGACGCAGGTTGTGTGGAAGTGCCTCTTCGGCGCTAGCATGTATTGCCTTCTTGTTGCGTGAGAAGTCGAATGATGCTCGAACAACGAAGAGGGTAGAGGGTTGACGCATCCACTCTGTTCGGCTCGAGCCGCGGAATTGATCGAAGTCCTGCTAGGCACGGCTCGCTATTGAGAAAGATGACGACGGTTTGAGCGACACACTCTACATCATTGGCAATGGGTTCGATTTGCATCACGGAATTCAATCGTCTTACAGGGCATTCGGTGAATACCTGAAGGCGGTCGACCACGCGACGTATCAGGTCGTGGAACGCTATTTCGACGTCAACGCGGCGTTTTGGGCCGTGTTCGAGGCACGGCTCGCGCACTTCGATAGTGATACGTTGATCGAGGACGCATCCGATTTCTTAATGCCTTATGGCGCCGAAGAATGGAGCGACGCCTATCACCACGATTACCAGTATGAGATCGAGCAAGTTGTCGATGCGATTTCGAAGAGATTGCGAGCGCGTTTTGGAGATTGGATCCGGCAGCTGCGCATCCCAGACGCTCCGCCAATTGAGAACCTGCGGCTTCCGATTGATCCATCAGCCTCCTTCTTGAACTTCAATTGTACCAGATCACTGCAGCACCTCTACAACGTGCCGGATCAAAACATCCTGCACATCCACGGAGCGGCGAGCGACCCGGAGGCGCTGCTCGTGCTTGGACACGGCTGGGAGCCCGACGACAATCTTGATCCCTATCGGATTAGCACCGATCCCGAGAATGCTGATACACGTGTCGTGGAAGGCCAAGCCTTGGTTGATTCCTATTTCAAAGAGACATTCAAGCCAACTGAGGAGATCATTCAGAGGTATCAAGCGTTCTTCCGCAAGCTCGCGACGGTTGAGAAAATTCTAGTCATGGGGCACTCCGTCTCGGAGGTCGACTATCCATATTTCCAAGAAGTGATCCGTAACATCGATGCAAGTCGGTCGCGCTGGAAAGTAAGCTACTTCGGTGAGCCTACTGCGGTCCGCAAGCGTGTCGGCGATCTCGGCATTGATGCCCGACTTGTTGAGTACGCGCTTCTTGTTGACTTTTGAGCGAGGCGCGTCAGCGACGGCGCCCACGAGCATCGTCACAGGGCTTCCACGTTTGCCAAATGAGAGGGATTGACAGCTCCTCTCTACCACAGGTAGCCAGATGCCCCTAGCCTTGCAAACCCAGCCAGCCTTTTCATGTAGTGGCTGGGGTCGCGGCGGCGCCGTTGGTGCCGCTTTTGACATGCCCGTTCTGAGCGTGATCAAGCAGCTTTCTCTTGGCGGGCCCGGATGTCGGCGATCCATTTCTCCAGCGCATCGATCTCGGCTTCGATAACGGAAGGTGCAGCCAGCCTTGGGTTGATCTCTCCTGGAGCAGAGCCGAACAGCGCCCAAATGATTCACGCATGACACTGCAATCGGTGTCGGTAAGAACCGTAAGCTTGCGGATTCCGCTCGATGTCGCCCATCGTTCCGAGATGATCTCGCCCACTATTCCGATTTGAAGTCGCCCACCCGTTCCGAGACGATCTCGCCGAGTATTCCGGGATGATGTCGCCCGGGTGACGCGGCCTCTTCCGGCTCCCATCCCTTGCTCACCCATCCGACCCTCGACCGCCTCAACGCCCTCGGCCTCCACGGCATGGCCAAGGCCTTCGTCGACATCGAAGCTGCCGGTGAGGCTGGCAGCCTCGGTCACGCCGAATGGCTTGCTCTGCTGCTCGAGCGTGAAGCCTCGCTGCGGCACGACAAACGGCTCGCCACTCGCCTGCGCTACGCCAAAGCTGCGCCAGCAGGCGTGCGTCGAGGACATTGACTACCGCACCCGCGCGGCCTCGACCGCCCACTGTTTGCCAAGCTTGTCGAGGGACGCTGGATCGACGACCATGCTAACCTGCTGATCTGCGGCCCGGCCGGCGTCGGCAGGAGCTGGCTCGCCTCGGCGCTCGGCCACAAGGCCTGCCGGGACAATCGCTCCGTGCTCTATCAACGTGTTCCGCGGCTGTTCGATGACCTCGCTCTCGCGGCGCGGCGACGGCCGCCATCCACGCCTATTGCGCGGCCTCGACCGTGTCGATCTGCTGATCCTCGATGATTGGGGGCTCGAGCCGCTCGATGCCGGCGCCCGCCACGACCTCTTGGAGATCCTGGAGGATCGCTACGGCCGCCGCTCCGCCCTCCTCACCAGCCAACTCCCGGTCGACCAGTGGCACGCGCCGGAAACTTCGCGTCCCCATGGAGTAACAAAGGCCAACTTGGATTTCAGGATCCACTCCGCGAGCAGCCCAAGGTGGATTCGCTACTATGAAGATCCGCAAATAGTTGAAGCGTCCTCCGCGAGCATCAAGAGCGCTGACTGCGCAAGCAGAGGCGAAGCCGACACGCAATTGAACTCTTTGCTGGATTCGATCTTCACAACCTCAGAACCCAAGAAATCTCCGGTTAGCGTATCTGGCTTTGCCACCATAAAACTCATCAGACGCATTCTTGCATACAGTTCTGTAGAAGTCGTCTGCGTCTTCCGTCGCGTATCCAGCCCCGGCAAAGCATCCTCTCGCGTTTTCCTGTAGAGTATGCCTCACTCCGCTCGCACTATCAAAAACCGCATTCAGACATCCAACAAGTGCCACCACGTCATCCTTTGACAAACGCTCGTCGCCATTCATCATTCTCGCGTGATTGATGCAAACGGCAATGTTGAACGATGTGAACGAGTCGCTTAGACCCGAGCAGTCTTCAAATCCATCTTCGCTATCATTCAGCCTAAAATGAGCAATCGGAAGGTATCTCATTTCTCTGACTTCCCTATGCGAAAAGTCTTTTGGTGATACCAGCTCCATTTCAGAAAGTGCGCTATGCACACGGACGTACGCATCATGAAAAAACGGGCCGATCACGCTGGTGTTTCTCCTGAGCAAGCCCTTTTCCATATCTTCCCGAGCAAATGGCCTCGTCTTGCCTAATTTCTGATTTTCCGCCAGAGACAACCATCCCTTTTCATGAAGATAAGGCATCAGAACCTTGTGTGCGGTTCCCCACTTGCTCTCATAGGCCCGGCTAACAATCAAAAAGGCTTGGCCCGCGATCAGCTGAGCGTTTTCACCAAGGCGTCTGTCGCTATTGAGGTGGGCTTCCAGTGCCTCGACGGCTTGCTTGGGTGAAAGAGATCTGTCGCTTTCAACTTCTGCATTGAAATGATCCAGCCCTCTCTCAATAAACGGCTTCGTTATCGTCCTCGATGCATAACCGGTCGAGCCGGTTTGTTCATTTCTAACACCTGACAGGGAGTACTTGTTCTTCCTCAGGTATTCTGGTGAACTCGTCAAATCCACTCTGTCCGGCACGATCGTTGGAGCATGTTTCGAGATACCCTCAATTGTCATCCGACCCCCTTTGAGGCATTTGATATTTTTCATGATGGAGATGTGTGCTTGCTCCGTATTTACCAGGTTCTTGATGTGAACCTTCGTGGCAGCACGGTAGTCTATCATGGATGCAAACCTGTTAGCGCCAATGAGTCTAGGGGCTTTGACCTGGCTGGCAATGCGATTCTTCTCTTCATCGGAAAGGCTGCAATAAATTTGAAAGTATTCTTCCGCTTGTTTTTCGGCCTTGGTAAGTCTGGTGTCGCTGCTGAAGCCCCCTTTTCCGTCGTGCAAAGACGTAGTGGAGAGGAAAAAGTCGTTGGCCATCTTGTCATAAAAAAAGACCGCTCCGAGCGCGCCAAAAGCATACTTCATCACGCGAGAGGCCAAGCCCGGCAAGTTGCAGTTTCCGCGTGCTTCCTCTCCGCCACTGGATTTCGAGCGTTGATTGGACCCACGAAGACCAGGAGGGATCTGTCGAGTGGCAAGGCACTTGGTCGGTGGAGTCGTATTCGACTTGGTCGTGCGCGGCCGAACCATCAAGCCCTGTGGTGCGATCTCGGTGCGTGGCGCCGCCCGAAACACCGTTCCGAATTGACTATTTGTGATACGCACTTCCTATCGCCTCCAGTAGGTGAACCCGCTCGCACTGAATTGTCACTTGGCAGTATTAGACCTCGGGTCTTGAAGAGAGATCAGATATCGCGATCAGTTTGCATCCGAGATGAGGTCTTACTTCAAGCACTTTCCCTACCTGCGCAATCAGCAGGGCACTCACGGCTTCGGCGGCCAAGGCGAGGTGGCCAGAGGAGATGAGGACGCTGTCATATGGACCGGTGGATCTATCACGAGCAGCCTCAGATCTTCGTGACCGGCAATATCGGGAATCTCGCCCTTGGGCACTACTTTTCGTCCAATCGGTCGCTGGCGACCGGCTCTTGCCCGTTGGGGCCGATGGTCGGAGCCGTCGTCGGCGGCGGCGCCCAAAGGCTATCCTGTGTGTGTTTCACCGGGTCCGGTAAAGCCTCAAAGATTCCCCTCGCATAGGCGCCCCCTCAGCTCCGTGCGGGCGGGATTGACCTTGTCGTAGGCGATCACTGCAGCGGCGCGAAGTTGGCTTTTGTCCAACTCTCGAAGGTAGTCCGCCGACCAGTGGTGGATCGTATACGCTTCAAGTTTGTCCATCATCGACCGCCAGCGCCTGATACGCTCCTCTCGCGGCATGTTGACCGCCTGCCAAATTGCCTCCCTGATTTCTTCAGGACGGTTCGGATCCACCAGCAGCGCCTCCTTGTCGTTGAAGTCTTCAGCCGCACCCGCGAACTTCGAGAGCACCAGAACGCCGGGGTCCTTTGGATTCTGCACAGCAACATATTCTTTCGCGACGAGATTCATGCCGTCCCGCAACGGCGTCACGACGCCAACACGCGCAGCTCGGTAAAGACGCGCAAGTGCCGACTGGCTGAACGATTCGTTAATGTAGTGGATCGGGCTCCACTCGTCCGTGCCGTGCTCGGCATTGACTTGGTTGATCCGGCTCTCTACCTCGTTTCTATACCTCTGATACTCTTCAGCGTCGGCACGCGATGGAGGCGCGATCTGCAACAGCGAGATGCTGCGCGGCTCGGCCTTCACCAAAAGCTGATTGAACCCTTCGACCTTTTGGTCGATGCCCTTGGTGTAGTCGAGCCGATCGACGCCGATCGCAAACGTGGTGCCCTCGACGCTTTTCAGAAGGGACGAAACTTTCTCCTGCTCTGCGGGAGACAAGTCTGCAGCCAGGTATGCTGCGAACCGCTTCGGATCGATACCGATTGGGAACTTTTGACATCGCGTCTGGCCCCGCTCCGAGATCACAACGCCATCCTTGCTCTCCAGCGCGAGATGGGAACGCAGACAAGCGAGGAAGTTATTCACGTCTCGGTTCGTCTGAAAACCCAACAGATCGTACTCCAACATCGACTTCATCAGTTCGCGATGATTGGACACGAGCTTGATCATGTCAGGGGCGGGCCATGGCGTATGCAGGAAAAAGCCGGTCGGCCCTTCGATGCCGAGCTTACGCAGATCGGCCGCGAGAGGAAATAAATGATAGTCGTGCACCCAGAATGCGTCCCTATCCTGCAAGCCAAACGCCGCGCGCGCGATAAAGTCGTTCATCTCTCGATAGCTGCGGTACCCCTCTTGCGTGCTCGACATCCGTTCGGACAGGGAGTGCAATGCCGGCCACAACGTCGAGTTCGAATAATCTCGATAGTAGCCGGGATAGTGCTCAACCGGAAGATCGAGCTTGGCCACATGACCTTTGCCAACCTTCTCGAGCGGCAGGGGCTTCTCAGTCCCCTCGCCGCGGATATCCGAGGAGAACATCCAGATGGCGCCGGAACATTCCAAGACTGGCTCGAGGCCGGCTGCAAGTCCGCCGGTCTGGGGTATATTGGGATCGAAGCGAGCGCCGCGGTTCGAAATGACGACCAGCTTCATTATTGGTGGCCGGCCGACCAAATCGAGACGATCGTTAAGGTCGTTCGAGATACCAGGTTGGGAAGGACCTCCGCTGGCTTGTTGCTCTAGCTGCAGTGGGATTTCGCTCAGGCGTTGATCACACGCCCCCTGGCCTATCGCTTCAGGTTGCTGAGCGGCATGTAATGTAGCATCGGGGCTCAATGTCGCCGCTTTGAGCGCACCATGGACTCGATCCATTTCGTAACTCCGTTGATGATGTTTCAGTTTGATGCGGTTCGCGGATCTGCCTCCAGTTATTTCTCAGCCCCACTTATTTCTACCTCTTAGGACTAGCAGGTTTAGTTCTCGGGAAGCTGACCACGTGTCGAGCCAAATAGCCGCATCGGCGCTCGCATCCAGGATGATGGCGGCAAGATAGAGCCAGCCCTCAGCGGTCGGAATGTAGGTAATGTCGGCGAGCCAGACCCGATCCGGCGCGGCAGCGGTGAAGTTGCGGGCGATGAGGTTCGGGGCAATCGGCAGGCCATGGCGGCTGTCGGTCGTGCGAACCCGGCGCGGCGGCGCCATGATGGCGCGGATGCCATGCCGGTGCATCAAGCGTTCGATCCGCCGACGGCTGGCGCCGCGGCCTTGGGCTCGCAGCACGGCATGGACCCGCGGGCTGCCGTAACGCTGGCCGCTGTCCTGATGAACCTGCCTGATCGCGGTCAGGAGAGCGGCATTGGCGGTCGCGCGCTCGCTCACCGGGCGCTCTCGCCAAGCGTAGTAGCCCGCCGGCGAGACCTCGAGCACGGCACACATCAGCCGCACCGGATAAGCGCGTTATCGAGCCTCGATACTCGAGCTGCCAATGCCTTGCAAGCTTCCATGCCTTCCTGACCGCCAGCCTCTCTGCGCACCTCGTTGCATGTCTTGGCGTAGCTCCGTGATTCACCAGAGCGGATATTTTGCTCGAAGCGCGCGACAAATCTGTATTGGAAATCAGCGGCGGCCTTGCAGGAGCGTTGCCTTCTCTGGAATTTGCAGCCGCTTGGCATAGTTCACCACTGCACCTGAGAATCCACGGACGTCGTGAGCCCGATCAATATCCCTTAGCGCGCTGTTAAGCGCATTCGTAGACCTATACGGGCGCCCTAAGCCTGTACCATGGACGCCCTGCGTGGCGACATCATCGACACGCCGTCTTCCTGATTCAGCCGCCCGGTCGGGCACGGATTGCCCATGCAGGCGGCTCGCCTCTGTGCGCGAGCTTCCGGTTGCTCGATCGCTCCGCCAGGGCTCGCCGTCAGAACGCGACGAACTTTCGGCCCAACGTGGTGCGTGACTATAAGATCTATACGGGATCTCGGCGATTCCACGATGCCCGCACTGCGCAGCCGTATCGTCGAAAGGGACACGAGCAGAATAAGTTTCTAAATCTTGAGGCTCAGGGTCCATCGGCCCGAGGACAGAACCGCTCGTTTGCCCCTCCTCGCTAGAAACCCTATCTGCGTAAGACTTGACCGCGACTTCAGCGCTGTCGTTTGTAGATTGCCAAATGCGATTCCCGAGTCCGCTGATGCCAGTCATAACGCGCCTTCAATACAAGCACGAATGCTCTGGTCGTGATCCTTGATGCACAATAGCGACCTTGACCGCGCAACTACAGCCATCCGTCGCATTCGAATCTTCTGTGCTCCTTTCCTACGACAACGACAAATAGATGTTCGTTATGAAGCGATACTCCACACCTATTGAGCCCCTCGTTTCGTCCACCAAATGGAACAGTGAAATGGACCCGGCTCTCGGAACCACGTGCTCGGTTGGAAGAGGCCGCTCCGTTTGATAGACGGGAAGCATGAGGAAGGCGAGCCGCAAGATCGACACGGCACTAAAGCAAAGATGGCGGTGGAAGCTGTGCGGGAGCAGCCGACGACGGTGGCTGATCTGACCCAGCGCTATGATGTTCGCCCAAGCTAGATCTATGTCTGAAGAAGCAGCTGCTCGATCAAGCGACCCGGACGTTTGCGGGTGTCGGGTGGGAGAGCGAGGACGTGCGTGAACGCGAGCTCGAGGTGGGCGTACCAACTTTTAGCGGCGGCAATGTCACTTTGCGGCAAACGATGCCGACGCTGCTCCTAGACGTTCGATCGACCGTCAGCTGGTGCTTGCCGCAAGCCATAACTCAGCGATTACAGACAGTAAAATGAGGGTGCTCTGCCGCGACATCCGAGACAAATAGTTTGTCGTTCTGAAGGATATTG
Organism: Bradyrhizobium sp. 35; assembly: GCF_023073215.1. Taxonomy (NCBI): domain Bacteria; kingdom Pseudomonadati; phylum Pseudomonadota; class Alphaproteobacteria; order Hyphomicrobiales; family Nitrobacteraceae; genus Bradyrhizobium; species Bradyrhizobium sp. 35. The sequence continues at coordinate 10,844 of NZ_JADPJC010000011.1, forward strand.
CGAGCGTATTTCTCCGGCGTCACTTTCAATGTAAGCATCCGGTGAGGTCGCCGCCGGAGGGATACGGCGATTCCCACTTTTATTAGCATTCGGCGCGAACCCACACCCTGCTGCACCAAACCTGCGAAAGAACGCCTTGATCGTTGCCGCTTATCGCCCTGGAGTTGAGCGCTCTCTGCTTCTCGCGGTAAACGCTAAATCCGCTCGTGCGTTACTGCCGGCCAGCAAAGGCTGCGGGTCGGCGGTGAGGGTGTCGAGATGCGCCGTTCCCCTTCACTCATTGGTGCCGGCGCCTGGATGGTTTCCACGACGCCGCCCCCTAATCGCCGCCGTTGTGATGATCATCGTGCATGCGCTGCGCGGTCGGAGACATGCTGATGGCGGTCCCGGAAGTACCGGCGGAATGTGATATCTCTGCAGCCGGCGGAGCGCCTTCTATGTCACTGCACAGGAAAGCGTAGAGCTTGTTCACGCAAATACGGGCGCTCTTCTTGTCCTTGATGGGCGGGACGAGGGCCAACCTGATATCGGCCTTTTGGTAGAACGGACTGCGCTCTTCGTACAGCTGGTCAACCTTCTGCTCGATGTCGACGCCTTGCAGCAGCGGCCGGGTGGTGTCCCACTTGAGGCGCCTGCGGAGCTCGTTCAGCTCGGTGTCGAGCCAGATCGACCTCGCCTTATTAAGGATCAGGGCTTGATTGGACTCCTTGTTAAAGCAGCCGCCGCCGGTTGCGATGACGATGGGCCCTCTCTCCAGCTGCTTGGCGAGCTCTTTGGCCTCCAGGTCCCTGAAGTACGTCTCGCCGCGGCCAGGGTCGGCGAACATCTCCATCAGATTGCCGTGCTCGGCGACGATACGCTTATCCATGTCGACAAACTCCACCCCCAACTCCTTGGCAAGCTGGTCGCCGATGGTCGACTTGCCGCTCGCCGGCATGCCGACAAGCACGACCGGCCGCGTACCGAGGGACGGGAGGATCTCGCCGGCTTGCGGCGAGCGAGCGACCGCAATCTGTTGTCTTGCGACGGTGCGCCACCTGGAGGTCCCTGCCGCCCTCGATCTGCTTTCTCCTGACGAGCAAAAGTGTAATATGTCCCAGGTACCACGGGGAATGGGGACCAGCTCGCGTTCGCTCTGCGCGCGCTCTGCCCGGTAACTGGCCGGCGTATGGAACGCGACCTCGAAGCGATAGTTCTGCGCGGTTCTGAACGCCGTGTGAACGCCGCGTAACCGCGGCGTGTCCATCCTGATGAACCAGTTGGTGGTCTCGACCTCGCTGCAGTCCCGCTCCTCGAAGGCCAGTGCGGCCTTCCTGAAGGCGCGCGTAAAAGCCTCCTCCGGGATCTCGAAGACATGGCGCATGGTATGGGTGACCAGTTGGGCCTCCGGCGCCGCGCTCACGCTCTGGCCGGTCAACTCGTCGGCTATCCAGACCTGCCCGCGCGACCGTTGGTCGAGATGCGGCACCTTCACCTCGATGCCGTCCTGCCGCAAAAGCTCGGCAACCGCATGCACAGTTTCGGTAATCGCGCTTTCTTGCGCTTCGGCGGGGGCGGCTTCGAGCCTGGCGCGCTCCAGGGCCTGTTCGCTGCTCAGCGTTATCCTGCTGGCGGGGTCGTCGTCGGCCGAGATTGCTAAGGCGCTGGGCAGGATGCGCTTTTCGACGGCGAGTCTGATCGAGGCCTCCATGACCGAGGCCGCCAGCGTGGGGTTGTCCTTCAGATCCGCCAGGCTGCCATCGACGTCGAACCGGCCCCGGTGGAGCTTTGCCGCCTGCGCCTTGACATAGGGCGCCGACTTGAAGCCCGGCCTCCGCTCCAAGAGCCGCTGCAATTCGGTGGTTTTTTCCATGAACACCCGCGCACCGGTATCGGACTTGTAGGCATCCGTGCCGACCTTGATGCCGACGGTCAACAGATTGATGGCGCTTTCATGCAGATCGTCCGGGTTGTAGCCGTCGGGCCGCGGATCCATGCGCGGCTGGTAGTGGTTGAGCAGGAAGTCGATGCGCTTCCTGGCGTCAGCGGTTGCCGGATAGGATTCGCTGAGTTTCGGGAAGAGCGCGCCGGCGTCGGCGCTGACGGCAGGCTTCGCGCCGGTTGAGGCCACGGATCGCGCTAACTGCTGCTTGACGTTGACGTCCGACTGCTCATGAGCCGGCTCGCTATTGAGCTGCAGGTTCCAGTCCTGGAGCTCGGCCACTAGCAAGGCGGCCAGTTCGCAGGCCACCGGATGGCTGGCGGCCTTGCTGTCTTCCTCCGACCTGGCGATGAGCTCATGGAGGGTCTGGCCATCCGGCCGATCTTCCTGCAACAGTGCCCGGATGTCGGCCTTGAGCTCATGATGAATGCCCTCGTAGGTGCCGAAGATGGCACGCTCGGCAAACCAGCGTTGCGCCTCCAGCGGCTGCGCCAGCACGTTGCGCTGCAGGCAGCTGTAGGTCTCCAGCACCAGCCCGGTGGCCGACAGGATCTGCTTGGACCGGCTGAACTGGTAGCCGCCTTTCTCAATGGCCGGCGTGTGCGACTTCGGCGGCTTCAGCGAGGCGATGCCGCGCGCCTGCAGCTGCGCGTCGAACTGGCGCACATGCTCGTAAAGGCGAGGCCGGTCGCCGATGATGACGACGATGTCGCCGTCAAAATCGCCGTCGAGCTTTTTTTGTTCGGCGCTCGGAACCGCAACCAAAGAGCCGGGCGCGAACACCTCCGTCGCCTGCAGGATGCCGACGCACTCGAGCGCGGTGTCGGCCTTGACCCGTTCCTTTGCCTCCAGCCAGCGCGAATGGCACTTTACGTCCTCGGCAGACATCACCACCCCGCGCTCGGCGAAATCCGCCGGCCACATTTCGTCGGGCACAACGATCAAGATGCCTTTGGCAAAGAAGGTCGGATCGTCGGCGGCAAGCCCGGCCCCCGACCTGTGCGCGACGTTGAAGCTGTATTGGAAGGCCACGCACCGATCCAGGAACGCCGCGGTCCGATCGCCATCGCGCGCCGACCTGACCCGGTCGGCGGCGAACGGGCGCAGGTTGGGCTTGTCATAGGGGGAGCGTCCGACAAGCACGCCAGCGTCACGGGTCAAGGTCTTGCTCTTGCCCGTCGGCACATGCAGGCATTCGTCGCTGGACGGCACGGCGATAGCGCCCGAACCCTCGATATGCCCGCCCGTGACCGTCCGGAACAGCTCCTCGGCGGTGAGGCTTTGATGGGTTTCGAGCCAAGCCAGAGCCTTCTCGCGGGTCTCCTGTGCCACCTCGACGCTGCGCGGATAATGTTGCAGCGCCGAGGGCGGTACCGCCGATTGCCTTTTATCGGCATAGGCAGGCATCCGCTCGGGAGCGCCGTGGCGAGCCCGGGCAATGGCCGGCATGCGCTCGGCCAGTGAGGCCCTGATGAAGCCGCAGCCGTCATGCGGCCGCAAGGCGATCTCGCCGTCTCGCCCCTCGAACCGGAAGGGATGCACTGCGCCTGCGGGGCGGTCGGGCAGAAGGGACAGCTTGAAGCACCCTTCCAGCGCATAATCATGCGGGCCAACGTCGGGGATGCCCGGCGGCGCGGCAAATCCGCGGCGCTGGGTATAGTAATAGGCTTCCTTGAACGGCGCCCAGGCCCGCGACAGCTGCTCAAAGGCCGTACCCGGAGCCATCTCGGCATAGGGGATCGCCAAAAGCTTGCTGCTTGAGGCCTCTTCGGCCGCGAAGGGCAGCTGAGAGGCAAGCTGGTTCAGGCTCTTTTGCCGCGGCTTCAGTTTGCTGCCGCCGAACAGGTCCATGCGGTAGGGCACGCCCTCCACGGCGAACGTGCGTGTCAGCATGGCACCAGTCGGAGGTTTCTCTAGCTGCACCGCCACCACCTTCACCGCGCCCGAGGTCAAGCGGTGGAAAATGGAATAGCGCAACTCGGCTTCGCTGCCCAGCGGCCGGCCTTGCATGTTGACCACCGGCAGCCGCATCAGTCCGGCATCGCCTTGCGGCGGTCTCGGCTCGTGGTCCATGGCCTGAAGGACCCGATGGACATCGAAGCTGGCGGCTGCATGCTGGGCCTGGACCAGCGATGCGTTCTGCGCCATGAAGGTGTCGAGCGCTTCGAGCGGCTCCTTCGCCTCGATCTCGGCGATCACGTTCCAGCTCATGTAGGAAAGGTCGGCGTAGATGAGGGCGCTGGCACTGTCCAGGATCTGCCTGGTCTTGCCGTGCAGCTCTTCCCGCCTGGCCTGCAAGGCGAGCTCCTCGCCGTCGACATAGGGCAGCCGGTAGAGCGTCTCCAGCACCGCCCGGGTCTCTAGCACCTGATAGATCGAAAGCCCCGGGCAGCGGCTTGCATTGGCGCCGCTGGTGCGCTCGGCCTGGCCTGGCTTGAGATGGGCATCGATCTTGTGTTCCACCACCGGCTGGATGTCGTCGAGCAGGTTCAGCGCCGACCTGCGGTGCCAGCGCAACACCGGCTTCGGGCTGCGAACCAGTGGCAGCAGGGAGGCGCAAAGATTGCCCATCGTCTCGAGGTTGTTGTCGAGCTTAAACTCGGGAGCGGCACATAACATCTCGAGCCTGCCCAGCCCCGGCTGTGCCAGAGCACCGAGATCGTCCAACAACTGCGCCTTGCCCAACGCCTTGAATATACTCGCGATGGCACGGACATCGGCCTGCTGCAGCCGATCCTCGGCATATTGGAGGTAGTGCGCCAGCTGCTGCAGCCGGTCCTTCAGCAAGGCGGGTTCGGCGACCTCGCCGGCGGTCTCTCCCTCCTCGATACTCCGCGACAGGCCTTTGGCGATCCTGACTAGCGCAGGCGTGCTGAAAGTGCTGAAGCGACGGCCCTTGGAACCGAGCTCGCCGGCGATGGCAACGATCGCCTTGCGTGCTTTTTCTTCTTCCGGCCACTTGCCGAAACCGTTCACCAGATTGGCCAATTCTTGATCCGAGAATCCGTCAAGATTGCCGGCGCGGGCAACCACCGCGCCGGCGATGGCGAGCGTCGCTTCACGCGTCTTCTGCTGGTCCGGCCATCTGCTGAAGCCGTACACCAGGGCCGCCAAGGCCTGCGGATCAAAATGGGAGAGCTTGCCGCTACGCACCTCACCAGCGATTGCGACTGTGGCCTTGCGACAATCCGGCTCGTCCGGCCACTTGCTGAAACCGTTCACCAAGTTCGTCAGGTGCTGCGGTTCAAAATGGGAGAGCTCGCCGGGACGCACCTCACCAGCGATTGCGACTGTGGCCTTACGACAACCGGGCTCGTCGGGCCAGTTGCTGAAACTGTTCACCAGGTTCGCCAAGCGCTGCGGTTCAAAATGGGAGAGCTCGCCGGGACGCACCTCACCGGCGATTGCGATTGAGGCCTCACGACAACCGGGCTCGTCAGGCCACTTGCTGAAATCGTTTACCAGATACGCCAGCTCCTGCGGCTTGCAGTCGGATAGGTTGCGGGAAAGCATCTCACGGGCGATCGCAGCTCCCGCCTGTCGACAGGAGCGTTCTTTCGGCCACTTGCTGAAGCTGTCTACCAGTAATGACAGATCTTGACCGTTCGGCTCCTCAAGCACCCTGTTTTCGCTGCAATACGACTTGGCGACTTTCGTCGTTGCTTCGCGGCGGCCAAATGAGAATGCGAAGAGCGAAAGCGCCCTCGGCTTCACCTTCTTGATTAGCTGGTAATCAAGCCGCGATACCTGTTCTGCCACGGCCTTACAAGCGCGTTGAATGGCCTGCAGCGCTGTACGAAGCTTTGCTTCAAGATCTACACGTCTATGTCGCTTCAAGTCTGTAAGGTGCAGGTTGTATGCGCCCACCTCCATGGTGCGCTGCATTGCCAGTCCTGCCCTCTGTTTGGACGCGGATTGCTTCTGTGATGAGACCGCGCCTGATTGCGAGCTTCTGCCTCCTCCATCGATTCGCCATTGTTCATCGCCTGAACGCGATGAGCTTGCGCCCCCACCTTGTACGCCGCGCTCCGACACTGAGAAAGGATCACCGCGCCTCCCACCGGCTGCCCATTGTGCAGCCGCGTGGATTTGATGTGAGCCACCGGAGCGATTGGCAAGCCCGTCACGGAAGACATCACTAGGACAAGACGCTGCGCGAGCAGAGGCCTTTCGAGGCGCGTGCATCCGCCCCACGACAGAAGGATAGCTTTGGCTACCTTCTCCATCGCGCAGAGCGGGGTCAGGGCGAGACGCGCTCGCTCCACGGGTACCGTCGGCTTCAAAGCCTGAAATGTGCAGCTTCCCTATTCGGCCAATGCCCGTCATGATAGCCCGCGATCAAATGGTCCGTGAGGTATGTATCGAGTCACAGTTCCCAATCGTAGTTTCGCAATACATTCGTGTCGCCCTGCCAAGGAGAGAGCCGAACAACGACGGAGCTTCTAATTCCGGTACTTCCTTCCATCGAGCGCTTCTGCAGTTACAGTGCCCAGTAAAAGACAACGCTTTGCGAACTTCTGGTTCAGGACACTACCACTCTAGCCGCGACCAGCTGCGGTGCACCATCAAGCCCTGTGATGCGATCCCGGTGCGTTGCACCGCCTGAAACACCGTTCCCGATTGACTATTTGTGATACCCACTTTCTATCACCTCTTACGCAAACCACCTGCCACTGAATTGTCACTCGGCAGCCGATAGGACCCCAGCCTTGAATCGAGATCAAGGTGTCGTCATCAGCTCGCGTCCTGCAAGAGGTCTCGTTTGAAGCACTTTTCGCACCTGCGCAACCAGCAAGGCGCTCACGGCTTCGGCGGCGGGACCGAGGTCGCCAGAAGAGATGAGGCAAGCTGTCATATGGACCGGTGGATCTATCGCGAAGGGCCTCAAATCTTCGTCGCCTGGAATATCGGGAATTTCGCCCTTGGGCAGGATCGCATTTGCGAGACCCGCCCTGACCAAAGAGAGCGCACTGGCGAAGGTGTCGACTTCTGCGATGCAGTTCGGCATCACGCCGGCCGCTTCAAACGTCCGATCTAATACATCGCGAATTGTGCTTGGGCGCGTCGGCAATACAAGAGGGAGTTCGGCCAATTCCTCAACCGAAATGGCGCGAGCGGCTTCCCCTGTATCGGGAGGACGTACCAGATGGAGTCGCTGTTGAAAGAGTGACTGGCGAGTAACACCTGAAGTGGGTTCATCCTCAAGCACAGCGCAGATATCAAGCGCGCGTGATACGATGAGCGGCTTCATCTGAAGAGAGTCACCCGCAACAAGATGAAGGCGCACTTTTGGAAGCACTGTCCGGCTGGCTTCCATCAGGAGGCGGGCGAACGAAGCGGCGAGCGCGGAGGACATGCCGAGCCTTACAACACCCTCCGGTTCTCCTGCCTTAGAGCGGATGATGCTGCGCAGTTGGTCAACCTGCTGAAGAATGGACGTGGCCTCACGATAAAAGACCTTGCCCTCGCGGGTCGGGCGAATGCCGCGAACGCTACGGTGCAGCAGCGAGACGCCAAGCTCGGCTTCCAAGGCAGCCATCTGCTGACTCAGGGCCGGCTGCGCCACGTGGATTGTCGCCGCTGCTTGGCAAAAACTACCAGCATCCACGATGCCCGTGAAATATCGGAGATGACGTAGTTGCATAAAGCTGGAAGACATAGCAGCCTAGAATCGTTCGTAGCTCAGGCGATATTCCGGATAATACCATTCAGCGCTTCGTGAACCGCTTTGATAACGGTCGAATTCAGACTCAAGAGTGTAGTGTGTGTGTTCATTGAGAGCTGAAGCTTGAGCTGATCCATGGTGTCGTCCGGGTTCATGGTCGCCACGTGACTTCTTAGGCTGCGTTCCGATGCCGCAACAGATCTGCCAAGGGAGCCGCTTATAGTCCTAAAATCCACCTTACCTCTCCAAGCCAGAGGATAGACCGCCGTGGTGGCGCATCCATGTTAAATTAACAACGTCTGTTGCGGCATCTATTGCGTCAAGCAATGTGCACAACGCCTCGAAATGATGCCGCGTGATGCCGCCATCCATGTCGCGTTTCAACGATTGTCTCCAACTCTCGAACTCTCTCTCGACGGCGGATAACTCCGCGCCGTCGACGTCATCTACCAGCTGTTTCTGCAGCTCAAGAATGACTAGATGCTCGCTCACAGTTGATCCTCCTCTGCTATCCATTCCGGCTTGTTCGGGTAGGGAACGTGCACGTCGGCCTCTCCGACACGCACAAGCATTCCGTCACGATCGATGACAATGATCTTGCCGAAATGATCGATATTGTCGCCGACTTTCAGGCGTGTTCCGTTCTGAACTACGATAAACGGAGACCGGCCGAGGTTCACGCCTCTCGCTATCGGCAACACCACTGGCGAACAGTGTGCCTCGAGCCGAATGTGAGGCGCGAACTTCTTCTCGAACTGGGAGGCAACGGTCTTCCATTCGCTATAGGCACTTGGGGTAAGCGTCCCAGAAACGAGGATGACGTCTGGCTTTACCACGATGCGAATGGAACGACGGAGTTCCGCTGTCGTCGCTGTCTCTAGAAAGGTTCGTGCGCGGTCCGGCGTTGCGATTGTGTCATCAATTGTGCGGACTCCGGGAACATCCTGCTGCAGGTGACGAAGGGCCGCTTTGACGGTTGCATCACTCGAGCCATATCCGGCTATCGATATCTCTCCGGCGCTTCCCACGCGAATACTCCCCTCGATGCCGAATGCCTGCATTACCGTGGTTGACAGGTCGATGATCTTTGCATCAGACGGGGCGGTGGCGGTCGCCGGTTTCGGTGTTACCTCTGCAGTTAGCCCGACGTCGCGCAGGGCTGATATGATCCTTGTAACCTCTCCAGGTCGCAAGTCGCCGTCGATGATCAGGTTATCGTCGGAAAGCGCGATGCTGACGTCGCGTCCGACATTCAAATCGCGAAGGACGTTCCTGGCAATCTTGATCGCGTCAGCATCCGGAACGGCGGCCGGGGTGAAAGAGGACGCAACCCACCCCACCCCGGCACAAGCTCCATAGACGATGACCAGAAGGCCGCAAGCGGCCGCGCCAAGCCGAAATGGCCGAGGCATCGAGTTCACCACAAGACGAGTTTCTCGCCCCCTGGGCGCCGCTCCTTCGAGACCTGGGGGGGCATGCTCGGCGTGCAACCTTCTGCGCTCGACCGAGGAGTCCATATCGGGAAAGCTACCACCAGTTGGGCCGATACTGAAAATCGTCCGCCCAACCTGAACCGGAGTGAGTGGATCGAGGGTCGTCGGGCACTCTGTTGGACAATCACTACCGCCGATGAGCACACCCGGTGCCAGTGCGGTGATCTGGATTCGCCCTGCCTCGACGGCGATGCGAAGATGTGAGGCAATCAGTTCCGGATCTGCGAAGGTAAGGTCGTCAGCGTCGTCGCTGCCGATTAGCCAGACTCCTTCGCTGAGCGATGTCTCGGCCCCCTTGTTGGGGCCAGACAGGACCCGTAAGATCAGTTGGCCCTGATCACCCGTCAGAACATCTTGCGCTACGTTCGCGTTTCTCATTGCAGCGATATCCGTCCCAATGGCTGTATGGAGATTTCGGGGGGAAGCTCCTGATAGGATAGCACTGGCAGTCCGTAGAAGTCGGTTTCGATGACCTTGCGTAGGTATCGACGTATATCCATCGAAGTCAGCAGCACCGGCTTGTGCGGCTGCTGGTTAAGGTCGCCGATAGCTTCTCGTATTGCGTCAATGATCTGACCTGTTGTTCGCGCGTCAAGGGCGAGATAACTGCCGGCGGAAGTCTGCCGAATGGCATTTCGCAGCGTATCTTCCACTTCTGGCGTGAGAAGGTAGGCCGGCAGCAGGTTCATGCCGATACAATACGGAATGCAGATTTGCCTCCTCAGCGCACAGCGCACATGCTCGGTCAGCAGGACAACGTCTCTTTCGTTCTGTGCCCGTTCGACCAGTGCGGCGAGGATGGTGCGCATGTTACGCAGTGAAACCTCCTCCGCGATCAGTCGTTGAAATACCTCTGCAATCTTCTGCAGAGGGGCTGAGCGGAGTACTTCCTTTACGAGTTCCGGCGACCACACCTCGATGCGATTCAAAAGAGTTTTTGTTTCCTGGATGCCGACAAACTCGGCAGCATGCCTGCGCAGGATTTGACCGGTTTGGTAGCTAAGTATCTGCACGGATTCCAGGAAACGGATGCTGGCAGCTCGTAATGATTCGCGATGTATGGCGTCCACCCAGACCGTCTCGATCTGAGGAAGGAAAGATTTGTCCAGAACATACGGAATGCCCACAAGATCGAGGTTCTCAGGAGTATCGCGCGCCAAAAGATGTTGCGACCGCAGTCGCCCTTCGCCGCATGGTATTTCATTTACCATGATGACATACGCTCCATCCTTGCAGGTGTCGTTCACCCGCACACTGATCGCTGGAAGAGGGACCCCGAGCTCAAGAAGGAGCGCGTGCCGTTCTGCATCCAATGCTTTCGTTAGCAGATCAGGAGGGATGGCCGCCTGAATGTCGTGACCAATGTCGATCATCAGCGGCACAGTGAACGTGATGCCATTGTCGTCGGCTCCATCAGCCCCGGCGGTCGGCTCGTCCGAGGCCCTTAAGCGCGCTCCCCCTGTCACCGAGTAGCGACGCATTGCCGGTGTGGCCAGCCGCCGATTACGCTGTAATTGCCAGCCACCACCTCCGACTACAACCGCGAGGATCATGAAGATTCCCGTCGGAAAGCCAGGGACGAACGAAAAGAGGAAGAGAATGAATGACCCGACAATCAGCGCACGCGGTTGTGCGATAACCTCGTTGCCGATTTCGTTACCCAGATCCACACCGTTATCTTCGTCACTAACCCTCGTAACGATAAATCCCGCTGTAATCGCCGTGAAGAGAGCCGGTATCTGACCGACGAGCCCGTCTCCGATGGTCAGGATCGCATAGACCTCAAGCGCCTCGTACAATCCCATCTGCTTTTGAAACGAACCAATTGCGATCCCACCTATGATATTCACGGCAATACTGATCAGCCCTGCGATGGCGTCACCCTTGAGAAACTTCATGGCGCCGTCCAGGGCACCGTACAGCTGGCTCTCGCGCTCAATCGCAACGCGTCGTCGACTTGCTTCTCGGATATCTATACTGCCGGCACGCAAGTCCCCGTCAACGCTCATTTGCTTGCCCGGCATGGAATCCAGAGAAAACCGTGCAGCAACCTCCGCCACACGCTCAGATCCCTTGGTGATGACGACAAACTGAACGATTGTCATGATCAAAAAAGTCACCGCGCCCACCACGAGATTGCCAGCTACGACGAAGTCCCCGAAGGTCTTGATGATTTGGCCGGCGTCCGCATGAAGCAAGATAGTGCGTGTCGCGGCGATGCCAAGCGACAGCCGAAATAGTGTCGTCACCAGGAGCACTGACGGAAAGGAGACGAACGCAAGGGGGGATTTAATATAGACCGCGACCATCAGCAGGAGTGCCGAGATTCCCAGGTTGACGGCCTGTAGAACATCCATGAGAACCGGCGGCAGTGGAATGATCATCATGAAGATGATCGTGACCAGTAGCGCCACCAGAACAATATCATTACGGCCAGACGCGACCGTTCCGACTCTGTCAAGAAACTTCACACTAACCACTCGCGCTGGATCCTCTGTTGGTGCGTGTCCGGCATGAGCGACGGGACGAACCGCAGAAAGGATCCCGCCTCGGCGCTGATGCTTGCTCAGATATCTTGACTAATACCCGTGGCATTCGAAATCGCCGCTCGCCGTTCCCTGACAATGGTAGAAACCGCCTTACATGGGGCGGCGCCCCCCAATGTTCAGCGTTTGGCGGTACGACGCGCCCGGGCGTTGAGATCCATTTGTCAGTCGCAGCTGGCATCCTCAGCACGCAGCTCAGTTGCGATTCCCCGGGCGGCCTTGTTCTTGAGAGATTCGCTGAGCTTACGAAGTAAGCTAGCGTACCGTATGCACGTGGAATTCTCAGGCTTCGGGACCGTCCTAAGCATCGCTCCGAATCGGCGTTTGCAATCTCCCCATGGTCGCGTTCGAAACAGTGTTGTGGCGGGAACCGGTCAATAGTGTTCGCGCCCTCAGAGCGATTGGAGATGCACGGGGCATCCAGCGTCAATACCATCGGCTCCCCGAGCAAATAAGGATCGTCCAACTGATACCACCGTTTTGCCGGAGCATGACGCCGTCTCCTAAGTCTCGATTGATCTTGTCACGCCGACAAGCCGCAGCGGCGGTGTAGGAAGCTCGTTTCAAGATCAGTTTAACCTTGTCCGAAGGTAGCAAATGTCATGCCGGCCCGTTCTTGGACCAGGAGACCTTTCTTCAGCGGGAATGCAGGCGTGCCCGCCGTCTAATGAGCGGAATTTAGATGCTGTTCATCCGTCACCCGACGTAGGTCACGTTATTGTCGATCTCCCATGACTAGACAAAGATAGCGTTCCACGTTGCGCGTGATTGAAAATGCGTGTCAAGGCGACGAAGTGGCCTGCGCGGTGGGGTGGCAAGTATGAAGCTGTTGTGGCGCGGGCAGTGCCGCGCACCCAGACTGTGCACTTTATTACCCTTCACGAGTGCGACCGAACGCAACGTGTTCGGCCACACAAGTTTTTGCCGCGCCGGACTCAATCGGATCGAGCGCCTCAACGATGAAATCAAGCGGCGGACCGAGATGGTCGGGCTTTTCCAAACGAAGGCGCCATCGTTCGCCTGGTCTGTGCAATCCTGAGCGAACAACCGACACGGGCTGAGCTTTCCGGCGAAGCGATGCACTCACCATCGGCGGCAGCGGCACGATAGTGCGCTCAATACCTGACGTTGGATGTTATTACGTCTGTGAGCGATAAGCCATATGCCGATCGAAGGAGAGACCCGATGCGCACCGGACGCTCGAAGACGATGCTGACGATGCGCGGCGATGAAGGCACACAGCTCGCGGCCATAACACCGGCGATTCCGTCCTCCAGAAATTCGCACGACTTTGTTGACGAATTTCTAGGATAGAACGTAGCTGACGCCGTCCTTATCGGCAGGATAGCGGGGGTGCCCCTCAGGCGCCGGATAGGTTGGGCTTGCCTATGTCGCTAGCAAATGCGCTGGTCCGTGGGGGCGGAATCGACCCTCACGGTTTGCCGGCAAGTGAAGAGCAGCTGGAGATCGTGTGTTTTCTCGAGATAAGCGCTCCTATCGGAACGGATGGTGCCCTCGACGTAGTCCATGCGAGCTTTTACATACTGCTCTTCACATGAAGTGCCATACTTCCGAATGCTCTTAGTTGCCGCGGGAAATCCGATCAAGGAGAGACCTGGGAGCCTGCTGAGAACGACCATTCAGGAATTGACGACACAAAGTCGCGAAAAAGACACGACGACTAGACCCTCTTCGAGTAGTCCTGTGGTGTTTCCTCTGACTCGACTCGTGACCCCGCAAATTGAACTGTCCGATCGTCCGGCTGCCTTACGCCGATCGCGTGAGAGGCCGCCACGGGCGCGCTACTGTAGGAATCACGAATCATATTCAGCCCGGCGATGAGGGCTGCGTCAGCTGGGAATAGTTCTTTGGCACGCGCATAAGCGAGCCATGATCCACCGTACTGATGCCTTCGCCATTACGATTGAGCACTGCTGAAAACCTGCGAAGACTGCGGGAATAACGGTCAACGGCGGTCAAGGAACGCCCTTCTACAACGGCAGCATGAGCCGCGCGTTCGATGACAAGCTGGTCGTCCTGAGAGAAAGGATGACGTCGAGGAACCCGATCAGCTGAGGCACCGGGCTCTCGATAGTTACGGAGCATGGTCAACGCGCGACGGATTCGAGGGCTCATCTTGAGGACCTGATCGGCGTGAGCGACCAAGGCATCGTGATCGAGTGCAACAAGGGTCTGGCCGCGCCCCCTGAAATGATCCGCCAATCTGAGAAGGACTCTCGTGCAATCACGCGCTGTGTTCCGTCCTATTTTTAGGCGTGCAACAGCGGCCTGGACCGCTGCTTGGATGAGCTTTTGATCCTCGGGAGCGGCCTGAGGAAGAGTCCTCCGGACGCGAGTTGCGGATATTGCGCCGACTACGTATGCGGTCTGGCGCTGCTCTGATTGCGGCTGTTGGTTGCTGTGCTGCAAGTGTGGAGAGACGTGCGATGATGGACTAAGCAGCGGAGAGGGGTCGTAAGCTGGGTAATTTGGCGGATTGGAGCTCGATGCCTCGAACTCCCCCACTCCGAAAGAGCTTGGCTGATTTGCACTGTCAGCTCGCGAGTGGGCTGACGGTACGCCTCGGCAAACGTTTGCGGTGTTCCAACTTGCGCCTGGCAACGGAGCTAGATGATCCGCCGCGTTCGAACGTTTCGCCGCAGCAAAGCTTGGCGGGGATTTGGAGGAGAGATCCTCCAATGGTTGCCGGTACTCACGAAGCGCCATCAGAGCCGGGCCAAGCTTTATCTTTTCGAACTCTGGTGCAGTCTGCATAGCGTGAGCGGCCAACGCGCTGTGATCGAATGCAGCGATCGTTTGCCCTCGCGGTGCGAGGTCCTGCGACAATCTGCGAAGAACCCGAGCATAGCACTCTGCGGTTCCCGGTTCCCATCTCCGGCGCCTAGCAGCTTGCTTGATCGCCTCGTCAATGAGCATCTCGTCATGCTCCGAGGGGAGTACTCGCCTGAGAGGAGGTGGAGCACCGGGCTCACGATGATGACGCAGCCAGTGCAGCGCGGACCTCATGTGCTTGTCACTCGCGAAGAACAGTTTGACGCAATCGACCAGCGCGTCGTGTTTGAAAGCAGCAATCCTTATGCCGACCGCCCACGGCTAGCCGGCGATAAAGCTGCTCCTTCGCCATCAGGAATGCTGACGACGATTGACGATGATCGGTTACATGAACGCAATTGCCAGTTTTGCCACCCAGTTCGGCGAGCACTTCGCAAGCTCAGCGGATGGACTCGGTGGGGTCTGGTCGCTGATATCGCAGACTTCTTACAGGGGCGCTCCTAAACTTCTAAGTCCACCAACCACAACCGACTGCACCCGCACCCTTGGGCGGTCCGCTCCTTAGATCCACAGATCAGAGATCCCTCTCCTTCAGCGGCGCGACTTTCCAGGCACGCACCAAATTGTCGCATTTCTCGAGCTCCCGATATGCCTTACGTGCGGCGTTGTGGGCTTCCTCACGCGCCTGCTTGGCTTGTTCGCTTTCCGACAGTGCCTCATCAAGGCGCCGCTCAAGCAGCCGTTCGTGCTCGCGCAGTGAGATCACCTTCGCCTTCGCCTCCTCAAGATCGTTGAGAGCGACCTTTTTTCCGATCAGCGAACCGTATATCTCGCATTCCAGACGAGGCCGTTCTTGCCGCCATGTGCGAAGGATTGTCCTTGCCCCTTCGATAGCGGCATCGGATTTCTCGATGGCTGACTGCCGCACTCGTAGAGTCTCATCGGCCCGGCGGCGCCGCAATTTCCTCAACTCAAGCAATTGATGTACGGCCTCGGGAGTTATTCCAGGCACGTGGCAAGCTCATGAAGCATTGCGTCGAAGCTAATTTGTTCATATCTCGGCTGTCGCAGGAAGGTCCTTATGTTCTCTATCTTGGCGATTGCGGCATCAGCGTGCGGATCGGCTCCTTCTTTGTATTCGCCGACCCGTATCAATAGCTCCACCTCCTGGTATTTAGCTAGCAGCGCCCGCAGCTGACCTGCTAACTTCTCATGCCGCGACGACACGATAGTGCTCATGACACGACTGACGCTTGCCAGAACATCGATAGCAGGATAGTGGTTCGACATCGCCAAGGTGCGTGAGAGCACAATGTGGCCATCCAGGATGGAACGGATTTCATCGGCCAAGGGGTCGGTGAGGTCATCGCCCTCAACGAGCACGGTGTAAAACGCGGTTATCGATCCGCGCTCGTTGTTGCCGGCGCGTTCAACGAGCTGCGGCAATTTTGCAAAGACCGAAGGCGGGAAACCTCGCAGGGTGGCCGGTTCGCCGGCCGCCAAACCAATCTGCCTCTGTGCGCGCGCAAAGCGCGTAACCGAATCCATGAGAAGCAGCACACGCTGTCCCCGATCTCGATACCATTCTGCGATCGCCGTCGCCACGTAGGCCGCCTTCACCCTTTCCATCGCGGAACGATCGGAGGTCGCAACGACAAGAACTGATCTACGTCGGGCTTTTGAGCCGAGATCGTGTTCGATGAACTCCTTCACCTCTCGGCCACGCTCGCCAATCAGCGCTATCACTGTCACGTCGACCGCCGCGCTACGCACCAGCATCGACAGTAGTGTGCTCTTGCCGCCGCCCGCTGCGGCAAAGATGCCCATGCGCTGTCCTTCCCCGCACGTCAAAAGACCATCGATCGCCCGTATGCCGACTGGAAGAGCGCGATCAATTGTGCGCCGGGTCAAGGGACCCGGTGCCTCGCTTTGGACTGGCACGCGGGTTTCTGGAAGCAGGGGCCCATGAGTGGATGTGTCGAGAGGGCGGCCGAGACCGTCAAGCACCCGGCCAAGCAGGTTCCAGCCCGCGGGCACGGTGAGGGGCTCTCCCATCGGGATCACCTCAGTGAGGGTAGAGAGTCCCTGTATTTCGCCAAGCGGTGTTAGAATGGCGATGTCGTGCTGGAACCCGATGACTTCCGCGGACAATTCGCAGTTGTTCTCGGGATTGCGGAGCGTGCACAGGTCGCCTATGCGGGCGCCAGGTGCGGTTGCACGGATGATTGTCCCGACGATTTGAAGGACTCGGCCGCGGACGCTCATTGCCGACGTCTGCGCCACCACCGTGTGAGCAAGCTGGAACAAGCGATCGATTCCGTCGTGCGAAGAATGAATGGCGGTGACTGCCGTTGGCTGCTCGGGTCGCTCGGAAATCACGTTGCAGAGGCCTTTAGGCTGCTGCGCAGGCCGGCTTCGATCGCCGCTAATTGGCTTTCGATCGTGGCGTCGACCAGTCCAGCATCAGTCTCAAGGATGCATCCGGCATCTTTGACGCGCGGATCAGAAATCAGTTCGACGACGGCGCGCGACGTCGCCGTCGAGAGCAGTTCGTTCAATTCTCTGCGAACCGTCTCGACATGCGCCGGTGCCACGCGTAAGCGGACGAGGGAGCTATGACCCGTGAATTTGAGGCTACTCAAAGCGATCTGCACCGCCGCATCATCCGGCGCGATGGTATCGATTAGCCGACGTGCGATCTGTAGGCCCATGTCGACAATCCGCTCTTGATTCTCCTCCATGATCCGCAGAGACGCCACGGCGATCGCGGTCAAACGTTGTTCGATGGTCGCTTGCGCCGCTATCAGCGCGGCTTCCTTGGTTGCCGTCTCGATCATCCCTGCGTTTTCGCGCGCCTCATCCACCAGCGCGTCCGCATCGCGTCGCGCCTGAGCGAGCAATTGCTCCGCGTCGACGATCCTCTGTGCGTTTTCCGCCGGCAGGACTCGCCCTGGGCCCAGGATGCGGACCCTGCCAGACGTCAGTTGAACCAATGCGACCATGTTGGCATCTTTTTGCCGGCCAGGCGCCGCATCGCACGAAAGGCATCTTCGCCAGCACTGTCGTCACGGCAGGCGTCCGCCACCACCATCCAGATCGCTGCAGGTCGGCGCAATCGTAGTCGGGCGCGCAGCCCATGTGGGATGGCGCCTATCGCAAGGCCGAACATCGCCGCACCGCGGTAGAGGAATGCATTAGGCCCAGCCGGCATCTCGGAAGCGCTAACCGCGGACATCAGTTCGGCGGTCGGTCGCGGTAGCAAGGCCGCATGCGAAACGAATGCCAAAGCCTCTTCTCCGAGAACGGCGCGTGCCGCCAAAACATCGGCTGTCCGAAGAAGGCCGATGAGGCTGGACACGCCGGTCCAAGCTCCAGCGAAGCAGATAAGGCGTGCAGCGTCCGGCGTCGGCAGAAATGCGAGCCGGCTTCGTGGTGCGTTGCCGGCCGAAATAATCGCCGACGCTTCACCACCTTGGCCACGAAGCAGCCAACGTCCAAGCTTGACGCGAATAAACGGGTCGGACTGAGCAAGGTCCAGAGGCATCCATTCGGGCCAATCGGTTGCTATTGTATCATCGAAATCGGCCGCAGGATCGGCGATGCAGCGCATCATCGCTCCCGCCCACGACGTATCAAGCCATTCATCCTGGATTGTTGCTGAGCTCATTGCGAGCACAGTCGGATTGTTCGCTTCGCCGAAGTTCATGACGCTGCCATACCGTTCCTATCGCTAAAGCGCCGCCGCCATATGAGACAGACGAGCACTGCGTTGCCAATCAGCGATGCCGCCATGCCGCCGACGAGGCCGATCAAGAGGCGCGATGAGTCGCCACGTTCGAACGCTCCGGCAGTCATTTCCGTTCGGCGAAGCGTGGTATTGTCCTGATTTGCCTCCACAAGGGCAACTGAGACCCGATCATAGGACAGGCCCTTCAAGCTATTTGCGACCAGCTCCTTGATCTTCGGCACGACCTGATCGATCGGGGCACCGGGCTTGTAACGGACGAGCACAGCGGCAGTTGGCGGGGCGGGTGGACTACGATCGTCACTCGCGCTTTCCGGCAACACCGCGTGGACTCGGGCATTGAGCACGCCGTCGATACTGGACAGAGTCTGCGAAAGCTCCTGTGTGACGCCATAAATGTAGCGCACACGCTCTTCTGTGTCCGATGAGATCATCCGGTCCTTCTTGAAGAGAGTGCCCATATCGGCGAAATGATCGCGAGGCCAGCCGGCGCTGTCCAACACAGCCATGGCACGCGGCACGTCTTCTGTTGGCACCACGAGCGAGGTCGTGCCGCCGGTTTCGGCCGTCCGTTCCGCGTGGATGCCTTGCCGCATAAGCAATGCAAGCATTTCATTGGCCTCGCGCGCTGAAAGGTTGCGATAGAGCTCAATCTTCGATCCGCAGCCGACCAGCGTGAATAGCACCAGAAGTGCCACCGCCCGCTTCAATACAAACACCACGCCCCGCGTCACCGTGGCTCATTGGCCGCTCAGGAAAGTGTTAAGAGTGTGGGTCGCCTTCCCAACCACCTTGGTCACGATGTCGTATTGCAGGCCCATAGCTGACAGCTGGACCTGCGCATCGAGCCATTCAGCCGAGCGGATGCTCCCCGCGTTCATGGCTTCGGCGGCCCTGTGCACGCCTTGCATGGATTCTGCAAAACCGGCGCTCAGTTTTTCCATGCCACTGAGGATATCATCGGATAGGCGAGGAACGAGCGCCCCCCCTCCCTCCTCCGTCAGCTCGCCTCCAGCCATGATCAGCGGTTCGTCAGCTCGCTGCGATGGCACAGGCGGCTCGAGTGCGGCTCGAAACGCCTCGACGTATTCAGCCGATACTTTCGATGTGACTGGCATCTCGACCGCCAAAAAGGCTGGCCCTGTTTGCGGGAGGATACTACCTACGCTGCTCATTAGATGTCCTTTCCTGCGGTATGGGCTGGCTAGGTCTGGCCCAAGGCTGTGAGGAACCCCTCGAGGCCGGGCTGGCCGCTTGGCAGGCTCCTGAGCACAGTATCGCGTTCGCTTAGGCGTCCATTAAGCCCAAGAGCCAGCGCCTGAAACGCCATCCCATATGCATCATTCGCCTTGGCAAGAGGATCGAGGCGTTCCAGCGCTGCTGCAACATCGCCTGCCGTCAGATCTGCAACCGCATAAGCAATGACACACTCCCGGCTGCCCGGCGCAACGACCTCAAGTCCCTTCGCAATCCGCCTCGCCCTCACCACGTCGTTCGTGACACAAGCCAAGAACGCCGCCTCGGTGAGACGTCGCAGCAGGCCGGAGCGACTGTCGGGTGTCGCACAAGTCGACAACAAAGACATACATACCGAATCCCTGTCCCTAACCAAGCCATGTGTCGTTTGCCGATCATCCATGTCATATCCTGCCACCGACCTCCGCCGGGAAAACATCGCGCCTGAGCTCCGAAAGTGCGCACGCTCGCAACACGTGCCGCGACCAAGCACTCATTTCGCCACCACATAACGAGACCGTCTGCCGAGTGGCGTTGCGCGCTGCAAGCGATCTATTCTCACAATGATCTAATTCGGCGTCTCGCTCGGCGCCAATACAATACGGGCATGGAGTCATAACGGTAGCCTATGGATAGTGGCGCCCTCCGCCAGCCGCTCGGTCCGGCACGAAGTGTGAGCTGCTCGCGGCGTTTCGTCCAAGGCGACTGCAGAACCCAATCCGCCGTCAATGCGATCCTCATCGTTACCTGCTTAAGGCCAAAAATGCGTACTACACGGCGACGAGTTCGTGCCGAACGGCTGTTTAACGCAACGACACGTACTTCAGGGCTAGCCCGCCGTCTCAAGCGCTCGCACCGAGACGCACCGATCCATACCGGGCGCCTATGCCTCCATAGCGATCAAG
This sequence comes from Bradyrhizobium sp. 35, assembly GCF_023073215.1. Lineage (NCBI taxonomy): Bacteria > Pseudomonadati > Pseudomonadota > Alphaproteobacteria > Hyphomicrobiales > Nitrobacteraceae > Bradyrhizobium > Bradyrhizobium sp. 35. The sequence continues at coordinate 31,148 of NZ_JADPJC010000011.1, forward strand.
TATTTTGCGCCATGCGCCGCCTCTAGTAGTGACGTGCGGAGGCGTTGATCCAACCGGGACACGGGGGAATGCCATTAGGCCAGTTGCGGGAAAGTTCTCGTCGTGAGGAGAAAGGGGATTCTGGCACATCTTATCATCGGCAGCAGACGATGCCTGTCGGTGGCCTTGAGCGCTCGCTCCTGAGAGCAGGTCGTTGCCCCTTTGAGCGGGGCTGGTGGCGCAAGCGGTTTCGAATCCTGCAAGCGCTACAGTGCGTTGCCAAGGAGACCGTCTGGGAGGAGCAATGAACCTCGATAACACGATGGAGGCTGCGCGACAGACCATCGCACAGATGGATAGTCTCTTGACGCGGGCTCGCGAACAACTTGGCCGTAGTGCTTGCCCGTTGGGCGACACCACTATGAGTGCCGCTTCAATTTCTGCATTTGTCGCCGATCAGGACGAAGCGTTTCAAAGGGCGTATGCGGACGAGCAGGCGGCGCTCAGTCACATCCTGCCAGCCCCCCAATCAATGTCGCATGTTCCAAGCACCAAGCCGTCTCAACGGAGTGTGACATGATGAGGATGGCGGACGGTGAGCTATTGAATGGTGGTGATGCGACAGACACCGAGCGGCTGGCACAGCTCGCCATCGACTTCGTGGCAGGGCCCGCGGACCTAGCTAGCGTCATTGGGATCACGGACGATGAGCTTGAGGCCCTATATGTATTTGGCCATCGCTACTATTCTTGCGGCAAGTACGAAGAGGCGCGGAATTTCTTTCGCTTCTTGTGCCTACACCGGCACATCGACGCACGATTCTGGTTTGGTCTGGCTGCTAGTAGTCAGATGCTTGGGGACCCAGAGAACGCCATGCACGCCTACCGGCTGGCCAGGCTCCTGGATAGTGAGAACCCGCAGATCCCGCTTCGAGCTGCGGAATGCTTCATCAAACTAAATCATCCCACAGCGGCCATCACCGCACTCGAAAATGCCTTGGCGCTGAGTGTCGGAAGGCCCGAACACAAGGCTTTGGCCGGGCGTGGGCTGATGATGCTTAATCGCCTCAAATCCCAACTAGGGTCCAGCCATGGATAGAGTGAACATGAGGGCTTTGACGAGCAAAACACTCCCTGAAGTCGGGTCGCTGCCATTCAGTGCCTCCGCCACCGGTCTGTCGGGCAATGACCGCAAGACCGACGCCAACCTGTTGCTGCAACCGGTTTCCGGAGAGGCTGTCGCGTCAGGTTCGATTCCAAGCTTACCAGCACCACGTGCATTCGATGCGATTGACCTCCTTGCCACGTTTCTGGCTCTGAAGACCAAGATGACGGATGGACAGGTCGCAGCCGGAATAGAGGACGCGCGACACTGGGGAGAGCAGCAAAGGCAGTTGCACGAGAAAACCGCTAAAAGCATCATTGAAGCGGCAAAAAGATTGGCAGAAGCAAAGAAGAGCTCCGGCATCATGAAGTTCTTCGGATGGCTGGCGGTCGGATTGACGGTCCTGGCTGCCGTCGCCACTGGCGGAACTCTTGCAGTCATGGCGGCGGCAGTGAGCGTTGGAGTGGCGACTCTCATCGAGACGGGGGTCATCGATAGGATGACCGCGGCAATTGTGAAGAGTCTCGAGAAAGACGGAATCGAGGGCGGCAAGGCCAAAACCTCGGGCGCGCTCATCACGTTTGGCATCATATTTGCTATCTCGGTGCTAACGGTCGGCGCCGGCTTCGTTAATGGAGCTGCGAGTGGATTGCGGATCACCGCCTTGATACCGTCTAGCTCTGTCAAGGCTGTTCAGATAGGCCAGAGAGTTTCGACGGCGGCTCGAGTCGGCGAGGCAGTGGCATCGCTGGGCCAGGCTGGCGCCGGTACCGCCAATGGCATCCAACAGAAGGAGGCAACGGACGCCCAAGCGGAAACGTTGGACATTAGCAAGTGCATTGCAGGATTGAGAGCACTGCAAAACGATGAAATGGACTTCATCAAGCAGTTGCTTCTCGACAGGACGATGACCACACAGAGGGTTGCCGAGGCGATTGAGAGGCAGAGTGACTCCAACGCCAATCTCGTAAGGCACTTCGCCTGACAGGCTGCGTGGGGCCACTTATCGAACTTGAGGAATGTAGCTATGGTATTTGCGATCGAGCGTGAAACGACCGTTGGCGGGTGCGACCTGTTGGATCCTGCCTCGCATCAACAATTTCCGCGCGTGCCGAGCTCTGCTACGGTCCGCGGCAGAAACGCGCCAGAAGGCGAGATCACTCGCCCTCTTACAGATCCCGTTGAGGGGGCGCGGGGTTGGGGATCGGTTGGTGTACCGAATTTCGCGGACGTTGTGATCCACGAGAAGCTTTCCAACATCCAGGTCAAGCTGAAGGACTTTGCTACGGGGAACGACATATCAGCAGTCGCCGCGCTCATCGTTCGGCTCAATGCGGAGTTCCGCAAGGCGGCGAGGTCGGACCGGTCGGCTGCGCTTAACGTCGAGATCGCTGCGCAGGAAGCCGCAGCCAAGGCGCTTCGTAATTCAGGACTATGCCAGTTGTTCGGCGCAATAGCCATTTCTGGCGGCGCGATGTTAGGCGCCGGTGTGAACCTCAAGGGTGCTCGCCAGATTCAGGCGCGCTTCGACGAGCTGTACAAGGCCAAGATCCAGACGCCGCTCCCGAAGTCTAGTGTGGAGACGCCCCCGAACAGCCCTTCATGTCGAACGCAGCGCTTAGACAAACCGGAAGGCGGGCCGGAGCTCTACGACACGCCTCACGGCAAAGCGCAATCTACCCGAGCTCCGGAGCGCGAGGCGCGGCCCTCGGAAGACAACATCGAGATGACACGTCTGGATGGGGGCACATCATCGAGCAGAGGCAATACACCTGGCGACCCACTTAGGCTGGACGCGCCCGATAGCACGACGGACCCTCTTGAGTTTACGCGCGCTGTCCAGGCACAGACAGCAGCCCAGCAGGCGTCGATGAGATGGAATGGCATGGTCACAATCGCAACAGAAGCCTTTAAGCTTCCGGGAGCCGGCCTGAACATGGGCGCGACGCACTACCAGGAGGAGAAGGCGAAGCTAGAGGCGGACGGCACCAAGGCGCGGGCGCAGATGGAGGACGAGAGTGAATTCATGGCAAGCTATGAGACGGTGATTCAGGACTTTCTGGGCAAGCTTGCTGAAATTCGTCGTGCCGATACCGAGGCGAGAAGCAAGATCGTCAATATGGCTTGAGTGCAATGCACGTTCGACGACAAACGTCTGAGCTTTGAGAATGGCGTAAGATGATCAATGCAATTTCTGGATACCAGCCCTATGCGTCGGCCAACAGCGTAGGAAATGTTCTCCCGGGTGGCCTGCCTTTGTGCTCGATCATGATGCTGGTTCTGATGGAACGGCATGACATCTACCTGAATCACGTCCGATCCGAATACGACGATATGCAAGCGCGAAACAATTTGCTGAAGGATATGAATAAGGCATTGGCGGCCCTGCGGGCCAATCGCCCGACCGATGAAAAGACGGCTAAGGACTACGGCACCTTCGTCGATTCGCAGGGCAAGACCCAGGATGTGTTTGAATGGATGCGCCAAAAAGGCATTCCCATCGAGGCAACTGAGGACCAGCAGAAAAGGAGTTTAACTTGGGGCGTAAACCTCAATAGCCATAGGTTCGAACTTATGTTCGACGACACGCAAAATGGCGGCAAGAGAGGTGTGCAGCCTCAATTCGATGCTGCCATCCAGAATCTTAAGGCATCGATTGACGGTGCCAACAGCGAAGGACAGATGGCGTTGATTTACCTGCAGGGGCTGCTGGATAAGCTCAATCAGGTTGCTGAACTGATGTCCAACCTTCTTTCGAAAGATCAAAAGATCAAGGAGATGATTATTGGCAACTCTCGTTGAGAGGCCGCACCAACAAGTAGTGCAACGGGGTCGTCATCCCTGTTCTGCCCGACTGTCCTCACAGTCGCAATGAGCGCGGGCGCGGCGCTGGATGGAAAGTTGGATGGATGCGCATTCTTTCGCGGGAACGCTACTTCCTCAATGTCTAACAGGATTTTGCTAACCCTCCTTTGTCTGCTACTCACCCAATGTGCCGGCTCCGACCCGATTGCTGAACGCGGTGTTCTGCTGTCTTCGCCAAGCGTCCGCTGGCATGCGTCGGAGCCCTCCCTCTCGGCGGGGAAACCGCAAGCACGTAGCTTTGAACTGCTGGCACAGCCGCCGACTCGGCCGGTCACCGCCTCGGTGGAGCGGCGGCTGCCGGTCACCTCCGATAGCACTCGCGTGAGCCTCGACTACGCAAATGCCGATATTCGGCAAGTTGTGATTGACGTCGTGGGCGAGATTATGAGCATGCCCGTCATCATCGATCCGGGCGTTGGGGGAAAAATGACACTTCGGACCTCGGGCAAAATCCCCGTGAGTGATGTGCCGCGATTGCTCGACCAAGCGCTAGCACCGTACGGCTACGGACTGGCCGTGGTTGACCGCGGAGTTCGGGTGGGGCGCTTGGTCGACCTCGCCGGCGGAGTACGAAGCGATGTTCAAGTGATTCCCGTTCGCTATGTCGATCCAGCCGACGTCATCAAGGTGATCCGACCAAACGTCGAGGAGAGCGTGCGTCTGACACCCGCGCCGGGAGAACAAGGTATTGCCATCAGTGGGCCGCCCGGCTCGGTGAGTTCCGTGCGCGAACTCATCGGTTTACTTGACACCGATGCTATGGCTCACAAATCCTTTGCGCTATATACGCTGGCTCAGGCGAGTCCGGCCGCGGTAGAGCGAGAACTCAGTTTCTTGTTCAACCAGAATGACCAGGGCAGAGTGCGCGTTCGGCTTGCGCCACTCGAGCGGCTGAACGGCATTCTTGTGGTAGCGGACGACCCTGCGGTACTTCAGCAAGTTCGTCGGGTTATCGCCAAGCTGGATAAGACGTCGGCGGCGGCGGCAAACGTTCACGTGCGTCCACTTCGGTACCGAAGGGCTACGGAAGTGGCGCAGGTACTAGCACGAATCTTTGGCGCTCAGCCGCCCAGTGCCGTATCTCGCGCGCAGCCCGCGGGAGCGTTTGGAAAGTTGTCAATCGGAAGCGCATCCGATCGATCGAGTTTGCCCCTAAACGTTCCCGGCCTGTCGGACGAAAGATCAGATGCGGCCGCGTCAACAACGCAAGCAAAGGACGATGCGGTGGTCTCCGCAGTCAGTCTTGGCCTGTCGGCGCCGGTCCGGATCCAGGCGGATCCCAGCCAAAATGCACTCGTGATCTTAGCAACGCCGAACGACGACAAAATCATCGAAACCGCAGTTCATCGGCTTGACGTCAAGCCGCGGCAGGTCCTGATCCAGGTCATTGTCGCGGAGGTGCGGTTGAGCGATCATTTGCGATACGGTGTCGACTATCTTCTCTCCTCTCTGGATTTGGGTGCCGTTCCACAAGGTGGTTTGTCCTATGTGTTCCCAAATAGGGATGTCAACGTTGTGCTACGCGCGCTAAGTGGCCTCGGGGACGTCAAGGTCGTATCGGCGCCACGTATTCTCACAGTTGACAACCAAACCGCGACAATTGAAGTGGGCGATCAGGTTCCGGTCCTCACGCGATCCTCACAATCCACGCTAAGCCAGAGTTCATCAATCGTGAGCGACGTCGAACTGCGCGACACGGGGGTCATTTTGGCTGTAACACCTCGCATCGGCGCCGGGGGTAGCGTGACGCTCGACACCTTTCAGGAGGTCAGTACGGCGAACAAGAACACACTGACCAACGTCCAATCCCCGGTCATTTCGGTACGTCGCCTCCAAAGCACCGTATCGACACGAAACGGTGATACGATCGCGATCGGCGGTTTGATGCAGGATAGCACCAACCGGATGGATTCTGGGGCTCCCGTGCTGAAGGACATTCCGTTGTTGGGGCCTCTATTCGGCAGCACGGAGCACGCCAAGGACCGAACCGAGCTCTTGGTGTTACTGAATCCTCGGGTGGTTGAGAGTGGCGCCGATGCGCGGGCTTTGACTGAGGAACTGCGGGAGAAGTTCGAATCGCTAGCCCCCGATCTCGGCCGGCACCTGACGCCCCAACGTGGGCGTCGTTCTCAGGCCACGGCTTTGGGGGCTTGGGCGCGGTAGGCGCAGGACAGAAACTGTACGATGTCGCGGTTGGGATGTCCGTTGGTGACCTTAATCAGGACGTCAGAGTTACGCAAGCGGATCGACATCGTTAAGCTTGCAGGTCTCGACCTGGGACGCGACGACAGTCCAGTGTTCGGTCCCACCGCCGGATCCGGCAAGCGGCGCGTTTCAAAACGACTCGTCATTATAGATACTAGGCAAGAGTTCCATGGATTCGCAAATGGAGAACCAATATCCTGGTTTGCTGCAGATAATTACAATTGGGGTAACGTGGAAAAGCCTGCTGACATTATTCCCGCGAAGGAGACAAAGAAGCTCGCAAAACTACCGACTAAATTTCCTTCTGGTCTGACCATAGAATCCGGGAGTGTCGTAAAGGGAAAGGCTTCTTCGGCGCCTCCAAAGGCTCTCGACTTCGGTAAAGTGAAAATAGAAACGGAAGAGGAATTAGTTAAAAGAAAGGGTGCGGCGTATCTGCGCATTCCGACACCAGATCATGCGCGCCCCACCGATGCTGAAATAGATAAACTTGTATCGGAGTTGCGAAACGTCGCTCATACGGGTGATGTTCATTTGCATGTTCATTGCCGGAGCGGCATGGGGCGTACAACGCTGCTGATGACCCTGGCAGACATGTTGCACAATTCCGACAAAGTGCAATGTGCACAGATCATAGAACGCCAGGTAAGAAGCGGATGCCATTTCCTGGACGGAATGGCTCGCTTTAAAAGCACATCATGAGCATCAGATGTTCGATACATCCAGTTCCGGTATGCCGCCGACCGCGCCTCCCGGCAATAGGATGCCGTGAAATGGACCCCGCGTGGCGGGACCGCTTGAACCGGCTTCTTAGTTGGAAGCTGACCGCTCTATGTTGAAAGCCATTCACCTTGGGAAAGCTAGGTCGCGTTGACGGCTCTAATCCAGAGCATCGCAGCGGCGATGTGTTCGCCGTCAGGGCTTGTGAGACAAATTGAACGGTTTTGCGGAGGGGTAGGATTTCTGGTTCACCGTAGCCGCCAAGAGCGAAGATGAAGCAGAAACCCGGACCGCGCAAAGCGCCGGCAGAACAAGTGGTAAAGGACATTCGGCGCCAGACACGCGGGCAGTATTCAGCTGAAGAGAAGACCCGGTTGGAAGGGCTGCGGGGCGAGGAGAATATTCCCGAGCTGTGCCGGCGCGAGGGCATTGCCGCCTCAATGTACTATGGCTGGTCCAAGGAGTTCCTCGAAGGCGGTGAGCGTCGTCTGGCGGAGCGTCTGGATGTGGTGCCGGCGAAGTTCCGTGTGATCGTCACGCGTCGTCCGAAGTACGCCTTCAGGAACGCGGACGGCGTCGTCAGGCGCCGGCGCCGGCCCATATCATTGAAGGAGGCATTCCGACGGAAGCGCGCCTTTCGACTCCGTACGGATCGGACACTTCGCTTCGATTAAGCTCAGCCACCAAAAAGATGGACCACGCCTCATCCGGGATCGGGGATACTCCGGACGAGCGGTCGCACTGCAAGCCATCGTGAACTGATCATAGCCATCCGGTAACCGCTTCGCTTGCAAGCATCATTGCTTTCCACGCACACGAGACGCCGGGACACTAACCGGCCCATCTGTCAAACGGCGCGACTGTTTCCAGTCAAGCCTCTGAATCGAAAATCGAGTCCATCTTAGTCGGCCAGCACTCCAAACATAACATGGCCTGCGTCTCACCAGACAAGCACGCCGCGAAGACCCTTGCCAGTCACGGGACGTCATGCCGATCAGCCGAATGTGTGAGTGACCTCCGAAAATCGCACAGGTCTCTGCTCATTCAAATCGGCCATCGGACGCTGAGCATGTTGTTCCTGAAAGGCATAACGTCATCAGCTGACACCATATCGAAATTGTATTGGCTTCTGGTCGACCGTGAGTAGATGGAGAGGTGGATGCTACTCCGTTGAGCGGCTGCCTGCTCTTCTCCTAGGAAGTAGGTTCCGACAAATACGATGTCCTGGAGACGTAGGCCCAGTGAAAACTACTTTTGTGGTTCGGTAAGTCGCCGTGATGGTGAATGGAGTTTCCTGCCGAGCGCGTCAACGCGGCTGCGCCAGGTAACGCATTCCCATAGCGGTCAAACTCAGCGGAGGGAGTTGGATGCAACTAGCGAAAAGGGCTGCGATGTCGTGCATCACGCCACGTGACCGTTCAATTGCGGTGGCGGCCCCGGTGCCGACGTGCGTGCGTGCCGGGGATATCGCTTGGTTCTCGCAAATGATCGAAGAGACGAACTTAGACGCTTGCGAGGGATCCGATCGCGCACCCAATTGCAAGGATTTCGACAATGATCCGCATGATCTGGCCGAAAGCGAAAGCGCCACGTCTTCTCCCTTGATTGCCGATTCAATCATCGGTGCCATGCCGAGCCCTATACAGCGCCGGCGAGCGCCCGAAAAGCTGTCACGATCGGTTGAACTCGCCGAGTTGACCAGGAGGATCACCGAGCGCACTTTGGTCAGCCGCGACTATGCCGGCAATACTGGGGTGCAGATCATGCTGAACCGCGAATTGTTCGGCAATGCGCGTGTAATCGTCAGTTTCCAGCATGATACCCTGAGGGTTTGCATCGAATCCGAGCGGCTTTGGCCTATCCTGCAGGTACATGGCTATCCATTTGCGCGCGATTTGTCCGATCAGCTTGAAATGCGCATCCTGCTGGTCGTCGTCGCCTGCAGCTCAATATTGGACGAACAAGGCAGTAACCGGCGATCTCGCGCATTTGAGACGCTATTCTACTATAAAGTTGAGAAGGGCGCGTGATCGATCTACCCTGCTATGGCCCACGTGAGGCTGCCGCCGTTTCGCGTCTTGCTACACGTCTGCCAGTCCCCTTCAACATCGCTGGCATCGACGTGGAAGCTGTCATGCCAGGCTCGACACCTCCGCGGCTTCCAGCGGATTACTGCCGGGCTTTGATGCGCCCACGCGGCCACAGGATTCGAGTCGCAATTGACTCGACGCTCCTTCCGGCGGTGGCTGTGCAACATTGGCCGGAAATTACCGCATTGCCTCCGGGTGACGGCCTGCGAGAAATCCTGTTCGACATTATCTTCCGAGATCTCGCGATCCAGGTGGAACAATGGTGTGGGCATCGGCCGATCTGGTCTTCGGCCGAAAGCACTGAAGGGTTTCCGTACGCATTTGAGATTCTTCGCTTGGAGCGTCCAAGCGACATCCTCGGGCTGGTCGAATTCGATGGCAGCGGACTGCAATGGATCGCCGACTGTTGCTCTGGGCTTCCGGTCGTATGCGCCGCGCTCGATGATCTGTCCCTTTCTCTCGTTCTGCTGGTCGAGCCCATCAGCCTTATCTTGACGGATCTGCATCAACTCGCGTCAGGTGACGTCATCCTGCTGGATACCAGCCCGGTGGGTAATGACGGCATCATAACTGTTCTCCTATGCCTCTCTGGCGATCCTTGCTTTCGCGCCTCGATCTGCAATGGCCGCCTTACCGTCCTTTCAGCTGTGGACTGTATGATGGATAGACCGGATCCGCTCCCACCGGAAACCTTCGACAGCATTGACCTACCCGTTGATGTGGATGCTGGACGCCTGACCATGTCGCTTAGGCAGCTTCGCGAATTGGCTATCGGGCAGGTGCTGGATCTTGGTTTTGATGCCACTACCAATATCAGCTTGCGCGTCAATGGCCAGGTCGTCGCAACCGGTGAACTGGTGCGCATCGCCGAACGAACAGGTGTGCGCGTGCTGGACTTGCGATTAGCACGAGCAGAACGATGATGGAGCTGCCTGATCCCACGACGCTGATCTTCCTAATCGCCGCCATTGCGATCGCCCCCTTCGTTGCGATTACCGTCACCTCTTACGTGAAGCTCGTCGTCGTCTTTGGGCTCATTCGCAATGCCCTCGGCGTTCAGAACATTCCGCCGAACATGGCGCTGAATGCGATCGCCATCCTGCTCTCGGCCTACATCATGCAGCCAGTGGCCAAAGGTGCGTATGAAGCAGTGCGCGACAAGCCAATCGCATCCCAAGATCTCCGCGAACTGGGGACAACGATTACGCTAGCTGCTGAGCCCCTTCGCAATTTTCTCCTGAAGAACACGTCGCAACGGGAACGGCAATTCTTCGTCAATGCGACTCGGGGATTGTGGAGCAAGGAGGACGCCGCCGCCATAACGGGCAGCGAATTCATAATCTTGATTCCGACTTTCATCACATCCGAACTGGAGGACGCGTTCAAGATCGGCTTCTTATTGTTTCTGCCCTTTATCGTCATCGATCTCGTCGTTTCGAACATCCTTCTGGCAATGGGCATGATGATGGTTTCGCCAATGACCATATCCTTGCCATTCAAGCTGTTCCTGTTCGTTGCCGTGAACGGGTGGCAGCGCCTAATTCATGGCCTCATCTTTTCCTACACGGGAGCAGCACCATGAATACCGCCACACTCACCAACATCGCCATTGGCGCGCTCAAGCTGACACTTGTCCTGTCGATGCCCACAGTCCTCGTCGCTACGGGCGTCGGACTGATCGTTAGTGTTGTGCAAGCTCTGACCCAAGTTCAGGAGCAGACACTCTCCTTCGCGGCGAAGCTGATATGCGTGAGCCTGATACTGGTCGCGACCGCGAATTGGTTCGGCGAACTAAACCGGTATACGGTGAACATCTTCGACCAGATCGCCGGGATGTAGGCTAAGGCTCCAGGGACTTGCTCGATTGCCTCCCACCGCGCGGCACGCAACAGGAGCAATGGCGCCAGCTGGCTGTCCATGGCTCGACCAATCCATGCCATGTCGCCACTTGATCTGGCTCATCTGCATACTTTCCTTGTTGTTCTTGCGCTTGCGATAGCGCGTGTGACAGGGATCATGCTGGTCATGCCCTTTCTGGGACGCGGCATGGTGACAGCGCTAGCGCGCAACGGCATGATCATGGCATTGGCGCTCCCGATAATGGTGTTTGCTTGGACAACGAGGCCTGCGGATCTCGACATCACACGTCTAACACCGATCCTGGGCCTGGGGCTCAAGGAACTCTTGCTCGGGTGCCTCCTGGGCATGCCAGTTGCCGCTACTATGTGGGGTGTGGAAACCGCGGGCACGTTCATTGACCACCAGAGGGGGGCCACGATGACAAGCCTCTTGAGCCCGGGAAACCTCAATTTGGACTCGCCGCTTGGGACCTTCCTAGCTCAGCTTTACGCTACTTGGCTGTTCGTCAGCGGCGGCTTTTCCAAACTACTAGAAGCGCTCTATCGCTCCCATGACATCTGGCCGCTGTGGAGCTTTCATCCTGCATTTGGTCCGGCCTTCGTCACCGGTATGTTAGATCTTGCAGACCTCGTGATGCTGCTGACATTGCTTCTCGCCGGTCCAGCCATCGTTGCGATGTTTCTCAGCGAGTTGGGCTTGGCTCTGGTCAGCCGGTTCGCGCCGCAACTGGAGGTCTTCTTTCTCGCCATGCCGGTCAAGAGCGCAGTCGCCCTTCTGCTGCTGATTCTATCGCTCACGATTGTTTTGGCCAATGCCGACAAGCATATGCCGTCGCCTTTCGCGATCGTCAATCGCATCGCCAGGTGATTGTCGTGACCGGCAGAAAGACCGAAAAGCCGACCCCCAGGAGGCTGCGGGACTTGCGCAAGAAGGGACAGGTTCCGCACAGTAAGGATGTCGTGTCGGCGGCCGTGACCCTTGGGTTCTTCGCGCTGTTCTTCGCCTCTTTGCCTGGCCTAGTAGACCGACTTAAGGCAACGATCCTGTTGCCCGTATCGTTTATTGAAGAGGACTTCCTAATTGTCAGCCGACAGCTACTCGAGTTTTATTTCGGTGAAGTACAAAGTATGGTCGCACCTTTCCTCGGCATCGTCCTGGTCCTTGGCGTGGGCGCTAACCTGCTGCAGAACGGGGCGATTTTCTCCCCCGAGGCTGTCACACCGTCGCTGAAAAAGCTGAGCCCCGGTGAGAACGTCAGAAGGATAGTCTCGCTGCAGAATCTCGTCGATCTGGGTAAGGCGATCGTGAAGGTGCTGATACTCGGCCTCGTCATAATGCTTGTGCTGCGCCAAGGTGTGCATGCGCTTGTGTGGACGCCGAGCTGTGGCATATCGTGCCTAAGTGCCGTGACGGGTAACCTGCTGCTCGGGATTGCTGGTTATGTGGGGGCGAGCTATCTTGTGGTGGCAATTGCGGATTTTGCGTTCCAGCGATGGCAGTTCACGAACAAGAATTTGATGTCGCTGGACGAAGTGAAACGAGAAGCTAAGGAAAATGAGGGCGACCCTCTGATCAAAGACCGACGCAGGCGCCTCCATTCGCAATTGTTAGCCAAGGACGCGATTGAGCAGTCGCGTAGAGCGACCGTGTTGATCACCAATCCCACACATATTGCAGTGGCGATCTACTACGATCGGCAGCGCACCCCCCTGCCCATGATCGATGCCATAGGTACCGATCGCTTGGCGCAGCAAATGATTGATGCCGCGGCCGCTGCGGGGGTGCCGGTGATGCGAAACATTCCGCTAGCGCGCACGCTCCTGAAGGACGGCCTGGTGGATGAGTATATTCCATCGCACCTGATTGTACCTCTCGCGACGGTTCTGCGGGCGCTCGGAAAACTGGCGGCTGAGACCGGTTATCGGTCCTGACTTCAGCTTGATGGTTGCTCGCAGTTTTCAACAGCCCGAAACATGCCGCCGGTGCGACGGATCTGCGGTTCTTGTAGCAGCCATAGGCAAGAGATATTGCTTCATAACGAACATCTATTTGTTCTGGAGATTGCGAGCCTCTATCTTCACGTACGTGGGAAAGGAATGGGCGCCGCCCAATGCGACGGTCCCATCGGCCTCGACGTCTTGCTGCCAAGATGCACGTCGACGCGAGTGGGCTCTCTTGGAGAGCCCCTCGACTCATACATATCAACTTTAAGCCGGAATAATTGATGCTCTTCGCGGTCACTTGAACATTTATCGGCCATAGCAGCGTAGCTGTGACAGTGACGGTAGCGAGATGCTTGCGGAAGCCTAGCGTTGCGGGTTGTCACGCGACGAAACTACTTCAGTTTGCCTAGACAGCACTCGACGAGGTGACGCTGCGCGGAGAGATATTTGTCGACTGGGTGCTTCAGCGACCGAAAGGCGATCGTTAGGAAGAACGGCTCGCGCGCCTTTATCGGCGGCAGCCCGGATGATGATCGTCGTGCAGCAATACGAGGACTCATCCAGTTTGTCGCTTTGCAGGAGGTGGATCATGAAGGGTATTGACGAACGCGGCAAGGCGCCGATCGTGGCATATGACACTGACGAAGTTGACAGCGCGGACGATTCTCCCACTCGGCCAGCGATTGACCTCGAAGGAGCCGGCCCATCCCATTCTGCCGTGGAGCAGACACGTTCTGACCCTCACGGATCAAATGCTGGTGCACTGCCTGTTGAGGGACGCGGCCCTCATCTGACGCTGGACGTACTCGGTGTGATTGCCGAGCAGCTCAGCCCGATCGATCTGTTGATGACGTCGCGGGCAGGTCGCCAACTGCGTGATGCCGCCCAGCTATCTCCGGAGCTTCACGAAACGCGCCAGAGAGCTATCCGGGTTCAATCCGTCTGGGACAGGGTGACGACGCCTCGCCCAGGCATCGCGGATCGCTTTGGTGCGCTGATAAATTCCGGTGCGATCCGAACGCTCGCGCCCAACGTCAATTGCCTGACCAGGGGGCAGCAGGAGCACCTCGTTGCACTCGCCGAAGGGCTTAACGACCCCGAGCAGCGCGTCTCCGTCATAGAGGACCTCGGGGCACGCTTGGAAGAGCTTGCGCCCACGCTCCAAGGGCGCCTCGTTGCCCTCGCCGAGCAGCTTAACGCTCCCGAGCATCGCGTCTCGGCCTTGTTGGGCCTCGGAGCGCACGTGGCAAGGCTTTCGCCCGCGCTCCAAGCGCGCCTCTTCATCCTCGCCGAGGGGCTTGATGACCCGGAGCATCGCGCCTCCGTCATCGCGGGCCTCGGAGCGCGCGCAGGACAGCTTACGCGCGCACAGCAGGAGCGCCTTGTTGCCCTCGCCGAGGGGCTTGACGACCCCGAGCATCGCGTTTCCGCCATCGAGGGCCTCGGGGAACACATCGGAGACTTTGCGTCCACGCTGCAAGAGCGCCTCGTTGTCCTCGCCGAGGGACTTAACGATCCGGAGCATCGCGTCTCGGCCGTGTGGAGCCTCGGATCAGGCGTGGCAAGGCTTTCGCCCGCCCTCCATGAGCGCCTCGTCGTCCTCGCCGAGGAGCTTAACCACCCCGAGCATCGCGCTCAAGCTATGGAGGGTATCGGAGCGCATGTGGGAGAGTTTGCGCCCGGGTTCCATGAGCGCCTCGTCGTCCTCACCGAGGGGCTTGACGACCCCGAGCATCGCGCCCAAGCCCTGGCGAGCCTCACGGGCGTCGGAGAGCTGACGCCCGCGCTCCAGGAACGCCTCATCACTCTCGCCGAAGGACTTCACGACTCCGCGCATCGGGTCTCTGCGGTGGAGGGCCTCGGAGTGCGCGTGGCAGACCTTGCGCCCGCACTCCAAAGGCGCCTCGTCACTCTCGCCGAAGGGCTAAACGAGTCCGAGCATCGTGCTCAAGCCTTGGAGAGCCTTGGCGTGCGCGTAGGAGGGATTGCAGCCCCACTGCAAGAGCGCCTCATTACCCTCGCCGAGCAGCTTGACGAGCCCGAGCATCGTGTCTCGGCCCTGCGAAGCCTCGGAGTGGGTGTGGAAGGGCTTGCGCCCGAGCTCCAGGGGCGCCTGCTCACCCTCGCCGAGCGGCTTAACGAGCCCGAGCATCGCGTCTCGGCCCTGTGGGCTCTTGGAATGCATGTAGGAGGGCTTCCGCCCGACTTCCAGCTGCGCCTCGTTGCCCTCGCTGAGCGGCTGGCTCAACCCATGGATCGCCTCTCGGCGCTATGGGCCCTAAGGGCGCGTGTAGGCCGGCTAGCCGTCCCGCTCCAGGAGCGCCTCGTTGGCTTTGCCGAGGTGTTTAGCCCTGGGCATCGTGTCGCGGCCTTGCAAGGCCTCGGAGAGCGCCTGGCGGAGTTTGCGCCCGAGCTCCAGAAGCGCCTCGTCGCCCTGGCCGAGGCGCTTGACGACCCTGCGCATCGTGTTTCGGCTTTGCAGAGCCTCGGGGGGAGCTTGGCACGGGTTGCGCCCGCAGTTCAGGAGCGCCTCGTTGCCCTGGCGGAGGGATTTAACGACCCTGAGCATCGCGTCTCGGCCCTGCGACGTCTCGGCGCAGGCATGGGAGGACTCTCGCGCGACCTCCAGCGGCGCCTAGCTGCCCTTGCCGAAGGCCTTGCCCAGCCTAGCTATCAGGCTCAAGCCTTGACGGCACTGTGGCCGTAGGAGGCGAGACGATCCACCACAGCAGTTGAGAACGCATAGAAATTCTGAGATCGACACGCGCGATCGAGAGTTCCCATCACCTCGCGAAGTCGAGCCCCATCAAGCTCCGCACGCCTATGCGGTGCCGCGTTTGTATCTTGCATCCGGGACGGATAGACCTCGTCGATACAACGCTTTTCTGATCCGCCTCTCAGGTATCGCGCGACAATCTGGATGAGAACGGCGCGACAATCTGGATGAGACGAGGCAGCCGAGCGGATGGATAATTGACGCTGGCCGCGGTCTTGGCAAGGCTTTGATTGACGCGGAGCGTCAATCAGTCTTCGGCCTTTTCCGTTTCCTTGGTTGTCGCGTGGGTTGGTGGCCGGCCGCGACCGCGCTTTCGATCGAGGGCCTCGCGGCGACGATAGCTTTCGACATTCATCTCCAGGATCGTTGCGTGATGGACAAGGCGATCGATGGCGGCGAGGGTCATAGCTTGGTCGGGGAAGATCTTGCCCCATTCGCCAAATGGCTGATTGGCGGTGATCAGCATGGATCTCCGCTCATAACGTGCGGCGATCAACTCGAACAGCACGCTGGTTTCGGCTTGATCCTTGGTGACGTAGGCGATGTCGTCGAGGATGAGCAGATCGTAGCGGTCGAGCTTGGCGATCGCGCTTTCGAGTGCCAGTTCGCGACGAGCGACTTGGAGCTGTTGCACGAGATCGGTGGTGCGGGCAAACAGCACGCGCCATCCACTCTCGACCAAAGCGAGCCCGAGCGCTGCCGACAAATGGCTCTTGCCGCCGCCAGGCGGACCAGCGTCATAATGCCGGGTGTCTGGGATCTGAGGTGGAGATCCTTTACCCGTTCCATCCGCGATGCGGAGTGTCAGTCGTCGTTGTCGCCTGCAAGCGACTTGGGAGTGAGACGCATTTTGTTATCAGACAACCTGACGCCACGTTAACGCTGCTGCCGGCATGGATGGCGGCTCCCGCCGCCGCTTCCTTCCATGTCAAAGCTGAACCGCGGCTTCCGGTGGATCGTCTACTGGAGGCGCGTCTTCTTGTCGACGCGCTCTTAGCCTCCTCTTCCAGGGAATCGTCCCATTCGCGAGGAGGCGGTCATGGCGGACGCATCACGTCGTCAGGGGGATCTGTTCGAGAGCCCTCCGACATACAGCAGCATCCAATCGAAGCCCATCAGCAAATGCTGGAGCTCTTAAAGGAGCTTCTGACCGAAGCGCTCACCGACAGCGCAGTCGAGGCACACAACCGGGAGGACAGCGGTGAGCAAGATCACGCCTGAGCACCTTGCTCGTCAGGCCGTCGTCTACATTCGTCAGTCGACGGCCGACCAGGTTATCAACAACCGCGAGAGCCAGCGCCGCCAGTACGGCTTGGCCAACCGTGCGCGGCAGCTGGGCTGGAGCGAGGTGGTCGTAATCGACGAAGATCTCGGTCGCTCTGGTGGCGGCATCGCGCGTCCCGGGTTCGAGAAGCTGCTCGCCACCATTTGCGAAGGGCGAGTTGGCGCTGTGGTCTCGATTGAGGCCTCTCGGCTGGCCCGCAACGGCAGGGATTGGCATACGCTCCTGGAGTTCTGCGGGCTCGTTGGAACACTGATCGTCGATGAGGATGGCGTTTACGATCCGCGCTACCCCAACGATCGCCTTCTGCTCGGCATGAAGGGCACGATGAGCGAGATGGAGCTGTCTATCTTTCGGCAACGCTCGCTTGAAGCCTTGAAGCAAAAGGCACGCAGGGGTGAGCTCTTCCTCAACGTCGCCATCGGCTATCTCAAGGTCTCCCACGATCGGATCGAGAAGGACCCTGATCGGCGCATTCAGGAGGCGCTCGCACTCGTGTTCACCAAGTTTGCGGAGATGCAGACACTGCGCCAGGTCCACCTCTGGTTACGGCAGGAGCGAATCACTTTGCCCGCGGTCGGCCATGGCCCCGAGGGCCGCCACGTCGAATGGAAGTTACCAGTGTACAATACGATCTACCACATCCTGACCAATCCCGCCTATGCTGGCGCCTATGTTTTCGGGCGCTCGGGCAGTCGGGTGACGATCGAGGCCGGCCGCAAGAGGATCGTGCGGGGCTTCCGGCGCGAGCGAAACGACTGGGAGGTTTTGATCAAGGACCACCATGAAGGCTACATTACGTGGGCGGAGTTCGAGAGGAATCAGCGCCTGATCACCGACAACGCCAACGGAAAAAGCTTCATGAGTCGTGGCTCGGTCCGCCGCGGCGAAGGCCTTCTCGCGGGGCTTCTTCGTTGCGGCCACTGCGGCCGCAAACTTCACGTTGCCTACAGCGGCACGCACAGTACTGTCGGGCGCTATCATTGCCGCGGTAGCCAGATCAACCATGGTGGAGATCCGTGCATCTCATTCGGCGGTCTGCGCGCGGATCGCGCGATCAGCGCGGAGGTCATCGCGCGGCTGCAGCCGCTGGGTGTACAGGCGGCGCTGGCAGCCATGGAAGCGCGCGGGCGTGAACACGCCGACAAGCTGCGTCAGCTCGAGTTGACTCTGGAG
This sequence comes from Bradyrhizobium sp. 35, assembly GCF_023073215.1. NCBI lineage: Bacteria > Pseudomonadati > Pseudomonadota > Alphaproteobacteria > Hyphomicrobiales > Nitrobacteraceae > Bradyrhizobium > Bradyrhizobium sp. 35. The sequence goes on from NZ_JADPJC010000011.1 coordinate 49,148, forward strand.
CAGGCACGCTACGAGGCAACTCGCGCTCGTCGGCGATACGAGGCTGTCGATCCGGACAATCGCCTTGTTGCCGGCGAGCTGGAGCGGCGCTGGAACGAACGCCTGGTCGCTGTCCGCGAGCTTGAGGGCGAGCGCGAGACATTGCTGGCTACGCCGGAGATGACCTTGAGCGACATCGATCGCGATCGCTTACTTGCGCTTGGTGCCGATCTCGAGAGAGCTTGGGAAAGTCCGGGTGCAACGGCTGCGACGCGCAAGAGGATCATCCGAAGCTTGATCCATGAGATTGTTGTGCGCATCCGCGACGAGGTGCTGGACTTGATTGTCCACTGGCATGGCGGCGATCACACGGCATTGCAGGTGAGGAAGAACCGCACCGGCGAGCACCGCTGGAGCACCGCGGCAGATGTGGTCGATCTCGTTCGTGTCCTCGCGCGTCAGATGCCCGACAGCACCATCGCCGCGGTTCTCAACCGCGCCAGTAAGTCGACGGGGCGGGGCAACAGTTGGACCCGTGTCCGCGTTCGCAGCCTGCGCAACCAACACGCCATCGCGGCCTACCGAGAAGGCGAGCGCGCCGAGCGTGGAGATGTCACTTTGGACGAAGCTGCAACTGCGTTGAAAGTCAGTCCTTCGACGGTTCGCCGTCTGATCGAAGAACAGAGCTTGCCTGCGCAGCAGCTGTGCAAAGGCGCACCGTGGATGATCAAAGCGGTTGATCTGGAACATCCCGATGTCAAGCGCGCCGCGCATGCGCGGCGGTTCCGGCGGCCATCGTCTGGCGATCCGGGTCAAAAAGAGCTTCAACTCTAAGGGGGTAGCGAGATGGGCAGTATGAATCTGACTCGGGCGGGCAGAACAGCAGGATATTGGCGCCCTTCTCCAACCAGGCATCGCCGGACGCCAGCGCCATCACCTGCGCCTTCGAGCCCATTGGCACTGCCTCGAAGTCGAAGCTGGCGAGCGTCTTGCCGGCAGGCAGCCGCGCCTCGATGAGATGCCGCTCGAAGCGGCGGCGGCCACGGTCGGCCATCTCGTGCTCGGCGAGCGCCGCGAGGAAGCGGGCCGCCGGCCAACCCTCCTTGTCGGATTGCTCGGCGAGCTTGGCCCACATCAGCCTGATGCTCGGCAGGCGCAACTCATGCAACAGGAGTTCGACGCGGGCGGCATCAACAACAGGGTTGGTCGTCGTCATGCCACAGCCTCCCGGTTGGAGGTCGGGCTGACGGCGCGGACGGCCGCGAGTTCGTCGTAGCTGCTGAGTGTGACGAACGCCACGTTGATCGCCGGTACGGATGCCGGATTTGGAGCGAACCGTTCACGCAACAATGCCAAATCTGGCAATCGCCCCACAACCAATTCGGCCTCGATCAATTCTGCCAGTTCGGCTTCGCAGCCGCGATCGTGTGCGAGCGCCAGCAACTCGACGGTCGACTTGCAGGCGCGCTTGTCGCCCAGGCTCTGGTGCAATGCCTCGAAGGCTCGTGCATAGGCCGGACGCGGGAACAACTGATCGCGGTAGACCAGATTGTTGAGCGCCATCGGCTTCTTGCGCAGCGCGTGGATCACATGATGATAATCGACGACGTGACCGCCCTTGCTCTCCGATACCGGCCGGCCCCGCCGCAGCGTCATCATCGGCGTTGCGCCGAGGAAGCACTCGAGCCGCTCATCATAAACATGCACGCGCAGGCGATGGCCGATCAGCCGTGACGGCGCGGTGTAGAAGACGCGGCGCAGGATGAAGCCGCCGCTCGACGTGACGGTGACGATCTTCTCCTCGTAATCGGCCGTCCGGCGCCTGGGTAGCGCAGTGAGCGCTGGTCGCTCCAACTCGATCCGCTTGCGATTGTTGGCATTGCGTCGGCCAACGATCTCGTCGACGAAGCGGCGATATCCGTCCAGGTGATCGAAGTCGCGGCTGCCGCGCAGCAGCAGTGCATCCTGCAGCGCCTTCTGCCCATGCGAACTCTCAATGGAGCCATTCTCGTGCGCAACACCGAGGTTGTTACGGCTCGGTATCATGTCGTAGTGACGCATCAGCTCCTGATAGCGCAGCGTCAGATCTGCCTCCGCGTCGCGGTCCAAGTTGCGGAATGCCGCCGAGAGACTATCACTACGATGCTCGCGCGGCGCTCCCCCCAGCACCCACAGCGCATTCTGCAAACCCTCAGCCAGCGCGACAAAACTCTCGCCGCCGAGCACGACATGGGCATGCTCGAAGCCCGAGAAGGCGAGCCGGAAGTGGTATAGCCGATGTCCCAGCACGACGCCGGCGACGGTGATGCCGAGCACGCTCGTGTCGGTGAAGTCGGACAAGCCCATTGCAAGATCGAATCGAAGCCGATCCCATGCCCGAGCTCTTCGAAATACCGCTCGCGGACTGGATGCCGGCTCGGCCCGGCAATGACAATCAACGCGACCATCGCGTCGAAGTCGGACATTCCTTGGATTACGCGCTTGCAGCGGCAATCCGGACGACCCCTGCGCCGAGGGCGACTTCATTGTGGCGGTGGATTGCGAACACTCGAAGAGGCGGGCTGTCGTCCCTGAAGCCAGAGGCAGCGAAGGCATTCAAGACATGGCTGGAGAACTGTCCGGCGCGCGAGGTCGCATTCTTCAACGAGATCATCGCTTCCGCGAACGAAACCGACGGGCCTTGGCTTCCAACCAACAAGTTCATCACGCTTGCCTGTCGAATCCCTTCCGCAGCGGTCGTCGAAGATCTCTTGCGGCAGGCCGACGATATCGCACCTTCTGGGCGGCCATGGCTACTCGCCGTCGTCGTCGAAATCGTCAACGGTGGAAGTGATCCCGACGCATATTGGTCGACCTACGATCGGGTCGAGCGTTGCGAATATGCTTCTCTGCTCGAGAGGCTTACGCGCTGCACGGTCGAAACGTGGCGCCAGGAGGATGCGACGAGAGCCGCGCAAGCGCGCCGAAAAGAGGAACGCCAGAGGCTGCAGAACGTGTCCGATCTGACGCCTCTGATCGCCGAGCTGGAATCGGGCGCACACGCGGCCGCGCTCGGTTGGGGAGCGGCACCACGGTGATGGTGAAGGCCGCCCATGTCCGGCTCTGTCACAGCCGCATGCTGTTCGTGCGAGCCTATCCGCGGGAGACGCAGGAGATGGTGTTCGACGCCCACGACCGGGCGTTCGCCCTGTTCAAAGGCACCTGCACTCGCGGCATCTACGACAACATGAAGACCGCGGTAGAGACGATCTTCGTCGGTAAAGGGCGTCTCTACAATCGCCGCTTCTTGCAGATGTGCAGCCACTATCTGGTCGATCCGGTCGCCTGCGCTGCGGAACGTTGCTGATGACGAAGCCGCCGTTGCCGAGCGGCATCCAATAACCGCTCGGCGACGTCGGCGCGCTCCAGCGCCCGGTTCTGGTGCTCGGCCCAAAGAGCCCGCCACTCAACAAGGGCCCCTGTCGCTGTTCCACTCGCGGGTCTTCACCCGCCGCAATCCTTCCGGTGTTGCTTGCCGCAAGGTAAGCAGGATGTGGGCGTGGTGATTGTGGGGATGGTCTCCCTTTTCCAGCACGGGTTGACCTTGCCCCCAAGTTTTATCCAGACCTGAGTTCGCTCTGGCTGTTGGATTTGCCCGGTTGGGCGGTGGCAGCGACGGGAGCTGGCGCGGAGCCCTCGGCATAGCGCAGCGCAGCGCCGGATCCCGTCGCGGATGGCAGGTGAAGGCGAACTCGGAAGGCGTCTTCCATCCGAGTCGCGAGTGTGGGCGTGCATCGTTGTACAACGCGTTTGAGAACGCCCACAGGACCGTTCTTCGCGAGGTTCTTTATCGGCATCATCCTTGGTTTGGGCGCCGAGTTTGCGTTCATGGGGCCATCGACAAGGCCGACGATGTCGTTTTTCGCTGCACCCTGGACGGATCGCAAGCAGACCGTTGGCTGGAAGTTCCCGCATGGATGTTCGACCGGACGGCATGCCATGACGCCGGGTTTCTGACAACTCAGCCGCTTGTTAGGATCGATGCACTTGCGGCGCTTTCTGCGCTTCTCGATGTAGCGTTGAAGGATCGAACGCCATCAGCTGCCCCGCTTTCTGGCG
>NZ_JADPJC010000139.1:0-1037 GCF_023073215.1 Bradyrhizobium sp. 35
CCTGAGTTCACAAACGAAGTGCAACACTTCCATCTGGAGGTGTTGCCATGGGGCGGACTTACAAACAGCTCTCCCTTGACGATCGATGCGAGATTGCCCGCCTTTCGGCCAATGGCGGCTCGGTCGGGCAAATCGCGGCAGCTTTGGATCGGCCGCCATCAACGATCTCTCGGGAGCTGAGGCGGAACCGTGGCAGGCAAGTCGGCTACAAGCCAAGCTATGCTCAGCAGCAGACCCGGGCGCGGCGCTGGAAGGGCTCTCGCCTCGAGCGGGACGCCAGCTTGCGCCGCGAGGTCTTGGCAGGCTTGAGCCGCGGTTGGTCACCCGAACAGGTCGCAGGCAGGCTGGCCCGGGAACGTGGCCGTAGGGTGATCTCCTGCGAGAGCATCTACCGCTTCATCTACGCCCAGATCACACGCACGACGGACTTCACCTGGCGGCGCTATCTGCCTCGGGGCAAGAGCAAGCGAGGCCACCGCGGCAAACGAGGCGGGAGCCCCGCAAGCTTCATCGAAGGCCGTGTTTCGCTGGCAGAACGGCCTGCCGAGGTCGCCGATCGCAAAGTCCCGGGCCACTGGGAAGCCGATCTGATGATGTTCTCCAAATACCGGCAGGCCATCCTGGCCGTCCACGAGCGAACCTCGCGCCTGCTGCTCGCCGTTCCCATCGAACGCAAGTTCGCCGCCGGTATCGCTAGCCATCTCGTACGCCTGTTCAAAGCCGTACCGGAGGCACTGCGCCGTACCGTCACCTTCGACAACGGCACCGAGTTCGCCGCCCACCTTTCCTTGCAGAGCCTCTTGATGAAGACCTTCTTCTGCGACCCGCACGCGCCGTGGCAAAAGGGCGGCATCGAGAACGCCATCGGCCGCTTGCGCCGCTTCATCCCCCGAAAGACCGACCTCGAAAAGCTCCCAACCAGGCGCTTCCGTCAGTCCATTGCCGCCTACAACAACACCCCGCGCAAATGCCTTGACTTCAGAACCCCGGCAGAGGCCTTCTCCTCTCAACTGTTGCACTTCGAGTGTGAATCCACC
>NZ_JADPJC010000028.1:0-52628 GCF_023073215.1 Bradyrhizobium sp. 35
AAGGTTGCGAACCCCTCATCTCAAGACAGGACGCCTCGTTGCGCTATCCTCTCAGCCGCGCTGCCGGCCGTCGTGCCTACCGCGCGAGCGGTTTAGTCCAATGGCCCCTAGCTGACTCACAAGGCGGGACTGGCTATGTCCGGTTTCGCGGACAGAGCGGACACCGGCTACCCCGCGAGCTATCGGGTTTACGACTACGCTCCCCAGCGCATCCGGGCGCGCATCGACGCCTGCTGTGTTGAATGGATTCAAGTCGGAGGACGGTTGCTTCGAGCCTCCGCGCGGGACGCGGTGTGAAGCTCGAGGATATCGATACGGAGTAGCGGTTGGGGCTCGCCCTGCCACGCGTGCCGCGACAATGGCATCTTGCGCCTGTTTTGCCCGACGAGTCAATATTTCGTCAAAACATAATTTCGGTTTTTCCGTTATCTCACCCCGCGGATTCAACGGATTCGGCAATCGCCTAAGTCATTGATCCCGCTCATGCCGGCTACTGTGCATGGGGTTGTTTTCGAGGTTTTTGTTTTGAGGGCGACAATGCGAAGCTGAACCGGACCTGATCCGGCTCGCCCGCTACTTCATCACCCGCAAATTCTTGGTCGTGAACCGCTGCGTCTTGCCGTCTGGACGAACCGGCCGCCGCGTGCCGGCGGCCTTGCCGGTGCCGGGCGGCTGGTGCGCGGGGACCAGCTGGTCGGGGCGCGAACCGATCAGATCGGCGCGGCCCATCTCTTTCAGGGCTTCACGCAGCACCGGCCAATTGTCGGGGTCATGGTAGCGCAGGAACGCCTTGTGCAAGCGACGCTGGCGCAGGCCCTTGATCGCCTCGACCTTGTCGCTGCCACCGCGCCGCACGCCGCGCAGTGGGTTGACGCCGGTGTGGTACATCGCCGTCGCGGTCGCCATCGGCGAGGGCAGGAAGGTCTGCACCTGATCCGCGCGGTAGCGGTTCTTCTTCAGCCATAGCGCCAGGTTCATCATGTCCTCGTCGGTCGTGCCCGGATGTGCCGCGATGAAATACGGGATCAAATAGTATTTCTTGCCGGCCTGTTCGGCCGCGGCATCGAACATCCGCTTGAACTGGTTGTAGGCGCCGATGCCGGGCTTCATCATCTTGTCGAGCGGCCCGCGCTCGGTATGTTCGGGCGCGATCTTGAGATAACCGCCGACGTGATGGGTGACGAGCTCCTTGATGTATTCGGGGCTCTCGACCGCGAGGTCGTAGCGCACGCCGGAGGCGACCATCACCTTCTTGATGCCCTTGGTCTCGCGCACCTTGCGATAGAGCCGGATCAGATCGTCATGCGAGGTGTTGAGATTCGGGCAGATCTCGGGGAAGACGCAGGACGGCCGCCGGCACGCGGCCTCGACCTTCGGGTCCTTGCACGCCATCCGGTACATGTTGGCGGTGGGACCGCCGATGTCCGAGATCACGCCGGTGAAGCCCGGCGTCTTGTCGCGGATCTTCTCGATCTCGCGCAGGATCGAGCCCTCGGACCGGTTCTGGATGATGCGGCCCTCGTGCTCGGTGATCGAGCAGAAGGTGCAGCCGCCAAAACAGCCGCGCATGATCGTCACCGAGAACTTGATCATGTCCCACGCCGGGATCTTCGCGTCAACGTAGGACGGATGCGGGGCGCGCGCGTAAGGAAGATCGTAGACGGCGTCCATCTCCTCGCTGGTCAGCGGAATCGGCGGCGGGTTGAGCCAGAGATCGCGATCGCCGTGGCGCTGCACCAGCGGCCGCGCATTGCCGGGATTGCTCTCCCGGTGCAGCACGCGTGACGCGCGCGCATAGGCTTCCTTGTCCTGCTCGACCTGCTCCAAAGCGGGCAGCCGGATCACGGTCAAGCCTTTCGTGCGCGAAGCGCCCTCATCGGCGGAGTCGATATCGTCGGCGTGCAGCTCGGTGTAATCGTCGGGCACGCGGCGGAACAGCGCGACGCCCCTGATGTCGTCGAGCTCGCGCGGCGCCTCGCCGGCGGCGAGACGATTGGCCACTTCGACGACGGCGCGCTCGGCATTGCCGTAGAGCAGCAGGTCCGCCTTGGCGTCGGCCAGCACCGAGCGGCGCACCTTGTCGGACCAGTAATCGTAATGCGCGATCCGGCGCAGCGAGGCCTCGATGCCGCCGAGTACGACCGGGACGCCCTTGAACGCCTCGCGGCAACGCTGCGCGTAGACGACGGTGCAGCGGTCCGGCCGCTTGCCACCTTCGCCGCCCGCGGTATAGGCATCGTCATGGCGCAGGCGACGATCCGCGGTGTAGCGGTTCACCATCGAATCCATGTTGCCGCCGGTGACGCCGAAGAAGACTTTTGGCTTGCCCAATGCCTTGAACGGCTCGGCCGAATGCCAGTCCGGCTGCGAGATGATGCCGACCCGAAAGCCCTGCGCCTCCAGCAGCCGGCCGATGATGGCCATGCCGAAGCTGGGATGGTCGACATAGGCATCGCCCGTCACCAGCACGATGTCGCAAGCGTCCCAGCCGAGCGCATCCATCTCGGCGCGACTCATCGGCAGGAACGGCGCCGGCTTGTGCGGGCGTGCCTGCGCCATCAGGGGTTTTTCGGCGGCGATGATCTGGATGTCCATGGCGCATACGCATAGGACTCCGGGCCTCCGAATACAACCGACGGGCAGGTGAAAGATCCGGTTCCGCGACCGGCAGCCCGGGCGTGCGACCGCGTTAACCGTTCGCGAGCGCCGCCATCAGCTGTCTGCACCTTCTCGGGTCACGCGCAGGAACCAACTGCCCTCGCGAACATTCTGATGCAGGGTTGCGCTGGGCCCGGCTGGCGCGCGCTCGCCTCCGGGGTGTAATATTGCCTCGATGTTCGCCCCTGGCGGATGGGGGAGCCGTGAGTACAGTCATAGAGAACTTGCTGCTCCGAAAGCAGAAGCTGGTTGAGCAGCTCGAGAAGGCGCCCACGGCCGAGGACCGCGACAAAATCGAACACCAGCTCGAACAGATCAACACCGCGCTGGATTTTCTGGACAGGCCCGGCACGAAAAATGCGCGGTAGCAGCGCTCAATCGACCTGCAGCGCTTTGGCGTAGACCACGCCAGAATTGGTGACGTGCGTGGTCATCAGCGTCGCGAAGGCGGCAAACTCGCCGCGGGCGAACAGATCGAGCAGCTTGCGATGCTCGTCGAAAGACGTGCGCGTGCGCACGTCGATCGGCGAAGTCAAATTGGTGCGGAGTGCCGCGACGCGGCTAGATGCGAGCTGATAGGATTCGGCGAGATAGCGGTTGTCGCAATGGGCGAACAGCGCCTCATGGAAAGCGGCATCGGCGCGGCCATAGGCGATGTTGTCCCTGGCTGCAATCGCCGGCTCCATCGCCGCGATCGCCTCGCTCATCGTCGCGATCGCACCGGCGCGATCATGGCGGAAGGCGAGCTCAGCGGCCTTGGGCTCCAGCGCGATCCTGAACGTGCAGAGCGCGGTGATGTCTTCCGCGCTTGGCGTAAAGACAAAACTGCCGACCTGCGGCCGGATCACGACGAGGCCCTGCGCCTGCAGCTGACCCATCGCCTCGCGCACCGGGGTGCGGCTGACGCCGAAGGAGTTTGCCACCATCTCCTCGGAGATGGCGGCGCCGAGCGCGAACTCGCCGTCGATGATGGCCTGGCGCAGCCGCTGCATCACCCGCTGCGACAGCGATTTCGGCGCATCGAGCTTCAGCGATCGCATTGGCTCTCTCAGATCACCTTGCCGGGGTTGAGCAGATGATCGGGATCGAGCGCGGCCTTCAGCGTTCGCATCAGCGCGATCTCGGCCTCGCTGCGGGCATGACCCAGCCACTTCTTCTTCAACGTGCCGATGCCGTGCTCGGCCGAGACGCTGCCGCCCATCTCGCGCACGAGACCGTAAATGATCGCGTCCATCTCTTCCTTCGGCTGCTGCTCGACGGCAAGGCCGGTGACCCAGGAGACGAGATGCAGATTGCCGTCGCCGATATGGCCGTAATAGACGCTTTCGCATCCCTCGACGCCATCAGCCAGCGCCGCCTTGCAGCGCGTGACGAACTCGTCCATCCGCGCCACGGCGAGGCCGATGTCGTAGGAGATGTGCGGACCCAACACCTGGCCGAACTCGGCGCAGATGTCGCGCACGCGCCAGAAGCTTCGCGTCTGCGCCAGCGATTGCGCCACGGCGGCGTCGGCGAGCAGCCCGCGCTCCATCAGCTCTTCGAGCCAGCTTTGGAAGCGCGGTGCGTCGAGGCTCTCGTCGGTGCCCTGCGCTTCCACCAGCACGTAGAGGCCATGGCCTGCGGCGACCGGCGGCTTGACGCCTGCGCGCGACGTGATCACGTCCCAGTAATCCGGCCACATCACCTCGAACGCCGACAGCAGCGGGCCGAGCCCGCTTCGCGCGGCGCCGAGCAGCGCGATCACCGCGGCATAGTCCTCGAGCGCGCAGAGCGCGGCCATGGTCGAACGCGGTTTTGGAAACAGCCGCAGCACCACGCGGGTGATGATGCCGAGCGTGCCTTCCGAGCCGATGAACAGATGCTTCAGATCGTAGCCGGCATTGTTCTTCATCAGCTTGTTGAGGCTAGTGATGATGGTGCCGTCGGGCAGCACGACTTCGAGCCCGAGCACCAGTTCGCGCGTCATGCCATAGCGGATCACGCGATTGCCGCCGGCATTGGTCGAGAGGTTGCCGCCGATGGCGCAGGAGCCGCGCGAGCCGAGATCGAGCGGAAAGAAGAAGCCGGCTTCGTCGGCTGCCATCTGGATCGTCTGAAGCGGCGTGCCTGCTTTCACCGTCATCGTCATCGAGGCGTGATCGATCTCCTCGATCCCGCTCATGCGCTCGAGCGAGATCGCGACCCAGCCTGCTTCAGGCGATGCGCCGCGGCACAGCCCAGTCAATCCGCCCTGCGGCACGAACGGCAGATGCGCCTGCCGGCAGGTCAGAATCGCGTCGGCCACGCCTTGCGCATCGACCGGGCGGATCACCGCGAGCGGCGTTTGCGGCAGGCTCGCGCTCCAGTCGTTGCAATTGCGCGCGGGCACGTCCGGGCCAACGAGCACGGCGGCCGCGCCGAGGCTGTCGCGCAAGGCGCCGAGCAACTGGGTGGGCCGCTCGACCGGGGTCACCATGTCCATGCGAGACCTCCTCGGAATCTGGCTGCGTGTTATGCGCGCCATGACGGCGGAAAGGATTTGCGCCTTTGTTGTATGTAAGGTACAAGCCCGAAAGTAAAGCAAAAACAAGGCTTGCCAAGCTCTGGTTTGATCGTCCGAGACCAGACGCCTGGTCCGAAGCCACAGCAACGGATGGTGTGTGATGACGGAGGCAATTCGCGGGTTCTGGGTGGCTTCGGCGACGCCGCTGGCGACGGACGGCAGCGTGGACTCCGCCAAGCTCGCCGCCCACGGCAAGCAACTCTTCGGTAAGGGCATCGACGGTGTCGTGCTGTTCGGCACCACCGGCGAGGGCACCTCGTTCAATGTCGCCGAACGCGTCGCGACCATCGAAGCCGTGCTCAAGGCCGGCGTTGCGCCGGACCGAATTGGAATCGGCGGCGGCTTCCCCGCGATCGGCGACAGCATCGCATTGACGCGTGCCGTGCTCGGTCTCGGCCTGCGTCACGTGCTGTATCTGCCGCCTTACTTCGACCGAAGCGTCAGCCCTGAAGGCATCGAGGATGCCTTTGCGGCGATCCTCGACGGCGTCGCCGACGATCGCCTGCGTGCCTACCTCTATCATATCCCGCAGATCTCGGGTGTCGCGATCCCGACCGGCGTCGCCGCGAATTTGCGCAAGCGCTACGGCAAGGTCGTTGCGGGCCTGAAAGACTCTAGCGGCGACTTCAAGCAGTTCCAGGCGTTCCGTGCCGCCGCTCCCGAGCTCGCCATCACCGTCGGCAACGAGGTTGACATCACCCGCGCGATCGCCGCCGGCGGTGCCGGCACCATCTGCGGCATGGCCAACATCGCGCCGGAGCTGGTCAAGGCAATGATCGACGGCAAGGATGTCGAAGCACGCATGCAGGCTGCCGTGGACATCGTGGTGAAATCACCATCCTTCCTCACGACGCTGAAAGCCATCCTCGCGGCACAGACGGGCGACGCGAGCTGGCTACGCGTGCGGCCGCCGCTCCGGGCCTTGTCCGACGGCACCGCGCTCAAGCGCAAGCTCGACGAGCTGATGGCTCCCGCGATCGCGTGAGATCGCGGGAAGCCGCGACACGTTGCCGCGAATTCGCGCGCTGCGTGTCGCGGTCGCTGCGCAATCCATCGAGGATTGTCGAATAGCGATCAAAGCCTAGAACCATTCAACACTAGAGCGATTCAAGGCCGCTTGCGGTTCTCTTCACGAACAACGGCTGTTAGACGCGCCAGCTTCTGCGTCTGACTTGGAAGTGAATCGAAAGTGCGTGCTCATCTGGATGGCCAGCGCGTCAGCGGCCGTCGAACTCCTGCCGGCACGAGCTGCGCAGTCCTCCTCATTGGAGCAGCCGTTCTGCTCGGCGCACCTTCCTTCAGCGCGACGGCCGCCCAAGCGCAATCGGCTCTGCCGCCGGTGACGGTCGAGGCGCCGGCACCGCGGCCGAAAGCGGCGCGTGCATCGGACCAGTCCCCACGCCGCGCTCAGACCGCCGCGCGCCAGCGCAATCGCAATCCCGCACCCGCAGCGCCGACGCTCTCGGAGCGCGCGGCCGCGGAAGCCGCCGCGCAACAGGCCGCCAAGCTCGGCTACCGCGCGATGCCGAGCGCGACCACGCTGCGCAGCGGCGCTTCGCCGCTCGATACGTCGCAGGCCGTCAACGTGGTGCCCGAGCAGGTGCTGAAGGACCAGCTCCCGCGAAACATCGACGACGCGCTGATCAACGTCAGCGGCATCACCCAGACCAACACGCTCGCCGGCAGCCAGGACGCGGTCATCCGCCGCGGCTTCGGCGACAACCGCGACGGCTCGATCATGCGCAACGGCATGCCGCTGGTGCAGGGGCGCAGCTTCAATCCCGCAGTCGAAAGCGTCGAGGTGCTGAAGGGGCCGGCCTCGCTGCTCTACGGCATCATGGATCCCGGCGGCATCGTCAACACGATCAGCAAGCGGCCGGAGCTGTACCAGCACGGCTCGGTTACGCTGCTTGGTTCGGCCTTCAGTGCTTCCAAGACCGGCGCCGACGGCTTGCTCGACATCACCGGTCCGATCGGTGATCAAGGCCTCGCCTATCGCTTCATCGGCTACAGCGTCAGCGAGGATTACTGGCGGAATTTCGGCCGCCACCGCGAGATGCTGGTTGCGCCGTCACTGGCCTGGTATGGCCAGGACACCACGGTGCAGCTCAACTACGAGCATCGCGAGTTCATCTATCCGTTCGATCGCGGCACGGCGTTCAATCCGGTGACGAAGGCGCCGCTGGCAGTTCCCACGACGCGCCGGCTCGACGAGCCCTTCAATAACACGTGGGGCACGTCGGACCTGATCCAGGCGTCGGTCGAGCACCGTTTCAATCATGATTGGAAGCTCTACGCCGGCTACAGCTACAACACCGAGACCTTCAGCGCCAACCAGCTTCGTATCACCGGCATCAACTTCACGACAGGCGCCGAGACCCGCAGCAACGACGGCACGCAGGGTTCGCTCAGCAACGCCAGCTATGGAACGTCCTATATTTCAGGCGGCTTCTGGCTCGGCGACATGCGCAATGATGTGGTGTTCGGTGGCGACGGCCAGTATCGCACCATCTACCGGGACAATCTGATCCGGCAGATAACGCCCGCCTTCAATGTCTACAATCCCGTTTACGGCCTGATCGGGCCGGGAACGACGGTGTCCAATCCCGACAGTGCGCAGACCGACAAGCTCGGCCAGTGGTCGATGTTCGTCCAGGACACGTTGCATCTGACAGAGCGGTTCGCCTTGGTCGGCGGCGTGCGCTACATGGACTACGACCAGATCGCCGGGCGCGGGAAGCCGTTTGTCACCAACACCAATGTGTCCCAGGACAAGGTGCTTCCGCTCGGCGGCGCCATTTTCAAGCTCACCGACCAGATATCGCTCTATGCGAGCTATACTGAATCGTTGAAGCCGAATTCGACCATTGCGCCGATCGGCGTCACGATCGGCTCCAACGTCGCGCCGGAAGAAGGCGTGTCATACGAGACCGGCGTCAAGTTCGATTTGAACAAGCGCATCTCCGGCACGCTGGCGCTCTACGATCTCGACAAGAAGAACGTGCAGACGACGAAGACGAACAGCGCAGGCGTGGTAGAACTCCACACCGTGGGCCGTGCCCATTCGCGCGGTGTCGAGTTGGACGTCACCGGCAGGATCACCGATAGCTGGGCCTTGATCGGCAGTTATGGCTACACCGACGCCCGCGTGACGGCATCCGAGGACATCACGCTGCTCGGCAGGAAGTTGCAGAACGTCGCGCTGAACACGGCCTCGCTCTATCTGGTCTATGACTTCGGCACAGCCCTGCCGGGTCAGCTCCGCCTCGGCGGCGGCGCGCGTTATGTCGGTGATCGTCCCGGCGATTCGATCAACTCCTTCTTCCTGCCCTCTTATGTGGTCGCCGATATTTTCGCGACCTATGAGATGAAATACCAGAACACGCCGGTGATCTACCAGCTCAACGTCAAGAACCTGTTCGACACTGTCTACTATCCCTCCGCCGTCAATAATCTGAACGTCGCCCTCGGCGACGCGCGGCGGGTCTCGCTGTCGGCGACGGTGAAGTTTTAGCGATGGGCATGTCGCGCAGGGACGCCCTTCGGATGATCGCGCCGAGCAGGAGGGCTCGCGCCGATGCGTGAGTCCTGGCGCGCGATCAAGGCCGCTCTGCTTCATGTCCATTCCATCGCGGGCCTCGTGCTGGCGCTGCTGCTCGCCGTGATCGCACTGACCGGTGCGATCATGAGTTTTGAGGACGAGATCGTCGATCATCTCAACGCCGGCATCATGCAGGTCGCGCCGCGCCAGGCACCGGCGCTGATGCCGGACGAACTGGTTGCGCGCCTGACTGCGGCGCAGGACGTCGGCAAAATCTCCGCCGTGACGCTGGCGAGTGATCCGTCCGCCGCGGTGCATGTGCGCTTCGCCCGCGACGAACGAGGCGCGCGGCCGTCCTCGCTCTATGTCGATCCCTATGACGCGCGCGTGTTGGGCACACCGGACGGCGAAGAGTTTTTCGCGACCGTGCGCAAGCTTCATCGCTGGCTGTTGATTCCCGGCGATGCCAAGGGCTGGGGGCGCCAGATCACGGGCGTGGCCGCGCTCGGCCTGATCGTGATGCTGATCTCGGGCCTCGTGCTGCGCTGGCCGCGTCGTGCAGGCAGCGTGAAGATGTGGCTGAAGCCGAATCTCGGGCTCAGTGGCCGCGGTCTGCATCGGTCGCTGCATGCGGTGATCGGCACCTGGGTCCTGCCGGTCTATCTGGTGATGACGTTCACCGGGCTCTGGTACTCGTTCGACTGGTACAAGGATGGCGTCGTCTGGTTGCTGTCGCGCCCGCAGATCGCCGCGGCGAAGATGCAGCCCAAGATGCCCACAAAGGCGTCGCGTGCTGCCGGTGTCAGCGAGACGGCACAGCCGATCGGCTTTGATCGCGCGTGGGCCGCCTTCCTGCACGAAGAGGGCGGCCGTTTCTCCAAGGCGTTGCTGACGCTGCCCGCCGGTCCGGGCACGGTGATACGGATCCGCTCCTGGGGGAAAGACTCGACCCTCGACACCACCCGTGACGAATTCCGCGTCGATGCCATCACAGGCCAATTCGTGTCTGCGGAGCGTTATTCCGATAAGACCCTCGGCGAGAAGACCATCGCGAACGTGCTCGATATCCACCGCGGCGCATTTCTGGGCTGGCCCGGCAAGCTCGCGTTCATGCTCGCGGCTGTGCTGATGCCGCTGTTCGCGGTCACCGGCGTTTTGCTTTATTTGTCGCGTCGAAAGCTGAGGCGGCTGGCGCAGCCACGGCTCGGGCGGCTCGTTCCCGGCGAATGAACGGGCTGCCGCAAAGGCTAGCCAACACTTCTGCAATCGTTCAAAAGCCCATGGCCAATCCTCGTCAGGGTTTACGCCATGAAGATCACCACCGTCACTCCCGCCGACATCCGCCGTGCACTGCTGCTCCGCGAGGAGATCGCGTTGCTTGATCTCAGGCACGAGGCTGGTTTCGCGACGGGACATCCGCTGTTCGCCGCCAACATGGCTGCCGATCGGATTGCGATCGAAGCGGACGTCAGGCTGCCGCGCAAGAATGTGCCGATCGTGCTCTATGATGACGGCGAAGGGCTCGTCACCGCGGGTGCCGAGCGGCTGGCCGCGCTCGGCTATACCAACGTCCGCGCGCTCGATGGCGGACTGAAGGCCTGGCGCGACGCGGGCTATCAAATGTTCGAGGACGTCAACTCCTACTCCAAAGCCTTTGGCGAGCTGGTCGAGTCGCGTAGGCACACGCCCTCGTTCAGTGCCGACGAGGTGGCAAAACTCATCGCGGACAAGGCCAACATTGCCATCCTCGACGTCCGCCGCTTCGACGAATATGCTACCATGAACATTCCGGGCTCGGTCAGCGTGCCCGGCGCGGAGCTGGTGCTGCGGGCAGGACAGGCGGCACCCGATGCCGACACCACCATCATCGTCAATTGCGCCGGCCGCACCCGCTCGATCATCGGCACCCAATCGCTGATCAATGCCGGCGTGCCGAACAAGGTCCGGGCGCTGCGCAACGGCACCATCGGCTGGACGTTGGCGCGGCACACGCTCGACCATGGTGCTAACAGGCGTGGCGCGATCGGGTCGTTCGAGGGCGGCCCGGCCAATGCGCGCGACGTCGCCTATCGCGCCGGTGTCCGCCATATCGGCGCGAGCGAGATGGCTGCGCTTGTCGCGCAGACCGATCGCACGCTCTATCGCTTCGACGTGCGTGACGCCGAGGGATATGCCGCAGGCCATCTCCCGGGCTTTCGCCACTATCCCGGCGGACAGCTCGTCCAGGAAACCGACATGGCCGCACCGGTGCGCGGCGCGCGTATCGTGTTGACCGACGATAAGGGCGTCCGCGCCGACATGACGGCGTCCTGGCTCGCGCAGATGGGCTGGGAGGTCTATGTGTGGGAGGGCGGCTATGACGGCGCGCTCGAAATCGGTCCGCCGCACGTCCTGCCCAAGCCCGATCCCGCCCACCGCTACCGCCGCCCCTATGAAGGCACCGGCGTCGACGAACGCGCGATGCAGGCCTATCTCGACTGGGAATATGGCCTGGTCGAACAATTGCGTCTGGACGGGACGCACGGGTTTTACGTGATCTGACGACCGCTCCGCCATCTTCTCCCCGTATCCGAACCCTATTGTGCTGCGCATCCCCCGCGGTCTATGAGCTGCGGCGAAGCTGTGACCCACGGAGATTTCATGTCAGTCCCAGGCCGAAGCCCTGAGCGGAGCGCGAAGGCGCTGCTGCTCGAAGGCGTCAATGACAGCGCCGTGGACCTGTTCAGAACGGCGGGTTTCACCAATGTCGAGCGCCTGACCAAGGCGCTGGACGGCGAGGATTTGCGGCGGGCGCTCAAGGGCGTGTCGCTGCTCGGCATCCGCTCGCGCACCCAGATCACCGATCAGGTCCTGGAAGCGGCCGACCAGCTTCTCGCCGTCGGCTGCTTCAGCGTCGGCACCAACCAGGTCGATCTGCTGGCGGCGCGCAAGCGCGGCATTCCGGTGTTCAACGCGCCGTTCTCCAACACGCGCAGCGTCGCCGAGCTCGTGATCGGCGAGATCGTGATGCTGCTGCGGCGCATTTTCCCGCGCTCGGTGTCGGCCCATGAGGGCGGCTGGGACAAGTCGGCGACCGGCAGCCGCGAGGTGCGCGGCCGCACCCTCGGCATCATCGGCTACGGCAATATCGGCTCGCAGCTCTCGACCCTGGCCGAGGCGATCGGCATGCGCGTGATCTATTTCGACCGCACCGACAAGCTCCGCCACGGCAACACCGAGCCAGTCGAGAAGCTGGAGGAGCTGCTCGCGCAGAGCGATGTCGTCAGCCTGCACGTGCCGGAGACGCCGGAGACATCAGGGATGATCGGCGAGAAGGAGCTGCGGGCGATGAAGCCCGGCTCCCTTCTGATCAACAACAGCCGCGGCACCGTCGTCGATCTCGATGCACTGGCGGGGGCTCTGCGCGACGGCCATCTCGCGGGTGCCGCCATCGACGTGTTTCCGGTCGAGCCGTCCTCGAATTCGGACCGCTTCAACAGCCCGGTGCAGGGCCTCGGCAATGTCATCCTCACGCCGCATATCGGCGGCTCGACCGAGGAGGCGCAGGAGCGCATCGGCGGCGAGGTGGCGCGCAAGCTGGTCGACTTTTTCATCACCGGATCGACCACGGGCGCGGTGAATTTTCCGGAAGTGCAGCTGCATCTGCGTCCCTCCGGCGCGCGCTTCAGCCACGTCCATCGCAACGTGCCCGGCATGCTGCGCCGGCTCAACGAGGTCTTCCTCCAGCGCGACATCAACATCGCTGCGCAGTATCTGGAGACCTCCGGCGACCTCGGTTACGTCGTGCTCGATGCCGACCTCGGCGGCCAGGATTCAGGCGCGCTGCTCCAGCAGATCCGCGCCCTCGACGGCACCGTCGGCGCGCGGCTGGTGTTTGAGCACTAGCACTGCATTGACGAGCGGCCGCAGGGCGCCTTGAATGCGGCCTGCTGACATAACGAACAGAAACTCAGGGGGAAACGATGGCGCAAATCCATGTGAAGCTGTGCGCATTGCTGGTGGGCGCAGCGGGCGCGCTGGGCGCGAATTCCGCTTCAGCGGTGACGCTGACTGAGGATGCGGACACTGTCTGCAAGGGCCTCGTCGGCGGCGCTGACGCCGTGAAGGTGGATTCGGCGACGTTGCTGGCGCCGTCGCAACTGGCCGTCGCCGAACGCGGCCCGACGCCGTCGGGGCGCGTCACGCCCGCCAATCCCGGCTTCTGCAAGGTGCTCGGCCACATCGATCCCACCGATCCCAAGGCGCCGCCGATCAAGTTTCAGGTCAATTTGCCCGTCGAATGGAACGGCCGTTCGCTGCAATATGGCGGCGGCGGATTCAATGGCGTGCTGATCACGGGCCTGGCGCTGCCGCCGGCCTATCCCTTCGACAAGCCGTCGCCGCTCGCGCGCGGCTTCGTCACCTACGGCACCGATTCCGGTCACGAGTCCAAGCCGGGCGAGCCGCCGCAGCTGTTCGCGCTCAACGACGAAGCCTTCGAGAATTTCGCCCATCGCGCCTACAAGAAGGTGCGCGATGCCGCCGTCGCGCTGATGCAGCGCGCTTACGGCAAGGCGCCGGAGAAAATGTACTTCATGGGGTCGTCCGAAGGCGGCCGCGAAGGCCTCACCATGGCGCAGCGCTACCCTGATGATTTCGACGGCATCTTTGCTCGCGTGCCCGTCATCAACTGGGTCGGCCTGCAGCATGCCGGCACGCGTTCGGGGCTCGTGACCATGGGTGATGGCTGGATCAATCCGGCGCAGGTGAAGCTAGTCGGCGATGCCGTGCGGGCCGCTTGCGACAAGGCCGACGGCTCCGATGACGCGCTGGTGCAAGATCCCGTTTCCTGCAAGGCGGCCTTCAAGGTGGAGACGCTGCGTTGCGCGAGCGGCAAGACGGGCGATCAGTGCCTCACCGACGCACAGATCAAGGCGATCGAGACCTTGCATGCGACCTACAAATTCCCGTTCGCGCTCGCCAATGGCCTCGACGATTATCCGGGCTGGGGCGTGTCGGGCGAGGACACGCCGGCGGTCGGCCCGACCGGCGGCTGGGTCGCGTGGTGGCTTGGCACGGCGCCTCCCGCGCAGCCGCCCGCGCCCAATAATGGCATCGCCTGGATCTACGGCGCCGGCGGCATCCAATACGTGTTCGCGCGCGATCCCAAGCTCGACGTGACGACGTATAAGCCCGAAGCGCACAAGGCGCGGCTGCTCGAGGTCTCCAGCCTGATGGATTCCACCGACCCCGACCTCAGCCGCTTCCGCGCTCGCGGCGGCCGGCTGATCATGCTCGAACATATGGCGGACTACGCGCAAAGCCCCTATGCCGGCATCCGCTATTTCGAGAACGTCGAACGCAAGGTCGGCAAAGCCGAGACGGCCGAGTTCGCGCGGCTCTACACCGCGCCAGGGGTCGACCATGTCGGCTCCGGCGCGCCGGCCAATGTCGACATGCTGAGCGTGCTGGTCGACTGGGTCGAAAAGGGCAGGGCGCCCGGCGATCTGGAAGTTACCGAGCAGAAGGTCGAGGCGCCGTCGTTTGCGACGCTTCGCGCGCTGCCGCTGTGCCGCTGGCCGGCCTGGCCGCACTACAAGAGCGGCCCAGTGACGGAGGCGTCGAGCTTCATGTGCGCGCCGTAGCAGGCGCGCCACTTCGGAGCGTCACCCGGTGGCCATTGCCTGCGCGCCGCCGAGCAGCTGCGCGTTAAGCCGGCCGCCGGAGAACAGCATGTCGTCAAGCGCCTCGTCGATATCGGCCGAGATCACGGTGTTGCCGCCGTCCCGCGCGATGCTTCCTTGCGCCAGCCGCCGCATCAGCTCCTTGATGAAGGCGCAACTCGTGCCCTCGCTGCGTCGGGCAGCCTCCGCGATCACGGCCCCCTCGAGCGGCAATCCCCTGCCGTAGAGCCGGACCAGCTTGCCGCGGCCGGTCTCGTCTGGCAGCGGCACTTCGATGGCTTGATCGATGCGGCCGGGGCGACCCGCGAGAGCTCCCTCGAGGTCCTCCGGCCGGTTGGTGGTCAGGACGAACAGGATGTCGGCGTCTTCCTTCAGCCCGTCCATCTCGTTGAGCAGCTTGTTCAGCATGGATTCCTCACACGGCCCCATGTCATCGCGGTCGCGGGCGATGAGATCGACATCCTCGATCACCACCATCGACGGCTGGAGCAACCGTGCCAGGCTCATATAGGCGCCGAGCAGACCGATCTGCTCGGCCGTGATGATCAGCGTCGTATGCCCGGGCAAATGCGTTGCGAGATAACGGATCGTGTGGGTCTTGCCAGTGCCCGGCGGCCCGTACAGCAAGATGCCTTTGCGTGTCGATTGACCCAGCCGGCGCAATTGGTCTCGGGTGTTGACGAAGGTCAGAACGTTGCGATCGAGCAGCCGCAGGGTCTGCTCCGGCAGGATCACCTCGTCGCGCGCGACCTGCGGCAAGCGATGCACCGTGATGCCGCGCGAGCGACCGCGATAGTCGGAATCGGCATCGAGCGACAGGATCTTGCCGCGATAGGTCCGCGCAGCCTGTACGGCTTCTTCCAATTCACTGAAGCATTGCTGGACGAGAGCCGCGCCTGCGGAACCTGAGGGTACCAGGATTTCGATCCGAATTCCGGGCTCGCGACTGTATTCGCGGTGTGCGCAGAGCAAAACCGCATAGCGGAGATGATCCTGCTCACACAGCCACAGCCCGTTATCCAGACACTTGACCGGGCTCTTCTCGCCTACGTCGACGTCGGAATATTGCAGCGGGGCAATCGCGATCGCATAGCGGCCCTCCTTGAGCAGTCGTGGAATCGACAGCGTTTCGTAGCGCTGCTCCTCGTTCAGTCCCACCAGCCGGATGGCCTTGCCGAAGAGCCGGTCGACGGCGGCCTGGAGATCGACCCGCATGTGGCCGGGAAATTGGCGGATCGTGGTCACGAGTTTGCTGCGCGCAGTGCTGGCAAGGTGCCAATCGAGAATGTCGCATGCAAAGTCGAAATTCTCCTCTCGCTCGTTCGAGGGCTCATCCGCCGCACGCATGCATTCGCTGCACAGCCAGACCGTGCGGCTGCCGATACGAACGTCGGTCTGTCCCTCAGGCTTGCCACAGAGTTCGCAAGGACTCTTGACCGCCTCTAGCGTGACCTGCAGTTGGTGGCCGGCCAATTCGATGGATTGTTGCGCAGATTTGAAAAGGGCTTCGGCAACCGATTGCGGGTAAGGTCCGCAAACCGCTTTTTCCTTCTGCTCGATCTGGGTGATCAGCGCGGTCGCTTCACGGTCTGATTTGCCGAAAACCTGCCGAAGCAGATCCATCACGAATTGGTCCGGCGTATCATCGTCATTATGAATTATGAGCTGGGTCGGCTGGTTCTCGCCACGCATACTGTTCATCACGAAAGGCCTCCGGGACAATCTATGATTGAATAGAACGAATAGAGAACATAAAGGGAAGCGGCCGTCAAGCGTGACGGCGGCGGCTAATTGCGATTGGTGGGTGAGGTCCTGGTGCGCCGGGGCGGCCCTGTTCCTCGACGACTGCCGCGGCACATGTCCAGCTGCCGTCCTTTGACAATCTGATCCGCCTCGATTATCTATTTCGCATGCGAAATAAAGACGAGGGCGCGAGACACCATCGGTTGATCTACCTGTTGAGCGTGGCGCAGCGGCGCGTGCAGCGCTGGATGGCGGCGCAGCCTTCGAGCGAGGTCACGCCGGCGCAAGCGGGGCTGCTGTTCATCCTCGGCAAGCAGAACGGCGTCCTGATGGGTGAGGTGGGCGCGGCGCTCGACATGGGGCCGGCCGGCATCTCGGGGCTGGTCGACCGTACGGCGGCGGCTAAACTGGTCGAGCGGCGCGCGGATCACGAGGATGGTCGCGCCTGGCGCGTCTGGCTGACGCCGAAGGGGCGGACGGCACTGGCGCAGGCGAAGGCCAGCGCGGCACGGGTCAACGCGGCGTTGACGGACGGATTCACCAGTTCGGAGATCGATATCGTCGCGCGCTGGCTGACCAGCATTCAGGACAAGTTTCCAAGACAGCTTTCAACAGAGCTTTCTAGAGATCCATAGGAATAGAGGAGAGACCCATGACCGAGCACGTCCGGATCCGGAACGACGGCGGAATTCTCACGCTCACGCTGGCACGCCCCGACAAGAAGAATGCGCTGACGGATGCGATGTACGGCAAGCTCGCCGATGCCATCGAATCAGCCGAGCACGATCCGTCGGTCCGCGTGATCCTGATCCGCGGCGAAGGCGACATGTTTACCGCCGGCAACGATGTCGGCGAGTTCGCGGCGGTCGCGGCGGGCAAGTCGGAAGGAAGCCGCAACGTCGTGCGCTTCATCCAGTCGCTGGCGCGCTGCTCCCGGCCCTTGGTGGCCGCGGTGCAGGGCCGCGCCGTCGGCGTCGGCACCACGATGCTGCTGCATTGCGACCTCGTCGTGCTTGCCGCCAACGCGCAATTGTCGACGCCCTTCGTCAGCCTCGCACTGGTGCCGGAAGCAGCTTCCAGCCTGCTGATGCCGGCGCGCATCGGCTATGCGCGGGCCTACGAGATGTTCGCGCTGGGCGAGACGGTGCCGGCCAAATCCGCGCTGGAATGGGGGCTCGCCAACCGCGTCGTGCCGCTCGACAAGCTCGATGCCGAGGCGCTCGCGCTGGCGCAGCGTCTTGCCCGTCAGCCGGCCGGCGCACTCACCGCCACCAAGAAGCTGATGCGCAACGGCGAGACGCTGGTCGCGCAGATGAATGCCGAAGGCGAGCAGTTCGGGCTGCGCCTGCGCACCGCTGAGGCGCGCGAGGCCTTCACGGCGTTCGCGGAACGCCGCCCGCCGGATTTCACCAAGGTTGCGTGATATCCGGGACTGCGCTGAGGCTCGTCGGGCCGGAAACTCACGCCCATTCGATTAAAACCTTAACGGAACATTGGCATGTCGCGGGCAAGGTGGCGCTCGAAAGAATAGGCCCCCGACCCAGGCCCCCGACACCATGGCAATGTTTAAGAAATCGGTAAGTTCGCTCCTTCTGACCTTGATGGCCCTGCTGGCTGCGGGTGCGCTGGCCTCCACGGCGATCCAGATGGTTGGGGCGTTCGGCCGCTATAGCGACAGCCTCGAGACCGCGCGGCTTGCCGCGGCCGACAAGGCGATCTTCCATGGCGTGCTGGCGCTGCGCAACAATCGCGGCGATGCCCAGAGCGCGATCCTCGGCGAGGATGATCCGCGAGCAAAACTCGAGGCGGCGGAGAAGGCCGAGCAGGGCGGCTATGACGCCATCGGCGCCGCGCTCGCCACCGTCGATTTCGCCCGCCGCGACGAACTCGCTGGCACATTGAAGCAGGGCTGGAGCGCCGCCGCGCCGCAGTTCCAGCTGTTCTACGACGAGGCCAAGCGCCCGCGCGCGGAGCGCAAGATCGAGCGCACCAACTCCTGGTATGATGGCGTCACCAAGGTGATCGAAACGGCCAACCTCGCTTCCACCGCGGTGTCGAACCGCGCCTGGATGGACGACCCCTTCATCGCCCGCATGATCCAGGTCCGGCGCTTCGCCTGGCAGGTGCGCGATCGTTATGGTATCCATTGTTCGTCCCTTCGCTCCAACGTCAACGCCAGCAAGCCGCTCGACGACGCTCAGAAGCGGTCAGTGGCGCAATGGGATGGCACGATCGCCTCCGGTTGGGCGGGCATGGCCGAGTTGCTGGCCGCGCCCGGCGTGGCGGCGGAGCTGGTGACGGCAGCGGCGGACGCGAAGGCCAAGACCGACGGTGCCCTCAAGCAGATCGGCGACCTCACCAAGAATTTCGACGGCAGCGGTAAGCCCGCGATGCCCGCCGCGGAATGGAATACGCTGTGTCAGTCACCCTTTGCGTCCATCGTCGCGGTGGCGAACAAGGCGCTCGACCAGTCGATCGTCCGGGCGGAAACGGTGCAGGCCAAGGCGCTCACCAATCTCGTCGTGCAGTCGCTCGCGTTCCTGCTCGCGCTGGCCGTGACCCTGACCGGCGTGTACGTGGTGCGCAATCGCCTGATGCGCCCGGTGCGCGCCATCCTGGACGCGATCGCCAAGATCAGCGCCCGCGACTACGCGACGCCCGTCCCGCAATCCAGGTATCCCGACGAGTTTGGCACCATGGCGGCCGCACTCGAAAGCCTGCGCGAGAGCGCGGCGACCGCGGAACGCCTGGGCCAGGAGCGCGAATCGCAGCAGGCGCTCCAGCTCGCCCGCTCCGGCACCGTCGATGCGGCCTGCCGCAGTTTCGACGACACCGTGCAAGCCGTCATTCACAGCGTTGCGGCGTCGACCAAGGAGCTCGATGCCACCGCGACTGACGTCCGCTCACTGGTTTCGGAATCGAGCAGCCAGACCGCGGCGGTCTCCTCCTCCGCCGAGCAGGCCACCAACAATCTCGAGACCATCGCAGCGGCGACCGAAGAACTCTCGGCGTCCGTCGGCGAGATCTCCGCGCAGGTGCAGGCCAGCGCCCGCGAGGCCCGCGAAGCCGTGTCGCAGGCAGCGCAGACCAATGCGACGGTCGAAATCCTCGATCAGACCGCTGGCCGCATCGGCGAGGTCGTGAAGATGATCAACGCCATCGCAGGGCAGACCAATCTCCTGGCGTTGAACGCCACCATCGAAGCCGCGCGCGCGGGCGAGGCCGGCCGCGGCTTCGCCGTGGTCGCCGGCGAGGTCAAGAGCCTCGCTTCGCAGACGGCGACGGCGACGGAAGAAATCTCCCGCCAGGTCGCGGAGATCCAGGGCGCGACGGGCCAGGCGGTCGCGGCCATCCGCGCGATCGGCGGCGCGATCAGCGGCATCGACGAAAAGATGACGGCGATCGCGGCAGCGGTCGAACAGCAGCGTGCGGCCACCACCGAGATCTCCCGCAACTTCC
This sequence comes from Bradyrhizobium sp. 35, assembly GCF_023073215.1. NCBI lineage: Bacteria > Pseudomonadati > Pseudomonadota > Alphaproteobacteria > Hyphomicrobiales > Nitrobacteraceae > Bradyrhizobium > Bradyrhizobium sp. 35. The sequence goes on from NZ_JADPJC010000028.1 coordinate 19,607, forward strand.
AGCAGGCCGCGCAGGGAACCCGCGAGGTCACCGACACCATCGGCAGCGTCGCCAGGCTGAACCAGGAGACCGGCAATGCCGGTTCGGTCCTGTCGGTGTCCGTGACGAAAATGTCCGCCGACGCCGATCGTCTCCGCGTCGCGGTCGAGGGCTTTTTGGGCGCGGTGAGGACCGCATAGCTTCGACAATCTTCCGTCCTTACGTCGCGCGATCGGCATTGCCGCCGATGCGCGCGGCGGGTACATCTGTGGCGCTGTGCGAGCGTCGCGGCAGATGTAAGAGATATCAGGGATGGAGAGTTCGATGCCGGTCACGCCCCACCACAAGGCCCAGCGCCCCTATCGCGGCGTGTTCCCGGTCGCACCCACCATCTTCGACGAGCGCGGCGAACTCGACCTTGAGGGACAGCGTCGCTGCATCGATTTCATGATCGACGCAGGCTCGAACGGTCTGTGCATTCTCGCCAATTTCTCCGAGCAGTTCGTGCTCACGGATGCCGAGCGTGAGACCGTGATGCATGCGGTGCTGGAGCATGTCGCGGGCCGCGTTCCCGTGATCGTCACCACCACGCATTTCAGCTCGGCCGTCTGCGCCGCGCGCAGCCGGCAGGCCGAGGCGGCCGGTGCCGCCATGGTCATGGTGATGCCGCCCTATCACGGCGCCACCTTCCGCGTGCCCGAAAAAGGCGTCGTCGAATTCTTCAAGGTGCTGTCGGGCGCGATCAAGATTCCGATCATGATCCAGGATGCGCCTGTCGCCGGCACCCCCCTGTCGGTTGAGCTACTCGCGCGGCTGGCGCGCGATTTCGCCAACATCCGTTATTTCAAGATCGAGGTGCCGGGCGCGGCTGCAAAGCTGCGCAGCCTGATCGACGCCGGCGGCAGCGATATCGAGGGTCCCTGGGACGGCGAGGAAGCGATCACGCTGCTCGCCGATCTCGATGCCGGCGCCACCGGCGCGATGACCGGCGGCGGCTATCCCGACGGCATCCGCCAGATCGTCGATCCCTATTTCGCCGGCAAGCGTGAAGAGGCCAAAGCCGCCTACGAACGCTGGCTGCCGCTGATCAACTACGAAAACCGCCAATGCGGCCTGATCGCCTGCAAGGCGATGATGCAGGCCGGCGGCGTGATCAAGTCGGACACGGTGCGGCATCCGCTCCAGCCGTTGCACCCGGCGACGCGGGCCGGGCTGCTGGAGTTGGCCAAGGAGCGCGATGCGCTGGCGTTGAGGTGGGGGAAGTAGCGCAACGCTGTCGTCCCGGCGAAGGCCGGGACGACGCTGAGTGTGAGGTGCGCACCCCTGGCCTGATCCCGCCAGCTTCCATCTGGCTGAAGGCGTCGAATTAACGCGGTTCGGGCGGTTTCCCGCAGCCCGGCGATGACATATTGTACGCTCGCCAACCTGGCCCGCGGAGCAACTCAAGACATCGCGCAACAGCTCTTCATTATGCCGCTATTCCGAACCAGGTTGGTGCGAACCAACGAAACAGGGAGGCAGTGCCATGACGATGAGGCCGGATCCCACCTTTCACGCATCGCCCAAGCTTGCGATGGAAGCTCCTGCGGAGAACTTTGCCTACACGTTGCTGCTCAGTCCGGATTTCTCGAAACCGGATGCTCTCGCGGTGATCGACGCCAAGCCGGGATCGCCGACCTACAGCCAGATCGTCCACACCGTGACGATGCCCAACAAGGGCGATGAGTTTCATCACTTCGGCTGGAATGCCTGCTCCTCCGCCTTGTCGCCGCTCACTGGGCATGCCTTCATCGAGCGGCGCTATCTCATCATCCCCGGGCTGCGCTCGTCGCGGATTTACATCATCGATACCAAGCCCGATCCGACCAAAGCCAAAATCCACAAGATCATCGAGCCCGAGGAAGTCTTCAAAAAGACCGGCTATTCGCGGCCGCACACCATCCATTGCGGGCCGGACGGCGTCTATGTGAGCACGCTCGGCGGCGGCGGCAAGGACGGCACCAACGGGCCTCCAGGCGTCTTCATCATGGATTGCGAGACGTTCGAGGTCCTTGGACGATGGGAGATCGACCGCGGTCCGCAGACGCTGCACTATGATTTCTGGTGGAACCTGCCGCGCGACTACGTGGTGACGAGCGAATGGGCATTGCCGCCGCAGTTCGAGAACGGGATCGTCCCGGAAGATCTGCTGGCGAACAAATATGGCCATCGTCTCCACTTCTGGGATCTCCGCGCCCGTCGCAACGTGCAGACCATCGACCTCGGCGCCAATCATCAGATGGCGCTGGAGGTACGGCCGGCGCACGATCCGGTTCGCGAATACGGCTTTGTAGGCGTTGTGGTCGACACCACGAATCTCGAAGCCTCGATCTGGACCTGGTGGCGCGAAGGCGGAAAATTCCATGCGGAGAAGACGGCGACGATCCCGCCCGAGCCTGCGCCAAAGGAGAAGCTCCCGCCGCTGCTTCAGGGCTTTGGCGCCGTGCCGCCGCTGGTGACCGACATCGACCTGTCGATGGATGATCGTTTTCTCTATGTCTCGTGCTGGGGCACGGGTGAAATGCGCCAGTACGACGTGAGTGATCCGCGAAAGCCGAAGCTTGCGGGCTCGGTTCACATCGGCGGCATCGCGCGCCGCACCCCCCATCCGAACGGCAAGGCATTTGCGGCCGGTCCGCAGATGGTCGAGATCAGCCGGGACGGCAGGCGGGTGTACTGGACCAATTCGCTCTATTCCACCTGGGATGACCAGTTCTATCCCGATGGCGTTCCGGGTTTGGAAGTCATGGCCAATGTCGGTCGCAATGGTGGCTTCGAGCTCGACAAGAACTACTTCGTGAGCTTCCCCGACGGATATCGTGCGCACCAGATCAGGCTGGAGGGCGGCGATTGTTCGACGGACTCCTTTTGCTACCCGTCGGCCTAGATTGGGCACACGCGAGCCTCGGCTGGCTGTGGCTCGCTCTTGTTGCGAGCGGTCTCTATCACGGGGTCAATCCGGGAATGGGCTGGCCGCTCGCCGTTTCGGCCGGGCTCATGGACAAGAGCCCGCGCGCGCTCTTTCGTGCGTTGTGGGCTCTGGCCGCCGGACATCTCCTGGCAACGCTTCTCGTGCTGCTGCCATTCGCGTTCCTGCTCGTGCTGGCCGAGTGGCAGCGTTCGATCCAGCTCGGCGCGAGCCTTTTCGTCATCGGCTTCGGCGTCTATCGGCTGGTCGAGCGGCGCCATCCGCGCGCGCTGGCACGAATTCCGCCGACGCAATTGGCGCTCTGGTCATTTGCCGTTGCCATTGCTCACGGCGCCGCCTTGATGCTCGTGCCGATCTATCTCGGGCTCTGCCAGGCCTTCGAACTCGATGCCGGCCATGAGGCCGCCGGCGCGCTGATGAAGGCGAGTCTCGGGATGGCGGTTCTGGTGTCTTTGGTGCACGTCGCTGCCATGGTCAGCGCCGGCGGATGTCTGGCGTGGCTGGTCTACCGCCATCTGGGATTGAGGTTCGTCTCGCGAAGCTGGTTCAATCTGGATGTAATCTGGGCCACCAGCCTCATTCTGGTTGGCGTTGTGGCCTTCGGCTTCAATCTCGCGAGCTGGCACTGACACTTACTGGGTCAAAGCCCACTCGCCGATGATGCGGAAGCGAGCCTTGGCGTGGTCCTGTTTGAACAGCGCGACGCGATCGATCGCAAGCGTCTTGAGGCCGAGCGCAGCAAACCTTCCCTGCAGCATTTCCAGAATCGGCCCGCGCCGCTCCACGTCGAGCCGGCCCGTCAACGTCATGTGGAAACGGAATTCCTCCATCACGTAAGGATAGCCCCAGCGGTCGAGATAGTGGCGCTGCCGTTCGCTCAGCTTCTCCGGCTTGCGCCGCGCACGGTCTTCCGCGCTCAGCGGCGCGCGGAAGGAGTCGAAGTCGCGCGCGCAATCGGCGGCGAGCTGCTGGAGTTCGCCGACCGGCTCCCCGGGAATGACGGCGATGAAGCCGCTGATGGAATCGACGACCGGGCGGATCACCGGAATTGCGCGTGCCCTGCCGGCGAATGTCGCGCAGGCCGCAACAAGCTCGACCTCGCGCCTGTCGGACGCCAGCGCCATCGGCGCCTTCAGCGTGGCGTGAAAGCCGTATTTGCGGGGATCGGCGGTGACATCACGCCAGTCCGGCGCGAGACGCGATGCGTCGGCGGGAAACGGCAGCTCGTTGCCGGTATAGGCATCGTAGCCGAGCAACTCCGCGCCGAAGCGGGTGAGCGCGCTGTCGCTGCCTGCGGCAAAATAGATCGCGTAGCGGGGGAAACTCGTCATCGTCCGAGCATAGCGGGTTTATGCCGCGGCGACAGCTTGGCGCGGGGTAGCTGGCATGCCAAGCAACCGCGTCGCCTCGGTGAGATGCACGAGCTTGCCGCCTGATATCACGGCGATCAGCCGCGGCCGCAGCGGCATGCTGTCGTCGACCAGCAGAATGTCCGCGCGCCGGCCTTCCGCGAGCACGCCGCGATCTGCAAGACCGGTCGCGCGCGCGGGCGCGGCGGAGACCAGATTCCAGGCCTCGGTCAGCGGCAGCACGCCATCGGCGGCGAGCCGGAACGCAGCGAGCAGCTGCGCGGGATAGTAGTAGTCCGAGGCCAGAACCGAGCAGAGCCCTTTGGCGATCATGTCGGATGCCCTGGTCCAGCCCGTGTGGCTGCCTCCGCGCACGACGTTCGGCGCGCCGTAGACGATGGCGTCACCGTGGCTTGCTGCCGCCCGCGCTGTCTCCTCGTTGATCGGAAACTCCGCAATCGCCACGCCCATGGCGCGAAAGCCTTCGCGCATCGCCGGCGTCGCATCATCGTGCGAGAGCATCCGCACGTCGGCGGCGCGGGCCGTCGCGGCCAGCCGTGACACGGAAGCCGGCACATCCGCGGCGCGGGACATTATGTGTCCGACCAGCCGGTCGAATTCCTCGCTCGACAGGCCGGTGCGCTCCACCATGCGATTGCGCTTGCGCGGCTTGGCCATGTCCCCAACCGTGCCGTCCATGTGGTCGTTGAAGGCGAACAGGTCGACGCGGCCCTCAGTGAGCCATTGGCTGATCTCGGTTTCGGCGTCGAGATTGTAGGTCTCGTGGCGCAGGTGAAAGCGGGTGTCGGCGGCGAATTGCGGGCGCTCCCGTTCGATCGCCTCCATCAGGCTGCGCGCATTGCCGGCGCTGCGCAGGCCCGGCTCCCACGAACAGGTCGTGGCGTGAAAAACCGTGGTGATGCCGTTGCTGATCGCCTGGCGGTCGCTGTCGGCGAGCGCGACGTCGATCGGGAAATCGACCCCGGCGCGCGGCATCATCTGTCGCTCGAAGGCATCGCCATGCAGATCGACGATGCCCGGCAGGACCAGCAGATCGCGCGCCTTGATCGCCAGCCGCGCCCGGCTGCGCGAGGCATTGATCTCTGCGATGTCCGTTCCGGACACGAGAAGCGACGTTTCGGCGAACTCGGAGCCGATCAGGGCCCGCCCGCCCTCGAGGAATATGTCTGTCACGCGACCGCGCTTCGTTTGCTGGCAGAAGAGGGTGCCCCTGCTTCGTATGCCGTGAGGAAATCCTCAATCCCGAGCTTGCGGAAATTGGGCAGGGCTTCACGCAACTTGTCGTGATCCCAGTCCCACCAAGCGAGCCTCGCAAGCCGCCCCGCAACCTCTTCCGAGAACCGCCGGCGCACGATGCGCGCCGGATTGCCGGCGACGATGGTGTAGGCCGGAACGTCCTTGGTGACGATGGCGCCGGCCGCGATCACCGCGCCGGTGCCGATGTTGCGGCCCGGCAGAACGATCGCGCCATGGCCGATCCAGACGTCATGGCCGATATGGACGTGATGCTGGCGCCGCCAGTCGAAGAATTCCGTGTCGTCGCTCTCGCCTTCGAAATAGGCGCTCGAACGATAGGTGAAGTGCGCCTGCGTGGCGCGTTGCATCGGGTGATTGCCCGGATTGATCCGTGTCATCGCCGCGATCGAGCAGAATTTTCCGATGGTGGTGTAGGTGATCTGGGCGTCGTTCACGACATAGGAGTAATCCCCCATCGTCACCTCGTGCAGCATCGTGCGCGCGCCGACCTCGGTGTAGGCCCCAAGCCTGGCGTCGTGCAGCTTCGCGGAGGGATCGACAGTCGGCTGGACCGAAAGAGCTTTGGCGGCCATGTTGAATCCGAACGAGAGGGCGGGCGTTTCTCTTCGAGCGGCTTGATGACAATGTCATGACGACGCCATGACAGGGGATGAACAGGAGATGAGGTGTGTAGGATCGCCGCACCGCAACGTCCGTGTCACACAAGTGTCAAGCGCCGGCGTTAGCGGTGGGTCCCAGCTACTCTGGAGCCCTGCATGCTGGTGGTTGAAGGTCTGACGTGTCGCTTCGGCGTGAAAGCCGCGGTGGACGACGCCTCGTTTCAAGTCTCTCCCGGCGGCTTCGTCGGCGTGATCGGACGCTCCGGCGCCGGCAAGTCGACCCTGCTGCGCACCATCAACCGTCTCGCGACCCCTGCACAGGGCCGCATCCTGTTCGACGGCCTCGACGTCACGGCGCTGCGCGGCAAGGAGCTGCGGCAGTGGCGGGCGCGCTCGGCGATGATCTTTCAGCAGTTCAATCTGGTGGGCCGGCTCGATGTGCTCACCAACGTCCTGATGGGACGGCTTGCGACGATGCCGGCCTGGCGCTCGCTGTCGCAGACCTGGCCCGAGCAGGACAGGGCGCTGGCGATGTCCGCGCTCGAACAGTTCGACATTGCCCCGCTCGCGGCCCAGCGCGCCGATCAGCTCTCCGGCGGCCAGCAGCAGCGCGTCGCGATTGCCCGCGCGCTGGTGCAGCAGCCCGACATCATCCTCGCCGACGAGCCGATCGCCTCGCTCGATCCGCGCAACACCAAGATCGTCATGGATGCGCTGCTGCGCATCAACAAGCACTTCGGCATCACGGTGCTCTGCAATCTGCATTCGCTCGACCTGGCGCGCAGCTATTGCGACCGCCTGATTGGCATGGCGCAGGGCCGCGTGGTGTTCGACGGCGCGCCGGCCGAGCTGACCGACCACGTGGCGCGCGAGCTCTACGATCTCGAAGCCGCCGAAGTCATGGGCGGCACGCCTGCACCGGTGCGACAGGGCATTCCGGCGCTTGGAACGGCGGCCGCCGCCTGAGCTGCGCCGCATCAGGACTTACCAATTTTGCGTCAACCGACCTCAACCAATGAAGAGGCTATCATGATTACTCGCAGATTGATTCTCGCCGGCGCCGCCGCGCTCGCGTTGACGACTTCGGCCTCCGCCGAAGACTGGAAAGCCAAATATCCCGAGCTGACCTTCGCGGTCATTCCGGCGGAAAACGCCTCGGGCGTGACCGAGCGCTGGGCGCCGTTCATGAGCTATCTCTCCAGGGAATTGGGCGTGAAAGTCACGCTGCGCATCGCCAACGACTACGCTGCCGTAATCGAAGGCCAGCGTGCCGGCAACATTCACATCGCGAGCTACGGCTCGGCCTCGTTCGCCCGCGCCCGCCTGACCGGCGTCAAGACCGACGCCTTCGCCAACGACATCAACTCCGACGGCTCCACCGGTTATTACTCGGTGTTCTTCGTCAAGGCGAGCAGCGCCTACAAGAGCATCGACCAGCTCAAGGGCAAGAACCTCGGCCTGGTCGACCCGAACTCGACCTCCGGCAACAACGTGCCGCGCTTCGAGCTCGACAAGATGGGCATCGCGGACGCCGACACCTATTTCAGCAAGGTCGTCTTCACCGGAAGCCACGAGAACGCGATCCTGGCGCTGGCGCAGGGCACGGTCGACGTCGCGGCCAACCAGTGGACCAGCGACAACGACTCGACATTAGCGCAGATGCTGACCAAGGGCATGCTGAAGAATGCCGATGGCTCGGCGATGAAGAAGGATGATTTCCGCATCATCCACAAGTCGGCGCCGATCATCAACGGCCCCTATGCCTACAATTCTGACCTGCCGGAAGAGGCCAAGGCCGCCATCGCCAAGGCGTTCTTCGACGCGCCGGCCAAGGACAAGGCTGCGTTCCATCGCCTCCAGGACGGCCAGAAGAAGGGTTTTCATCCCGCGACCACCAAGGATTGGGATGGCACGATCGAGCTGATCAAGTTCGTCGATGCGCTGCGTAAGAAGAAGGCGTCCTGAGTTTCGGGACGATGCCACTGGAGCCGGGTCGATGGACCCGGCTCTTTCTCTTTGATTGACCATTTTCCTGGCCAAGATGACCGTCGCGGTTTCGATCCTCCCCGAGCAACAGCTCGCCGTGCTCAACGCCGCCTATCGCCAGGCGGTGGCGCGCAAGCGGCTCCGAATCCTGTCTGGAGCCGTGATCTTCGCCGCAGCACTGTGTCTGGCCGCGATCGGCGCTGAAGTGAATCTGCGCACGCTGTTCGCCCACTTTGGCAACTTCATCAGCTATTTCGACCGCATCCTCACACTCGACACCGGCCAGCGGGTCTGGACCGATGTCGGCGAGTGGCTGTGGGGCTGGCGCAAATGGCTGAGGATGCTGGGCGAGACTTTGCTGATCTCCTATGTCGGCACGCTGATCGGCGCGACTTTTGCGTTTTGCCTGAACTTCTTTGCGGCTGAAAACACCTCGCCCGCGCCGTGGTTGCGCTTCGTCGTGCGGCGCCTGCTCGAATTCGCCCGCACGGTCCCCGGCATCGTGTTTGCCCTGATCTTCGTGATCGCCTTCGGGCTGGGGCCGATGGCGGGCGTGCTGGCGATCGCGATTCACTCCACCGGCGCGCTTGGAAAGCTGTTCTCGGAGATCGTCGAGAACGCCGACATGAAACCGGTCGAAGGCGTCCGCTCGACCGGCGCGAGCTGGCTGTCCTGCATGCGCTTCGCCATCCTGCCGCAGGTCACGGCGGGCTATGCCAGCTACGCGCTGCTGCGTTTCGAGATCAACGTCCGCGAGGCCTCCGTGATGGGCTTCGTCGGTGCCGGCGGCATCGGCCAGGAGCTCGTCGTCGCCATCCGCAAGTTCTACTACTCGGACGTCAGCGCCATCCTGCTCACCATCATCGTCACGGTTTTCATTATCGACATCAGCACCGGCTGGCTGCGCGGCCGCCTGTTCGGCAAGGAGGCGCGGACGTGACGGGGCCGCAGGACATTGACACATCAGCGCTTCGCGCGCGCTACCCTGATGTGTTCGACCGGCCGGCTTCGGCGCGGCTCCCGATGCCGGCGATGATCGTCGCGGCGCTCGCGGTTCTGATTTATGGCCTCATCGATCTCGACTTCTCGCCGTCGCGGTTGTTCGCGGGGCTCAGCCAGCTCGGTTGGATCAGCCTGATGATGATCCCGCCGGATCCCGGCTCGTCGCTGCCGGTCTATCTGAAGGCGCTGGGCGAGACGCTGTCGATTGCGCTGCTCGGCACGACGCTGGCCGCGGTCTTCGCGCTGCCGGTCAGTCTTCTTGCCGCGCGCAATGTGGTGCCGTCGAGGATTTTGCGGTTTCCGGTGCGGCGCTTCCTGGATTCAATCCGCGGAGTCGACACGCTGATCTGGGCGCTGGTGTGGATCAACGTGGTCGGGCTCGGCCCGTTTGCCGGCGTGCTCGCTATTGCCGTGTCGGATTTCGGCGCGTTTGGAAAACTGTTCTCGGAGGCGATCGAGGGCGCCGACCAGAAGCAGGTCGAGGGCATCCGCGCCTCCGGCGGTAGCGCGCTGCACGAGATTCGCTTCGGCCTGCTGCCGCAGGTCCTGCCCGTGATTGCCGGGCAGGTGCTCTATTTCATCGAGTCGAATACGCGCTCGGCCACCATCATCGGCATCGTCGGCGCCGGCGGCATCGGCCTCCAGCTCGCCGAGCAGATCCGCGTGCTGGAATGGCAGAAGGTGTCGTTCCTGATCCTGATGATCCTGGTCGCAGTCGCCGCGATCGATTTCGTTTCGGGCAAATTGCGTTTTGCGATTATCGGGCGGCGGGCGGTGGCGTAACCTTCTTCCTTCTCCCCTTGTGGGAGAAGGTGGCGCGAAGCGCCGGATGAGGGGTCTGCATCCTCAATTCAGATCAGTGCGCGGAGGCGAACCCCTCACCCGTCTCGCCGCTAGCGCGGCGAGCCACCCTCTCCCGCAAGGGGAGAGGGGCAGAGGGCAGCCAGTTCACCCGTTCTCCACCAGAAATTCCACCCGCTCCGCCGCAAAGCGCGAATGCTTGGTGACCAGCGGCTTGCCGTCGAGATCGTGATCGGTGGCGTCGACCACCAGGATCGGCCGTCCCAGCGCCAGATCGAGCCGTGCGGCGTCGGTTGCGTCGACGATACCGGCGGTGATCCGGGTCGCGCCGCGGCGATAGTCCCGGACGCCGTAATGCTCGAGCAATTTCGTCATCGAGCGGGTCGCGGCAAAGACGTCGCCCGCAGCGGGGAATAGCTGTGCCGATAGCCACGTCGTGGAGACACAGATCGGCGTGCGGTCGGCGAGGCGCATCGCCTCGATCCGGACCAGCGGTGCGCCGGTCTTGAGGCCAAGCTCCCGCGCGAGTTCGCGGGTCGCAACGTCAGCGGACGCCTCGATCAGCCGGCCATGCGGTTCGCGGCCGTCCGCGCCGACGATCTCGGAGAAACGGGTCCGCGAGCGCAGTGGATAAGCGAGCTTCTGCGCCTCGACATAGGTTCCGCTGCCGCGTTCTGCCCGCACGATGCCGCGCTCGGCAAGCGCGGCCAGCGCGCGTCGCACGGTGTGGCGGTTGACGCGATAGGTTTCGGCGATCTCCACCTCGCCCGGCAGCTTGTCGCCCGCCGCAAAGCGGCCGTCGGCGATGCCGCGCTCGATGCCGTCGGCAACGAGGCGCCACAACGCGACGCCGGAGGAGGCTGTGTCCTGCATGCTCATGTGGCCGGGAAGCTACTCCAGAAATCACGCCTTTGTCACGAAACAGTCATGGCGCTCCCGTATCAAGTTGTCTAGTATCATAGACAACTTGGATTCGGCAAGTTCTGCAGAGAAGTCGGTGGATGCGGTGACCCAGCACAATAATCAGCAAGCCCAGCGCAAGGCCGCAATGTCCGTGCTGGCGCACGCGGAGGCGGGCGAGATCGCCGCTCGCCTCCACGCTCTCGCTTTGCCGGCGCATCAGGATCTGCGCGCGCCGGAAAACGGCCTCGTCATGCTGCGCGGCCGGGTCGGCGGCGATGGTGCGCCGTTCAACCTCGGTGAAGCCACGGTGTCGCGCGCCGCGGTGCGGCTTGCGAGCGGCGAGGTCGGTTTCGGCTACACGCTCGGCCGCGACGGCGAGAAGGCGCGGCTGATCGCGCTGTGCGATGCCCTGGTGCAGTCCAGCGATTTCGGCGCCGCGGTGGAGCGGGACATTATCGCGCCGTTGCGTGAGCAGCTGATGGTCAGGCGCAAGCAGGTGGCGGCCCAGACCGCCGCGACGAAGGTTGATTTCTACACCATGGTGCGCGGTGAGGGGTGAGATCATGACCACGATTGCGGAACTGCCGCCGGGGTTCGCCGATAAGGTCTTGTCGGCGCAATCGACCTTTCGCTCGGTCATGGACGCGATGGCGCGGCCGGGATCGGTGCAGCGCATCGTGCCGACATCAGGAGCGCCTCGTGTGATGATGCGCGGGACGGCCGCGATCGCGCTGACGCTGTTCGATCACGACACGCCGCTCTGGCTCGATGCGCGCATGCATGAGACTTCCGACGTCGTGAAATGGCTGAAATTCCATACTGGTGCGCCGGTGGTGCAGGATTCTTCCATCGCCAGCTTCGCGCTGATCAGCGACGGCGGGGCGCTGCCTTCGCTGGAGCGCTTCGCGCTCGGCACCAGCGAATATCCGGATCGGTCGACCACGTTGATCCTGCAGGTCGAGAGTCTCGATTCGGGACGCAGCTTCGAGCTGCGCGGGCCCGGCATCGACGGCGTCGCCACGCTCCAGGCGTCGATCAAGCCGTTCGACGTGTTCGAGCGACTTCGTATTAACGAGGCGCTGTTTCCGCGCGGTATCGATGTGGTGCTGGTCGCCGATGACGCCATGGTTGCGATCCCGCGCACCACGCGTATCGTGAGCAGGGGAAGCTAAGCATGTATGTCGCAGTCAAAGGCGGCGAACGCGCCATCGAGAACGCCCATCGCCTGCTCGCCAGTGCGCGGCGTGGCGACCAAAGCGTTCCGGAAATCTCGCTCGACCAGATCTCCGAGCAGCTTGGTCTCGCCGTGGACCGCGTCATGAGCGAAGGCTCGCTCTATGACCGCGAGCTCGCGGCGCTCGCCATCAAGCAGGCGCGCGGCGATCTGATCGAGGCGATCTTCCTGGTCCGCGCCTTCCGCGCGACGCTGCCCCGCTTCGGCGCCAGCGAGCCGGTCGAGACCGGCGCGATGCGGATACGGCGGCGGGTGTCCTCGACCTTCAAGGACATTCCCGGCGGCCAGATCCTCGGCCCGACCTTCGACTATACCCACCGCCTGCTCGATCCCTCGCTCGCCGAGGGCTTTGTGCCGGAGACACCGGCGACGGCCGAAGCATCGTCTGCGCCAACCCCGCGGGTGACCGACATCCTCGGCCGCGACGGGCTGATCGAATCCTCGCCTCAGGCTGAGGACGGCGCCAGCGTCGGCGATCTCACTCGCGAGCCGCTCAATTTTCCCGCCGATCGTGACCTGCGCCTGCAAAATCTCGCGCGTGGCGACGAAGGTTTTCTGCTGGCGATGGGCTATTCCACCCAGCGCGGCTACGGCCGCAACCATCCCTTCGCCGGCGAGATTCGCTTCGGTGAGGTCGAGGTTGAATTCTCCGCGGAAGACGTCGGCTTCGCCGTGCCGCTCGGCTCGATCGAGCTCACCGAGTGTCAGATGGTCAATCAGTTCAAGGGCTCCGCGACGGAGGCGCCGTGCTTCACCCGCGGCTATGGCCTCGCCTTCGGCCAGAGCGAGCGCAAGACGATGTCGATGGCGCTGGTCGACCGCGCGTTGCGTGCGCGCGAGCTCGGCGAAGAGGCACTCGCCCCCGCGCAAGACGAAGAATTCGTGATGTCGCATTCGGACAACGTCCAGGCTACCGGCTTCGTCGAGCATCTGAAGCTACCGCATTATGTCGACTTCCAGTCTGAGCTCGGCCTGTTGCGCAAGCTGCGGAAGGAATTCACTGAGGCCAATGCGCCCGATGCCATGAAGGAGGCCGCGGAATGAACGCGCCCGCCTACAATTTCGCTTATCTCGACGAACAGACCAAGCGGATGATCCGCCGCGCGATCCTCAAGGCGATCGCGATCCCCGGCTATCAGGTGCCGTTCGCCAGCCGTGAAATGCCGATGCCCTATGGCTGGGGCACCGGCGGCGTGCAGGTGACGGCCGCGATCCTCGGGCCCGAGGACGTGCTGAAGGTGATCGACCAGGGCTCCGACGACACCACCAATGCGATCTCGATCAGGAAGTTCTTTGCCAAGACCGCCGGCGTCGCCACGACGACGGCGACGATCGATGCGACCGTGATCCAGACCCGCCACCGCATTCCGGAGACGTCGCTACACGCAAATCAGGTGCTGGTCTACCAGGTGCCGATCCCGGAGCCGCTGCGCTTCCTCGAGGCGCGCGAGACGGAGACGCGGCGCATGCACGCGCTCGCCGAATACGGCCTGATGCATGTGAAGCTCTACGAGGACATCGCCCGCTTCGGCCACATCGCGACGGCTTACGCCTATCCGGTGAAGATCAATGCGCGCTACGTGATGGACCCGTCGCCGACGCCCAAATTCGACAATCCCAAGATGGACAATTGCCCGGCGCTGCAACTGTTCGGCGCCGGCCGCGAGAAGCGCATCTATGCGATCCCGCCCTATACGCAAGTTGTGTCGCTCGACTTCGAGGACCATCCCTTCGAGCCGTACCGCTTCAACGCGCCGTGCGCGTTGTGCGCCGCTGAAAATTCCTACCTCGACGAGATCGTGACCGACGACAAGGGCGGGCGCATGTTCGTCTGCTCCGACACCGATTATTGCGAGGGACGTCAGGCCGCCGGCCATCACGGCAGCCTCAGCGCCGCGCCGTACAAGGACAAGGCGCAGGAGGCATCGAATGGCTGATCAAGACATGCTCGAGAACGACGAGCCGCTGCTGGTCGCAAAATCCCTCAGTAAGTCCTATGGCCGGATCGCGGCGTGCCGCGACGTGTCCTTTGCGCTCTACCCCGGCGAGGTGCTGGCGATCGTCGGCGAATCCGGCTCGGGCAAATCGACGCTGCTGCAGCTGCTGTCGGGTCAGCTCGCGGCCAGCGGCGGTGAGGTGTCCTACCGGATGCGCGATGGCGTCACCCGCGATCTCACCACGCTGGGCGAGGCCGAGCGGCGCTTCCTGTTTCGTACCGATTGGGGCTTCGTTCATCAGGATCCCGCGCAGGGGCTGCGCATGACCGTCTCGGCCGGCGCCAATGTCGGCGAGCGGCTGATGGCGGTGGGGTGGAATCACTACGGCCGCATCCGCGATACCGCGTCGGACTGGCTGACTCGCGTCGAGATCGACATCGCGCGCATCGACGATGCGCCGCGGACCTATTCCGGCGGCATGCGCCAGCGGCTCCAGATCGCCCGCAACCTCGTCACCGAGCCGCGGCTGGTGTTCATGGACGAGCCGACCGGCGGCCTCGATGTTTCCGTGCAAGCCCGTCTGCTCGACCTCGTGCGCAGCCTGGTCGCGGAGCTGCATCTCGCGGTCATCATCGTCACCCATGATCTCGCGGTCGCGCGCCTGCTGTCGCATCGGGTCATGGTCATGAAGGGCGGCCGAGTCATCGAGACCGGCCTCACCGATCAGGTGCTCGACGACCCCCGCGAGCCCTATACCCAGCTGCTCGTCTCCTCGATCCTGCCGCCATGAGCCTTCCAACGTAATGAGCCTTGCAAGAAGAGTTCTCCAATGACCGCCATGATCGACATCGCCGACGCCAACAAGACCTTCACGATGCACCTGCAAGGTGGCATCGAGCTGCCCGTGGTGCGCGGCGTGACCTTTCACGTCAATCCCGGCGAATGCGTCGTGCTGTCGGGGCCATCAGGCGCCGGAAAATCGTCGATCCTGAAGATGATCTTCGGCAATTATCGTTGCGATTCCGGCCGGATCGGCATCCACCATCGCGGCGCGCTGGTCGATCTCGCCACCGCCGAGCCGCGGCAGGTTCTCAACATCCGCCGCGCGACCATTGGCTATGTCAGCCAGTTCTTGCGCGCGGTGCCGCGCGTCGCGACCCTCGACGTGGTCGCCGAGCCGCTGATCGTCAACGGCCTGGCGCGCGCGGAGGCGCAAGCCCGTGCTGGCGAACTGTTGCATCGCCTCAACATCCCCGAGCGGCTCTGGCAGCTTCCGCCCGCGACCTTTTCCGGCGGCGAGCAGCAGCGCGTCAACATCGCGCGCGGCTTCATCTCGGATCTGCCGATCCTGCTGCTCGACGAGCCGACCGCGTCGCTCGACGCCGCCAACCGCGCCGTCGTGGTCGGGCTGGTAGCCGAAAAGAAGCGCCAGGGCGTCGCCATGGTCGCCATTGTCCATGACGACGAAATCCGTCATCAGATTGCCGACCGCACCGTCGACGTCACCAGCTTCGCCGCCGCGGCCTGAAGGAAATGGACATGAACGCCAAGAAGGACATCGTGATCGCCAACGCCAGGATCGTGCTGGCGGAACGGGTGATCGAGCAGGGCTGGCTTGCCCTCGCCGATGGACGCATTGCCGAGATCGGCGAGGGCAGGGCGCCCGCGGGGGCAGAGGATGCCGGCGGCGATCTGATCATGCCCGGCTTGATCGAGCTCCACACCGATCACCTCGAGGCGCATTACGTGCCGCGACCAAAAGTGTTCTGGAATCCAGTCGCCGCCGTCGTCTCCTATGACGGCCAGCTCGCGACATCAGGCATCACGACGGTGTTCGACTCGCTCCGGGTCTGGCGCGAGGATGGCGCCGAGGAAGTCGACGGCCGCGCCGGCACGCTTGCCGCCGCAATCACGACCGCTCGCGATGCTGACCTGCTCCGCGCCGATCACTTCCTGCATCTGCGCTGCGAAATCCCGATGCCGAGCGTGGTCGAGGAGGCCAGGGAGCTGATCGACCGTCCCGACGTGCGGCTGATGTCGCTGATGGACCACACCCCCGGCCAGCGCCAGTTCCGGGACGAAGGCAAGCTGCGCGACTATTATCGCGGTAAGGGCGGCGGCAAGACCGACGCCGAGCTCGACGAGCTGTTCGCGAAGCGCTTCGAATATCAGAAGGCCTATGCCGCGACCAACATGCGCGAGATCGTGGCGCTGGCCCACAAGTACAAGATCCCGCTGGCGAGCCATGACGACACCACTGAGGAGAACGTCGTGGACGCCGTGCGCGATGGCGTTTCGGTGGCGGAATTTCCGACCACGCTGGAGGCCGCGCGCGGCCTGCACGAGGCCGGCATCGACATCCTGATGGGCGCGCCGAACGTCGTGCGCGGCGGCTCGCATTCCGGCAATATCGCCGCGGTCGATCTCGCCCGCGAGGGCCTGCTCGACATCCTGTCGTCGGACTACATCCCCTCGAGCCTTCTGATGGCCGCGCTGCACTTGCCCGAGCACGTGCCCGCCATCACTCTTCCGGCGGCGATCCGCACCGTGACGAAGGCGCCCGCGGAGGCAGTCGGCCTGTCCGACCGCGGCGAGATCGCGATCGGCAAGCGTGCCGATCTGATCCGCGTGCATGTCGCGGGCCGCGTCCCCGCGGTCCGCAGCGTCTGGCGCGAAGGAAGCCGTGTCGCATGAGCGAGGCCGTCACCGTGGCGGGAAAGACAACGGGTGCGATCGGGCCCGGGCGGCTCGTGCTCGTGGTCGGTCCCAGCGGTGCCGGCAAGGACACGCTGCTGCGGCTGGCGCGGGCAGCCTGCATCGAGGATCACGACATCGTCTTCCCGCGCCGTGTCGTGACGCGGGAATCCTCGGCCGACGAAGACAATATTGCGGTGAGCCCTGACGAATTCCGTCGCGCGCGCGAGCATGGCGAATTCGCCGTGCATTGGGAGGCGCATGGGCATTGTTACGCGCTGCCGCTCGACCTCAACGACGATATTCGTGCCGGACGCGCCGTCGTGGCCAATGTTTCGCGCACGGTGATCGGCGTGCTGCGCCAGACCTATGCAAACGTCGTGGTGGTCGCGATCACGGCGCCTCCGGATGTGCTGGCGCAGCGGCTTGCCGCTCGCGCCCGGCACAGCGACGGCAATATCGCGGAACGGCTGACGCGCAGCGTCGACGACGCATCGACTCAGGCCGACGTCACCATCCTCAACGCCGGCAGCGCTGAGTATCACGGCCGCCAGCTTCTGCGCGTGATCAGGAACCAGGGCTGGCACGAATAGCCCGCACAACAAGGAGACTGGAATGTCGGTGATCGAAACGGTCGAGCAGCTGGAGGCCATCTACGGCGTCACCAACGACGCATCGATCGTGAAAGTCGCCGACCACGTCACCCCGCTCTATCGCGTCTTCATCGAAAAGGCGCCGTTCGCCGCGCTCGCTACCATCGGACCCGAGGGGATCGACTGCTCGCCGCGCGGCGATCTCTCCGGCTTCGTCCGCATTCATGACCCGAAGACGCTGATGCTGCCGGATCGCCGCGGCAACAACCGGGTCGATTCCTTGCGCAACATCGTGCGCGATCCCAGGGTATCGCTGATGTTCCTGATCCCCGGCTCCGGAAATGCGGTTCGGGCCAATGGCCGGGCGCATCTGTCCATCGATTCCGAATTGCTGGCCTCGTTCAAGGTCGACGGCAAGGCGCCGCGCAGCGTCATGGTGATGACGGTCGACGAAATTTACTTCCAGTGCGCCCGCGCCATCGTCCGCTCCGATCTCTGGAATCCCGACAAGCGCATCGACCCCAAGACGCTGCCGACGCCCGGCCAGATCCTCGCCGAGATGAGCGAGAACAAGGTCGGCGGCGCGGAGTATGATCGCGCCTGGCCGGAGCGTGCGGCCGCGACGATGTGGTGAGTTCGTTCTTCCCCTCTCCCCTTGCGGGAGAGGGTGGCTCGCCGCGTAGCGGCGAGACGGGTGAGGTCTCTCTCCGCGTGCGACTCTCTTGAGGATTCGCGGAGGCAAACCCCTCATCCGGCGCTTCGCGCCACCTTCTCCCGCAAGGGGAGAAGGAAGAACTCATCGCGAGATGAATTCGTTTGTCGGCGCTCGCACCCGGAGACGCGCCCCTGCGCGCTCATCGCAATTATGGATAGACATTTCATTGACCGTTCGCGCTAAACGCTCGATATTCGACGCATCGACACTGCTCCTTCGAGCCGAAGCCGCGATATGAGAACCGATCACCCGCGCAGTAACAATGACATGCATGCGTGCATGACGCGCCGCTGTTTCTCGGCGGCCACCGGCGCATGTTGTTGTTGCTGACCGCCGCCTCCTAGCAGCACCTCACCCAGCAAATCCCAAGAAGAAAATCCAAAGACAGGAACGCCGAGACCCGGCGGACGAGCAGTCATGTCCCGAACTCAATCGAATGCCTACGTCATCGAGATCCACGACCGCGCCGCCGGCATCGTCACGAGGGATACGCGCGGCTTCCGCTTCTTCTCCTCCGAGCGTCTGTTCGACAGCCTCGAAGGCCGCCAGTTCCGCTCGGCGCGCGAGGCGGAGCGCGCCGCCCGTGCGGTATTCTCCGAGCGGGGCCGGCGCGCGAACTGATCAGCTCCGGCGGCGCGCCCTGGTGCGTGCCGCCTTCTTTGCGGCGCTGGAGCGGGCCTTGGCGCCCTTGGTGCGGCTCGCCTTGCGCGCGGCGGCTGAACGCGACGCGGCCGTTCGCCGGCTCGCGGCACGTTTGCCCTGCTTCGACAGTGCACTGCGCGAGGCGGTCGAGCGCGGCTCCTTCTTCAAAACCTTTTCGACTGCTTGCGACACGCGCGGCCGGCGCTTCGGGGTGCGCTTGCCCTGACCGACCTCGTAGGCATATTTGGCGCTGCGTCGCGTCGATTTCTTGACGCTTTCCTTGCGCGGTGGCGGCAGATCGATGCCGGCGCGGCGCGCTTCGGAGAGACCGATGGCAATGGCCTGCTTCGTCGAGCGGGCGCCATGCTTGCCCTTGCGGATCTTGTCGATCTGGTCCTTGACGAATTCGCCGGCCTGCGTGCTTGCCGATTTACCGGCACGCTTGTCTTGCCTGGCTTTGCGAATGACTTCCTGTCTTGGCATGGGTCCTGTTCCCTCGATCTTCACAGGGATATCTGACCGCAACGCGCAAGATGGATGATTGATCCTGTCAGTTCCGGAGCGCAGCCAACAACTCATCCGGGCGTTCGGCCATGATCATGTGGCCCGCGCCGGGCACCACGACGGTCTTCGCATGCGGGATCGCGGCGGCAAGTGCCTTGCCGGCCTTCACCGGCGTCATCATGTCCCGTTCGCCGAGGATGAGCGTCGTGGGCACCTTCACGCTTGCGGCTGCTTGCAGCGCATTCGCGTAAGCATTGCAGGCCGACAAATCCCGGAACAGCACGCCCGGCTCGCAGTGTTTCAATACGGCCTGCGCCCCGCCATGCATCCACAGGCCCGGTGCGAGGCTGCCACCGAGCTCGGCGTTGAAGCCGAGGCCCCAGATCGAGACCATGTCGTTTGCATCCTGCGAATTGGCTTCGGCCGCCTTCAGCAGATCCGGGCCGACCGTCATGGTCGCGGCCGTGCCGATCAGGCTGAGCGCGGAAACCTTGTCGGGGTGACGTGCGGCCGTCTCCAGCGAGATCAGCGAGCCCATGGAATGGCCGATCAGATGCGCTTTCGTCACTCCGGCCGCATTGAGCAGGGCCGCCGTCCAGTCGGCCATCTCGGCGATGCTGCCGAGCGAAGGTCCGGGCGAGCGGCCGTGGCCGGGCAGATCCGGCGCCAGCACGCCAAAGCCATGATGGGCGAACCAGCGCGTGTGCAGCGCCCAGGTCGAATGATCGAAGCCGGCGCCGTGGAGGAAGGCGACCGCGGGCAGGGATCTGTCGAAGTCGCGGCCGCCGGTTGCGACCAGCACCTCGGCGCCGTTGACGGAGAGCTTCATGGTGTCAGACCTTTTGCGAGATGCGCAGCGCTTGGGTGAGATCGTCGACGATGTCGCTTGCGGTCTCGATGCCGACCGAGAGTCGCACCAGCTCCTCGCCGATGCCGGAGGCCTTGAGCTGCTCGGCGTCCATCTGCTGGTGTGTGGTCGAGGCGGGGTGGATCACCAGCGTCTTGGCGTCGCCGACATTGGCGAGATGGCTGATCATGCGCAGCGATTCGATGAACTTGCGGCCGGCGGGCCGCCCGCCCTTGATGCCGAAGGAGACGATCGAGCCGGCGCCGCGCGGCAGCAATTGTTTTGCGAGCTGGTAGTCCGCATGATCTTCCAGCGAGGGATGCAGCACCCAATCCACGGCCTTGTTGGACTTCAGTGCTTCCAGCACGAGCTGGGTGTTTTGCATATGGCGGTCCATGCGCACCCCGAGCGTCTCGACGCCCTGCAACAGCTGGAACGCGTTGGTCGGGGATAGACAAGCGCCGAAATCGCGCAGGCCTTCGGTACGCGCGCGCATGATGAAGGCGGCGGTGCCGAACTGCTCGTCGAAGACGATGCCGTGATAGCCGCCATAGGGCTCGGTCAGCACGCCGAATTTTCCGGATGAGCGCCAGTCAAAACGACCGCCGTCGACGATGGCGCCGCCGATCGCGATGCCGTGGCCGCCGATCCATTTGGTCGCCGAATGCATGACGATGTCGGCGCCGAGCTCGATCGGACGGCTGAGATAGGGCGTGGCAAAGGTGTTGTCGATCAGCAGCGGAATCTTCGCGTCATGCGCGATCGAAGCGACTTTCGGAATGTCCAGCACCTCGAGCCCGGGATTGCCGATGGTCTCGCCGATCATCAGCTTCGTGTTCGGCTTGATCGCCGCGCGGAACGCGTCGAGATCGCGCGGCTTGACGAACGTTGTGGTGATGCCGAAGCGCGGCAGCGTGTGCGCCAGCAAATTGATGGTGCCGCCATAGAGCGAGCTCGATGCCACGATATGGTCGCCGGCGTTCAGAAGCGTGGCGATGGCCAGATGCAGCGCCGCCATGCCGCTCGCGGTGCAGATCGCGCCGACGCCGCCTTCCAGCGCCGCAAGCCGTTCTTCCAGCACGCCGGTGGTCGGATTGGAGATGCGCGTATAGATGTGGCCGGCGCGTTCGAGATTGAACAGCGCGGCGGCGTGATCGGAATCCTGGAACACGTAGGACGTGGTCTGGTAGATCGGCACCGCGCGGGCGCCGGTCGCGGGATCCGGATGCTGGCCCGCATGCAGGCTCAGGGTCTCGAAGGCAGGCGGTTTTGGCGCGGGCATGCGGGGCCTCGTTGCTCGGTCGGCGGAGGCGGCTCTTGTGCCATAAAATGGCGCGCTGCGTCAGCCCATTGACAGCGTTGTCTAACCCCGGATCGCCTGCTCGATGATCCGCGCCTCCCGCAGCAGGATCTCCGCGACCTCCTGTTCGCGTCGTGGGCCGAGCCTGGTGCGAACGGCGGAGACGGTCATCGCGGCAGCGGGACGGCCGTCCGGGGTCTCGATCCAGGTCGAGATCGACTTCGTACCCTGCACGAGACCAATTTCCCTCATGCCGTATCCCAGCCGTCTTGCGGCGGTGACCTGGCCCAGCACCGTCGCAACATCGGTCCGGTAGGCCTCCAGTCTCTTCTCGTTGGCTGCGACGATTTTTCGCGCGTCCTGCGCCGGCATCGCGGCGAGGATGGCGACGCCTGCGCTGGAGACGCCGAGCGGTCGGCGCGCGCCGACCTCGATCGACAGCACCTGGATCGGATAGACGCCAATCCGGCGATCAACGCACAGCGTGTCGTTGCCGGTCCGCACCGTCAGGAACAGCGTGTCGCCGATCTCGGCCGAGGCGCGTTGCAGCGACGGATTTGCCGCGATCAGCAGCCGCGACGGCCGAGGCCGTGCGAGCGCGAGCTCCGGCACCTGGTTGCCGATCGCGTAGCGGCCGGTCCGGTCATGCCGTTCGACGATGCCTTCCTCGATCAGCACGTGGACGATGCGGTGCACGGTCGGGCGGGTGAGGCCGGTCGCCCGCACCACCTCGGCCAGCAGCACGCCGTCTTCGCGGCCTGCGGCAAGGATGCGCAGCACCGCGAGCGCGCGCCGGATCGCCTGCGCGCCCTGTCGCGGTCCCGTGATGCGGCGGGTGGATTTCGCGGAAGTCGTCTTGTCCATAATATGGACGAGAACGCCACAATTCACTCGACAGGTAAAGCGCCCATCTGGAGATTGCGCTCCGAATCGACATGCCGTGTACGACGTCAGGCAAATCGACGTAAAATTGGAAGCGCCGCCGGGAGGTTAACATGCGATTAATCTGGATTGCCCTAGCTGCCGCAGCGGCGATGTTGACGGGACCGGCGTCGGGCCAGCAATGGCCGGCGCGCAACGTCAAGCTGATCGTGCCCTATCCGGCCGGCGGCAATGTCGATAGCGCCGCGCGCATCATCGCGGACAAGCTCCAGGAAAAGCTCGGCCAGCCCTTCATCATCGAGAACAAGGCGGGCGCCGGCGGCATGATCGCGGGCGAGGCGTTCGCGAAATCCGCGCCCGACGGCTACACGCTGTTCGTCGGCGCCAACGGCCCGGTGCTGTTCGCGACCGAAATCAACAAGCGCGACGCCTACAATTGGAAGAAGGACTTCCTGCCGATCACGACGATCTCGATGACGTCGTTGGTGCTCGAGGTGCATCCGTCGGTGCAGGCGACCACCTTCAAGGAATTCATCGACCTCGCCAAGCGCGAGCCGGGCAAGCTGACGATGGCCTCGCCCGGCCCCGGCACCACCAATCATCTGCTCAGCGAGCTGATGCAGTCCAGCCTCGACCTGCAATGGGTCACCGCGCATTATCGCGGCAATGCGCCTGCCGTCAACGATCTCTTGGGCGGGCAGGTGCAGTTCGCGTTCGACCAGCTCACGGTCAGCCTGCAGCACATCAAGGCCGGTCTGTTCCGGGCGCTGGCCGTCACCAGCCCGCACCGCCTGAAGTCGCTGCCCGACGTGCCGACCTTCGCCGAGCTTGGTTACAAGGATTTTGACGGCCAGACCTTCACCGGCCTGTTCGCACCGGCAGGCACGCCGGCGCCCGTGATCGACAAGCTGCACGAGGCACTGACCGCGATCCTGAAGGACCCCGCCGTGGTCGACAAGTTCGAGAAGCTCGGCGGTGAAGCCGTCGCGATGACGCCCGACGAATTCAAGGCCTATCTCGCGCGCGAGGACGCCAAATGGATTCCGATCGTGCGCAAGGCCAACATCAAGGCGGATTGATCGATGCGGATCGACCCCAGCGAGCTCGGCGCCGAGCGCATCTACCGGCTGATGACCGGCATCGTGGTGCCGCGTCCGATCGCCTGGGTGACGAGCCTGTCGCGCGCAGGCGTGCTCAACCTCGCGCCGTTCAGCGCCTTCACCTTCGTCTCGCAGAAGCCGCCGATGCTCGCGATCAGCGTCGGCCGCAAGGGCGCGGACTACAAGGACACCGCGCATAACATCCTCGATACCGAGGAATACGTGATCCACATCGCCGATACCCCGCTGATGCAGGCGGTGCACGACTCATCGGTCGAGCATCCGCCCGAGATCAGCGAGGTCGCGGAGCTCGGCCTTGAGACGCTCCCGAGCGAGCGCATCAAGGTGCCGCGGCTCAGCGTTGCACCCGTTGCGATGGAGTGCCGCTTTCGGCAGTGCCTCGAATTCGGCGACGCCCGCAGCCGTCTCATCGTGGGCGAAGTCGTGATGTTCCACCTCCGCGACGGCCTCGTGAACGACGGCAAGGTCGAAACCGTCGCGCTCGATCCGATCGCGCGCATCGGCGGGCCGCGCTACGCCCGGCTCGGCGAGATCGTGACGCTGCACGGCGTGTTCCAGACTCCCAAATCGAAAGACTGAGCGCGCCGCCCCCGCGCGCGCCCCAAGACCATTGGAGAACGACCATGCGACTCCTAAGCTATCTCGTGGACGGAGAGCCGCGCTACGGTGCCGTCATGGAAGGCGGCGTCGTTGATCTGACCCGGCGGATCGGCCGCGACTTCTCCGATGTCAGGGCGCTGATCGCAGCCAACGCGCTGGCCGACGCGCAGGAAGCCGTCGCCGGACAAAAGCCGGACTACGCGCTGGAAGAGCTCGTGCTGCTTCCGCCGGTGCTGGCGCCGGAAAAGCTCTGGTGCATCGGAGTCAATTACGCCGAGCGCAATGCGGAGTATAAGGACAGCTCTGACCTGCCCAAATATCCCAGTCTGTTCGTGCGCAGCATGTCCTCGATGACGGGCTCAGGCCAGCCGCTGGAGAAGCCTCACGTCTCCGAGCAGCTCGACTATGAAGGCGAGCTCGTCATCGTGATTGGCCAGGGCGGCCGCCACATTCCGCGCGAAAAGGCCTGGGCGCACATCTTCGGCATGACGCTGTGCAACGAGGGCACGATCCGCGACTGGCTCCGCCACGGCAAGTTCAACGTCACGCAGGGCAAGAATTTCGACCGCTCCGGCAGCATCGGTCCGTGGATCGTCACCGCGGACGAGCTCGATCCGCGCGGGCCTCATGACATCGTCACGCGCGTCAACGGCGAGGTGCGGCAGCAGGACACCACCGAGCGGCTGATGTTCCCGTTCGATTTCCTGATCTCCTATCTCTCGACCTTCGCAACCCTCAAGCCCGGCGACATGATCGTGACGGGCACGCCGACCGGCGCCGGCGCCCGCTTCCACCCGCCGCGCTGGCTCAAAGTCGGTGACGTCGTCGAGGTCGAATCCAGCCGCATCGGCGTGCTGCGCAACACCGTCGCGGCGGAGCAATAGGTCATGCTGGATACTGCCACGATCGAACGTCTTGCCACGCGGCTCGACGAAGCCGAACGCACCAAGACGCTGATCACGATGTTTTCGAAAGACCATCCCGATTTCAGCATCGAGGATGCCTATGCCGTTCAGCGCGCCTGGACCAGACTCCAGCTCGGACGCGGCCGGGTCATCAAGGGCCACAAGATCGGCCTGACCTCGAAAGCGATGCAGAACGCGGTCGGCATTTCCGAACCCGATTACGGCGTGCTGTTCGCCGACATGTTCTATGCCGACGCCACGCCGATTCCGTTCGACCGCTTCCAGGCGCCGCGAATCGAGGTCGAGCTCGCCTTCGTGCTGAAGGCGCCGCTGCGCGGGCCCGATTGCACCATCTTCGACGTGCTCAACGCCACCGACTACGTCACCCCGGCGCTGGAGATCCTGGAGACGCGCATGCACCGCGTCGATCCCGAAACGGGCAAGGCGCGAAAGGTCATGGACACGATCTCGGACAACGCGGCGAACGCCGCGCTGGTGCTTGGCGGCCGGCCTTTCCGTCCGATGGACGCGGACATGCGCTGGATAGGCGCGCTGTTGTTCCGCAACGGCGAGGTCGAGGAAACCGGGCTTGCCGCCGGCGTGCTCAACCATCCCGCCAACGGCATTGCCTGGCTCGCCAACCGCCTCGCGCCGCATGACGAGCATCTGGCCGCCGGCGAGGTGGTGCTGGCGGGATCGTTCACGCGTCCGGTCGACATTCGCCGCGGCGACACGTTTCATGCCGATTATGGCGCGTTCGGCTCGGTGTCGTGCCAGTTCGTCTGAATCAACACATGAAAGGGAGCGCATCATGACCGGTCACACGCGGCGCAAGAGCATCCATATCGGCGGCTTCAAGCATGCCAACCCGATTCCGAACGCCTGCCGCATCGGCAATCTCGTGATGTCGGGCGTCATTCTCGGCCGCGATGCGACTGGTGCGATGCCCGAGAGCCTGGAGGCGCAATGTGCCAACATGTTCGCGCATATGAAGGCGACGGTCGAGGCTGCCGGCGGCACCACCGACGACATCATCAAGATGACGGTGTGGCTGAAGGACCGTACGCAGCGCGGCCCGGTCAATGTCGAGTGGCTGAAGATGTTTCCGGACGAGCATTCGCGCCCGGCGCGCCACGCGCTGCCGATGGACAACATGGACGGCGGCGCGCTGGTGCAGTGCGACTTCACCGCCGTAATCGACTGAGGGAGTTTTGCGCATGCCGACCTATCTTCCGTTCGACCCGAACCCGCGCCGCCCGGTCAAGGGGCCGCCGCCCAAATCCCTCGACAGCCAGTTTCACGTGCTCGGCCCCCTCGACAAATATCCGGAGCGTCCCGGTGCTGCCTATCGGATGCCGACCGCGACCTGGGAGGCGGCGCTGCGCGTGCACAAGACGCTCGGCATCGAGCGCGGCATCATCGTGCAGACCACGACGTATGGCGCCGACCATGCCGTCGTGCTCGACGGTCTCGCCGCGATGGGCCCGAACTATCGCGGCTGCGCCAACGCGCTGGTGTTCGCCGAGGCGAACGATTCGTATCTTGCCAAGCTGCATGATGCTGGGGTCCGCGGCGCGCGCTTCAGCTTCCGCCAGGAGCTCGGCGCTGTGCTGTCGGATGCCGATTTTGCCCGCGCGATTGCGCGCATCCGCGAGCTCGGCTGGTACGTCAAGATCCAGCCCGAGAAGGACGGCATCGTCTCCAGCGTCGCCAAATACGAGAATCTCGACGTGCCCGTGCTGATCGACCACATGGCACGGCCCGATCCTGAAGCCGGCAGGAACGATCCGAACCTGCGCAAGATGCTGGAGCTGCTCGGCAAGGGCAATTTCTGGGTGATGCTGTCGCTCGGCGAGAAGTCCTCGAAGCTCGGGCCGCCCTACGACGACGTCATCCCGATCGCGCGTGCCTATATCGAGGCAGCAGTCGACCGCTGCGTCTGGGCCAGCGACTGGCCGCACCCGGTCTCGGTCAAGCAGCCGCCCAACGACGCCGATCTGCTGGAGTTGATGTACCGCTACGCGCCCGACCAGTCGACGCTGGAGAAGATCCTGGTGCACAATCCGGCCAAGCTGTTCGGCTTTCCGGATTAGGGCGCTCACGGCCTGCCACGAGCGCAGCTTCACCGTCGCAACAATCGCACCCGCTCACCCCGCCAACCGGTCCCTTACCCCGGCTGCGATCTCGAACGAGCGCAGCCGTGCGGCGTGGTCGTAGATCTGCCCCGTCGTCATCAGCTCGTCCGCGCCGGTGTCGGCGATCAGCGCCTTCAGCTTCGCTTCGACCATGTCAGGCGTGCCGACCGCCGAGCACGACAGCGACTGGCCGACCATCGCCTTCTCGGCTGGCGACCACAGCGCGTCCATGTCGTCGACCGGCGGCGGCAGCGGGCCGGGCGTGCCGCGGCGCAGATTGATGAACTGCTGCTGCAGCGAGGAGAACATGCGCTGCGCGTCCGCGTCGCTGTCGGCGGCGAACACGTTGACGCCGACCATCGCATAGGGCTTGTCGAGCTGCGTCGAGGGTTCGAACCGCGCCCGATACTCCCGCAGCGCCGGCATCATCATTTGCGGTGCGAAGTGTGAAGCGAACGCGAACGGCAGGCCGAGCATCCCTGCGAGCTGCGCGCCAAAGGTGCTGGATCCCAGGATCCACAGCGGCACCTTCGTCCCCATGCCCGGCACGGCCCGGATGGCCTGGTTCGGCTGCACGTCGCCGAGCAGCGCCTGCAACTCCAGCACGTCCTGCGGAAAGTTTTCCGAACTCGTCGCGAGGTCGCGCCGCAGGGCGCGTGCGGTAAATTGGTCGGTGCCCGGTGCCCGCCCGAGCCCGAGATCGATCCGCCCGGGATAGAGCGAAGCCAGCGTGCCGAACTGCTCGGCGATGACGAGCGGCGAATGGTTCGGCAGCATGATCCCGCCGGACCCGACCCGGATCGTCTTCGTCCCGCCCGCGATATGCCCGATCACCACCGACGTCGCCGCGCTCGCGATCCCCGTCATGTTGTGATGCTCGGCCAGCCAGAACCGCTTGTATCCCCAGCCCTCCGCATGCTGCGCGAGATCGAGCGAATTGCGGAACGCTTGTGACGCATCGCCGCCTTGGCGGATGGGCGCGAGGTCGAGCACGGAGAAGGGGATCATGGAAGGGTCCGGATGGAGCGTGCGGTGGTAACGTGGACTCGACATGTAGGAGCCGGTCGCAGGAATACCAGCCGAAACGATCATGGTGCTGCGCCGGCGGCTCCATCGCGCGGAGACGGGGCCATCGCTGCGCTGCATGCGGCAAATTCGCCTGTATGGAAACCGCGGGCCGCATTGCCGCGTTGCCGGCCGGTTTGATCAACGGCGACGATTTTCATTTCGGGGGCTTTCTTTGGACAGATTCAACATTGGTGTTCATGTCGTTGCGCTGGCTGCGGCCTTCGCACTCGCCGTTCCCATTGGCTGGGACCGCGAGAAGCGGGCGCGAAGCGCGGGCTTGCGCACCTTTCCACTGGTCGCAATGGCAAGCTGCGGCTTCGTGCAGGCCAGCGAAAGCCTGCTCGTGCATTCGCCTGACGGAATGGCGAAGGTGATCGAGGGCCTCATCACCGGCATCGGCTTCATCGGCGGTGGCGCAATTCTCAAGCAGGGGAATTCGGTGCAGGGGACCGCGACGGCCGCGAGCCTCTGGGCGACCGGCGCCATCGGCGTCTCCGTCGGGCTCGGCGCTTTTGATGTCGCGGTGACGGTCGCCGTATTCACGTTCCTGACGCTTCGCTTGTTGACGCTGGTCAAGGAAGAAGACGATCACTGATGCATGTGCGAGCGGCCTGCACCCCGTTCACAACAACGTCATCGCGACCCGCTGCGTCCCCCGGCCCAACTGTGCGTCTGGCGCGTTTTCTTGTACACTCACTGAGCCTTTGGACGCTCGCCAGGAGGAACCGACATGACCACGGTCGTACTCAATCGCCGGAGCCTCCTCGCCGCGGGCGGCTCGATCCTCGCAACCGGGCTCTTGGCGACCGGCGTCCCCGGCCTGCTGTTGCCTGCACGCGCGGACGGCCTCGCACCGACCGAGACGATGTCTGGCGGGGCGAACAACTACCGCAAGGGCGCGGCGATCGTGGAGCGGATCGGAAAGGGTGGCTTCTGGATGAGCGGCACCGTGCGCCGCGCCGGCGACGGGACTCCCTTGGCCGGGCAGCGCATCCAGATCTGGGCGCACACGGTCGAAGGCCAGGAGCACGAGCCGCAGAGTCATGGCGCCACGCTCACCGACAAGGACGGCAAGTTCCGGCTCGAAATGCCGCAGATCATTCCCATCTTCGGCCAGCCGCATGGCCACCTCGCCTATGACAGCGGTGAATTCAAAACCGTCTTCCTGCGGCCGATAATGCGGAGCGCAAAGGAAACCAGCCTCGAGGCGCACTTCGTCCTGCAGCCGGCCTGATCGCATTGGAGATGAAGGGGCGGAGATCGGCCCGGGCGCCCCTGATCTGGATCGCCCTTGCCTTGGCCATCGGCGTGCCGATCGCGCTCGCTGCGGGAAGCGAACAGCTCACATGGCGCGGCCCGGTCTACATCCTCGCCGGCTTCGCTGGCATCATTGCGCTCGGTCTCGTGCTCGCTCAGCCCCTGCTGATCGGCGGATATCTGCCGGGACTGTCGGCCTATCGCGGCCGGCGCGCCCACCACTGGATCGGCGGCACGCTGGCTCTGGCGGTGGTGATCCACGTCGCCGGCCTCTGGATCACCAGCCCGCCCGACATGATCGACGCCCTGACTTATACGTCACCGACACCGTTCTCCCCCTTCGGCGTGACCGCCATGTGGGCCATCTTCATTGTTGCGCTCCTGGCTCTGCTGCGCCGGCGGCTGGGATTGCGGTTGCGCACGTGGCGCATCGTCCATATTCCCCTCGCGATCGTCATCGTCGCAGGCAGCGTCGCCCATTGCCTGCTGATCGAGGGGACGATGGAGACGATCTCGAAGGCTGCGCTTTGCGCAGCTGTGCTGGCGGCGACCGTCAAGGTGATGGTTGATCTCTGGAGAAGGCGGACGTTGCGCGATAGCAGCATTGCGCGGCCGTAAGCGTAGGGTGGGCAAAGGCGCGTAGCGCCGTGCCCACCATCTATCTATCAATGGTGGTTGGTGGGCACGCTTCGCTTCGCCCAGCCTACGAGCTCCGAAACTTTCGCTGACCCCCTTGTTCCAACACGTTCGGCGTCGTTACCGCTGGTATCGGCTCCGCTTGCCCGGGAAGGCGGTCAAGATTATCCTCGCGCGATGGCCGTCAGTGTCCCCGACCTGAGAGCATTCCTGCTCGCCACACCGTTCTTCGGCGGTATCCCGGATCAAAGTCTCGACCTCCTGATGTCGATGCTGGTTGAGTGCCGATTTGATACCGGAGCAACCGTCGTGACGGAGGGCGAGCCCGGACGCTCGCTGTTCATCGTCAAATCCGGCCGGCTGGCGGTGGGCAAGCGGGCGAATGCGGGCAACGTCATCCCGATTTCCGTTCTGGAGCCCGGCGATTTCTTCGGTGAGATGACGCTGATTGAAATGCAAAATCGATCCGCCACGGTGGTCGCGGAGAGTCCGACCGTGCTTTACGAGCTGACCGCCCAGAAGCTCTACGCTTGCTACAAGGCCGATATCCACACCTATGTGATCGTCCTGCAAAACATCAATCGCGAGCTATGCCGACGGCTGCGCCGTTCAGACGATCGGTTAGCGGGGCATCAGGTGGGTGACGAGAGTTGACATGCGTAGCATGGGTAGAGCGAAGCGAAACCCATCATGTCTCGTCACCGCGCAAATCTTCCATGGATTTTCGTTTCGCTGTACCCATCCTACGAACTCCCCGGCACCGTAGGCTTCGAATAGGAAACTAACATGGCTCAAGCCGGAGATAATGGACGGTTCGCGGCGTTCAAGCACCACGCCAAGGTGCACTCCTTCAGAGTCAGCACTGCTTTTCTGACTTGGATTCTGCTCGGCGCGACGCTCTTTTACAAGCCTGAGTGGGTCCGATGGGCCCTGCGAACAGGCACGCACGCTATTGAAGCTGTCGGCGATGCGCTTCCTGGTTATTGGGGCGCTCAGGCCGAAATTGTCTTGCGCGAACTCGGTGGTTTCCTTTGGATCCAGATCACGGCCGCGATCCTGTTTGTCCGGTTCGTGTTCTGGCTGATCGGGGCCTCGTGGCGACGTGGTCGGCGGTAGATCCAGTCAGCTCGCGTAGGATGGGTAGAGCACTTGCGAAACCCATCATGCTTCGTCACCGAGCAATGCTATGCAATTCCTGGCCAAAACTGACTGGAGCTCTCGCTCGGGCGATGCCCGCAAGTGACCCCGAAGCGGCGGTCGCGGGGAAGTTGAGGTTCGCTAAGGCCCCACAGGCCTAAAATGTGCTTTAAGGAATATAAGAGACATCCTCAGCTGAGGGAGCCAACCTCAGCGGCGATTTCTTCCGTCAACCACGCAATGCCCGCATCCATCATTGCTGCCTTGGTCGTAATGGCCATGATTGCATCGGACTTCCGCTTCAAAGGAAGCTCAACCAATTGCAGCGCGAAACGAGCCGCGTATCTCTCGACGAGACGGCGCGGCAATGTTGCTATCAAGTCCGAGTTTGAAATTTGCGTGAGTGCCATCATAAAGGTGGGCACGGTCAGGACAATGCGGCGCTGGAGGCCGCGCTTCTCCAGGAGTTGGTCGACAAAACCTCGCGGATCGCCGTCGAGCGACACAAGAAGATGCTGTGCTCTGCAGAATGCAGCAATCGTTGGTGCGCGGGCGAATCCGTTTCCCTTGCGCATTGCGACCACGAAACACTCATCGTAAAGCTTTCTTGCCTGGAAGCGGGTTGGCACTGTGCCCAGGGGCAGGATGGCCAAGTCGATTTCGCGCTTCTCCAGCTTCTCCAGGCTTGACCGCCAAGGGTGCTCCACAGCGCTTGCATGCCTCCCTGGCATCAGATGGATCAAGCTCAGGTCGGCACGGGGTGCCTTTCTCCTGAGCCGCCCCGCAAATGGTCCCATCACCGTGTCCATGATCGCATCAGGAGCGCCAATGGAAAAACGGCGGCTACTTGTAGTCGCGTCGAAGGGCGTAGCTGAAGCAAATACGCGCCCTACGCGAGAAAGGATATCTGCTACTGGCTCGCCGAGTTCCAGCGCACGCTCCGTCGGCACAACACCCTTCGGCGTCCGTAAGAACAGGGGGTCATTAAATAGATGCCGTAGCCGCCCAAGTGAATGACTTACGGCAGAAGGGGTGATGTTCAAGCGGCTAGCCGCTCGCGCCACGTGGCTCTCCTCCAGCACAGTGTGGAAGACCAGCAGCAAGTTAAGATCGACTTTTGACAAGGAAATGTGGTTCAGCATATTGCTGAGGTTATATCACTGGATTCATGTCTCTGAAAGCTCCATGGATTGCGCAACGTTAGCCACAGGAGCTGAAATGACCAAACACCATGCAAACTGGCCAGGAACGCTGTCACGGCGGTCCGCGATCACGACAGTCGCTGCGGCATCGTTGACCCCTCGATTTTGCGCTAGTGTGGCTGCCAGTGACGACGTCGCTCACCTTATCGAGCGCGCCGCTGCGAAAAACGCGGCCTTCATGCGCGGGGACATGGATCGTTGGCTGGCCCTTGTTCGCATCGCCAGTGACTTCACGTTAATGCAACCATTCGGCGGCCCAACTAGCCACGGGTTCGACGCAAGTCCTGAACGTTTGGCGAAGCTATCCCAGTTTTTCAAGAACGGTGAGACGACCTTGGAGGTCGTGCAAACCTATGCATCGGACAAGCTGGTCGTTCTCGTCATGGTCGAGCGGCAATATGCCGAAGTCGGGAGCTTACCAAAACAAGACTGGTCGCTCCGAGTTACGGAAATCTATCGCAAGGACGGTTCTGAATGGCAGTTAGTCCATCGCCACGCAGACCCGCTGGTTCATGGCGTTACGTTGCAGGAGGCGGCGACGATTGCTCGCGGCGGACGTAAGGATGAATGACCGCGGCAACTGGCGTCTTATCAGAAGAAGGATCGATTGCGCCGAAGACTGCATTACATGCAGGTCCACTTCCCCTTTTGTGAAGGGTTTCGGATGCCGGCCGCATGATTGACGGCGCGGCACATTCGGGCGGCCGGCGTCCGAAAGCCTCCAAGGGAGGAAACCGCGCATGGTGGG
>NZ_JADPJC010000067.1:0-49667 GCF_023073215.1 Bradyrhizobium sp. 35
CAAAGGCAAGGCCTCAGCCCCTTACGAGTTCGGCGTGAAGGCCTCCATCGTCACCAACAATCGCCGAGCTCCCGGTGGCCTGTTCGTACTGCATGCCAGGTCGCTGCCCGATAATCCCTACGACGGTCATACCCTGCGGGACGTCATCGACCGCACCGAGGCGCTCACCGGCTGTCCGATCGAGCGGGCCTATGTCGACAAGGGATATCGCGGCCACGACACGCAAAATCCCCGTCGCGTCTTCATTTCGGGCCAGAAGCGCGGCGTGTTCGGCGCCATCAAGCGCGAGCTCCGGCGCCGCTCCGCCATCGAGCCCATCATCGGACATCTGAAGGCCGAAGGTCACCTTGGCCGCTGCTATCTCAAAGGCCGCGCCGGCGACGCCGCCAACGTCGTGCTCTCAGCAGTCGGCCACAACTTCCGCCGTATCCTCGCCTGGCTCAGAGAACTCTTGTGCCTCTTCCTGATCCAGCTATCGCATACGCTTGCCTGTCCGCTCCCGCTCAATTCGGCTTCTTAACGGACGACGACGTAGCTGTTGGGATCGGATGGATCGCTGCGCAAGACCTGGCTTATGGTGTCACGCGACCACTTGCTTTGATCGATCCCGTACGCCGAATAGACATAGTTGCGAAGACGGTCGTTGTTCAGGAGCTGGTCTGCACTGCTGATGTTACCGATTTCGGCGCTGTAGTAATTCGAATCGCCGGCAAGTGCATCGACGTGGCTTTTCCTGGTCGCCGTGTACAGACCAATCATCTCGTCGGTCTGGTTCTCCGATTGCGCCACCGACGTGGCACTGCCATTGAAGGAAAACGCGGCGGCGAACTCACGGTAACGCTTGTCGACCAGCTTGTTGATAAAGCTGTTTGCGTCGGAGAGGTCGCTCTCCAGCACCTTTTTCATGAAGGCCTTGGCGTAGGCCATGTCTTCCAGGCCATACGCCTTCGTTGCATAACGATAAAGGCGATAGTCTTTCATGAAGTCGTCGACGGACTTCACCTTGCCGATGTGGGCTTTGTAATAGGCGGCCTCTCGCGCTACGTCCTGTTGCTGTTCGACCCGCGTCAGGGACTGCTTGAGATTGCGCGTGATGTAGCTGTAACTGAAATACGTTGATACCATCGCGCACTCCTCGCGGCTCTTACGGTCCCGGACGTCCGTCAATCATTGCGGGGTCGCGAGGTGGGCGCGGGCCTTATGCCTGCCGACTGCCTCAGAGCTGCGTTCTCTAAGGCGATTTCGGACCGCAATCCCAGATTCCAGTTTGCCCTCGCCACGCGTGTCGGGTTTTGTTGCTGTATGTCTCTCAGATGCAGCTTTCGCGAGGGTTGCGTTCCGGATATGTTCTAGTGGCCCGATTGGACGGAATGGATCGGAAACCGGACATGAGTCGAAGAAGCAGCCGAACGATCAACCTGCCGGCGCCTTACCTGAAACGGGTTTGGCTCGACCCGTCGCAAGTTCGCGATCGCGAGGCTTATCCGTTTTGCCTGCCCATCTTTCCGGATGATTTCGATCTCAACTTCGACGCCGCCATCACGATCATCGTCGGAGAGAATGGCACCGGGAAGTCGACGATCCTCGAAGGGATCGCAGCGCTCGCCGGCTACGACGACGCCGGTGGCGGGAAGGGTTACATGCCGGTCGATCACTCCGAAGCGCGGGAGAAGATGGGTGGCCAACTCTCCAGGGCGCTGCGCGCAAGCTGGCTGCCGAAAATCACGAATGGCTGGTTTTTTCGCGCCGAGAGTTTTTTCTCGGTGGCGCGATATCTCGACAAGGCCGCACGTGATGCCGGGCAGGTCGGCCCCGATTTCCTGTCGCATTCCCACGGCGAAGGATTCCTGCGCTTCTTCGAGGAGCGCTGCCAGCGCCAGGGCATTTTCATCTTCGACGCGCCTGAATCGGCGTTGTCGCCGGCGCGCCAGATCGAATTTCTGAAGCTGCTTCGACGCATGGAGAATTCCCCCATCTGCCAGGTCATCATGGCGACCCATTCGCCGATGCTCATGGCCTATCCCAACGCACAGCTGCTCCGGCTCGGGAAATACGGCCTGGAGCCGACGACGGTGGAGACCGATCATTACCGGGTGATGCGGAAGTTCTGTGACGACCCGCGCGGGTTCGTAGAGGCGACGCTGGCGGAGTGATCGGGCGGCGTGATCGGCACTCACTGTCTCGGTCGTCATCGCGAGGAGCCCTGCGACGAAGCAATCCAGAGTCTCTCCGCGGAGGTACTCTGGATTGCTTCACTGTGCTCGCAATGAGGGAGCGAGAAGCATCGTTGTTCTCCGCCAACTCGCTTCTGAATCGTAGACACATCTTCGCCTCCTCGCGGCGCATCGCGCCCGAGCTTTGCGGTCATCACAGCCCCCAAAAATGCCGAGGGCGCAGGGAAGGCCGGGTGCCGGCTGGCACCCACGGTCCACTGTGCGAAGGTTGCGCTACAAGAGGCTGCACAGCGGCATACAGGTGAAGCCCAACACACGGCCTTCCCTGCGCAGTGGTTTTACGGCTTATGTCGTGATCTCCCCGGGGAGCGATGCACTATTGCCCCCGTCGCCTTGCGGATGGCTGACGCTGCGGCCCGGTCGGCCCGCACGCATCACCGCAAGACTTGGCGCACAGACCCCGGGCGCCAGGACCACACGATTTTGCCGTACGCAGGCTGCACCGGTCGTGTGCCCGACACTTTCGCTCACGGTTGCCCGCCCTGCGAAGCCTTCGCGCCGGTGTGGCCCACGTCCACCACGTCCCATCCCGCGTTCGTGACGATCGCGATCCGCCCCTCGGCCGGGTTGGCTCTTTATATGATAATCCGAAATGCGGATAAAGAGAAATATTTTTAAGCGCCGTGATTGACCCGCTTATTGGTGTTTTGCCCGCCGGGGCGGCAAGGGGTTGTGGGGCGCGCGGGCCCCGCCGCAACGCGGCCACGAACGGGTCTCCCCGCGGCCGCAAAATGCGCTACCATGATTCCAGCGCGCTTCAAGTCGCGCATGATCAACGACACGTATGAGGAAACGAGATGAGGGTGACGATTGGACGGCGCACGGTCCTGGCCGCGGTGCTGATTGCCGCGGGCGCGGTGGCTTTGACGGCGGCGTTTGGCCCGGTTTCGACATCGGCCTGGGCCCACGGGCCGACCCGTCAGAAGGTGCGCGAATCCATCGAGATCAACGCCGCCCCGGCCAAGGTGTGGGCCGCAATGGGCAATTTCCAGGACATGAGCTGGCTGCCACCTGTCACCAAGACCGAGGGCGAGAAGGGCAACGAGATCGGCGCGACGCGGAAGCTGACGCTGACGGGAGGCGCGACCGTCGACGAGGAGCTCTACAAGTTTGACGCCGCCGCGATGAGCTATTCCTACCGGATCACCAATGTGGACGTGAAGGTGCTGCCGGTCACCAATTATTCCTCGACATTGACGGTGACGCCGAGCGCTGACGGCAAGGGCTCGACGCTGGAATGGGCCGGCGCGTTCTATCGTGGCTTTCCCAACAACGAGCCGCCGCCGGAGCTGAGTGACGAGGCCGCGGTCAAGGCGGTGAAGGGGCTGTACCAGGCGGGCCTCGAGGCACTCAAGAAGAAGATCGAGAGCGGAAGCTGACGGTGCGGGCGCTGGTCCTGGCGGCGCTCGCCGCCAGCTTTTGCCTGGCCGGCATCGCGCATGTGTTCGCCGAAGAGGCATTCGTCACCAACCAGCTCAGCGACGATCTGATGGTCGTGGACCTCGCCACGGCGCGCAGCGTCGCGACCATCCCGATCGGCGGCAAGCCGGCCGGCGTCGCCGTCAGCGCGGACGGACGTTTTGCCTATGTCACGAGCCCGGATGCCAAAGCCGTGACGGTGGTGGACGCAGCAACGCGGCAGGTTGCGGCGCGGATCGAGGTCGGCGGCGGGCCGCTCGGCATTGCCGTCGCGCCGGATGGCCGCACCGTCTATGTCGCGGACTGGTATGCGGCGGCGGTGCGGGTGATCGACGCGGCCTCGCGCAGCGTCACGGCCAGCATTGCGGTCGGCGCCTCGCCATCGGGGCTCGCGGTAACGCCGGATGGCAAGCTGCTGCTCTCGGCCGACCGCGACGACGACAGTGTGTCGGTGGTCGACACCGCGACGCGCCAGCGCACGACGACCATCAAGGTCGGCACCCGTCCGTTCGGCGTCACCATCGATGCCGAGGGCAAGCGCGCCTACACCGCCAATGTCGGCTCCAACGACGTCTCCGTGATCGACATCGCCACTGGGGCTGAGACCGGCCGCGTGCAGGTCGGGATGCGCCCTTATGCGGTGGCGCTGGCGCAGGGCCGCGGCTTCGTCACCGATCAGTATGGCGGCACTGTCAGCGTGTTCGATCTGGTGACCTTGAAGCCGCTCAAGCGCATCAATGTCGGCGATTATCCCGAAGGCATTGCCGCGACTGCCGACGGCAAGCGCATTATCGTCGCCTGCTGGGAAAGCAACACGCTCGATATCATCGATGCGGTCGAGCTGAAGCTGATCGGCGAGGTCAAGACCGGCGACGGCCCGCGCGCGTTTGGGGCATTCTTGCGCAGGACGGAGTAGGGGCGTGTAGCCCGCGTGAGCGGAGCGACATGCGGGACGGGGCTCTCCTCATCCACCGGCGTTCCCGGATATCGCTTCGCTCATCCGGGCTACGGCACCGGGGCACAGCGTCCATACAATCTCATCCATCTGATCAAACATGTGATCCGGCGCCATCGCCCGCAGCGCCGCCGGCGCCGCATAACCCCAGCCCACCGCTCCGCAGGCAATTCCCACTGTCCGCGCCGCCTCGATGTCGCGCACTTCGTCGCCGATCGAGATGACCTTGCCCGGCTCCACGCCGGCGCGGCGGATGACCCGTCGGAACTTCGCGGGCTTGCCGAAAAGCGAGGCCGCGCAATCGAAATGGGCGAACAGCGTCGCGCAATCGCCGAGCTTCTCGCGCGCATTGGCTTCGCTGTCCGACGTCACCATCGCGAGCTGCACGCCACCCTCCGCCAGCGTCCGCAGCATTGTCTCGACCCCCGCAAACAGCGAAATCTCCGCTGCAGCCTCCGCCTTCAGTCGCCGCGCATGCCGCGCGATCGCCGGCAGCTTCCACAGCGGCACCTCGAGCCGGCTCAGAATCTCCCGCGAAGAAGCATGCCGCAGCCCCTCGATATCCTCGTCCGCGACGCGGCGGAAGCCGAAGCGATCGGCGACGTCGTTGATGGTGCGCAGGAACCACGGAAAGCTGTCGGTCAGCGTGCCGTCGAGATCAAAGATGGCGAGGGAGTAGGGCATGGAGACGAAGCTACACCGCTAGGCTTTCCACACGGTTTCCTCGGTCCATCCGAGTTGGTCGAATTCGGTGGCCCTGAGCGGCGCCTCTCCCTCGGCGAAGAACTCGTCAAGCTGAGGCGGCGCGACGCTCGTTTCGGACAGCATGGCGTGCGCTTGTCCGCGGTGATGAATTTGATGCTGGAGCAGATGCATGAGCAGTCGGTCGCGGCGTTCGGCCTGGACCCGCGTGTCGCGGTTGATCCGCACAATGCCGTTGAGAATCTCGGGCGTCAGTGCATCGCACATGGCGATCAAGCGCTTGTCGATCGCGGCTTGCGCAGGCTTCAGCGCAGCAAGGGAAAGGTGCGGCACGTCGTTCTTCCAAGCTGCCGGTCCCAACCATCCGCCCTCCAGTGCATCGACATAGAAGAGGTCGATGACATGGATGTGGTTCAGCGTGCGTTGCAGGCTCGGAAAGAAGCCGGTCCGCTCGGCTTCGAAGTCGGCCTGAGACAGCGCCGCGCAAGCGGTGAGCAGCCGGTGGTTTGCCCAAGCATTATTGTGGGCGAACGCACGATAGGTTTGCACAAGTCCGGCAGGCAAACTCAGTCTCCCTCAGACAATGTGTCGGCCGCTCCCGCGGCGTAACCTACTCGGCCGCCTCGCTCGCCGCGCGTCTCCGCTTCGGCTTCCGAGCCTTCGCCAGCACCGGCGCCAGGAACTTCCCCGTATAGCTCCGCGGCGCTTTTGCGATGTCCTCTGGCGGGCCCCAGGCGACGATCTCGCCGCCGCCATCGCCGCCTTCGGGGCCGAGGTCGATGACCCAGTCGGCGGTCTTGATCACTTCGAGATTGTGCTCGATGACGACGACCGTGTTGCCCTGCGCGACCAGCTCGTGCAGCACCTCCAACAGCTTCTTGACGTCGTGGAAATGCAACCCGGTGGTCGGCTCGTCCAGGATGTAGAGCGTGCGGCCGGTGGCGCGCTTTGACAGCTCTTTTGCGAGCTTGACGCGCTGGGCTTCGCCGCCCGAGAGCGTCGTGGCCTGCTGGCCGACATGGATGTAGTCGAGGCCGACGCGATGCAGCGTCTGGAACGTCTCGCGTACACGTGGGACCGCCTTGAAGAACTCGGCCGCTTCCTCGACGGTCATGTCGAGCACGTCGGCGATGCTCTTGCCCTTGAATAGGACCTCCAGCGTCTCGCGGTTGTAGCGCTTGCCCTTGCAGACGTCGCAGGTGACGTAGACGTCGGGCAAGAAGTGCATCTCGATCTTGATGACGCCGTCGCCCTGGCAGGCCTCGCAGCGGCCGCCCTTGACGTTGAAGGAGAACCGGCCGGGCTCGTAGCCGCGCGCTTTCGACTCGGGCAGGCCGGCGAACCATTCGCGGATCGGCGTGAAGGCACCGGTATAGGTCGCGGGGTTGGAGCGCGGCGTGCGACCGATCGGCGACTGGTCGATGTCGATGATCTTGTCGATGTGCTCGAGGCCCTCGATGCGGTCGTGCGGCGCGGCGCCTTCGCTGGCATTGTTCAGCTTGCGGGCGATCGCCTTGTAGAGCGTGTCGATCAGCAGCGTCGACTTGCCGCCGCCGGAGACGCCGGTGACGCAGGT
Organism: Bradyrhizobium sp. 35; assembly: GCF_023073215.1. Classification (NCBI taxonomy): domain Bacteria; kingdom Pseudomonadati; phylum Pseudomonadota; class Alphaproteobacteria; order Hyphomicrobiales; family Nitrobacteraceae; genus Bradyrhizobium; species Bradyrhizobium sp. 35. Next base: position 6,887 of record NZ_JADPJC010000067.1, read on the forward strand.
GAACAGGCCGAGCGGAATTTCGGCCGTAACGTTCTTGAGGTTATTGCCGCGCGCGTTGACCACCTTGATGGTGCGGCGATGGTTCGGCGGGCGCCGCTCGGGCACCTCGACCTCGAGCTCGCCGGTGAGATATTTGCCCGTCAGCGAGTTGGGGTTGCGCATGATCTCGGCGGGCGTGCCTTCGGCGATGATGTTGCCGCCATGCATGCCGGCGCCGGGGCCGATGTCGAGCACGTGGTCGGCGAGCAGGATCGCGTCCTCGTCGTGCTCGACCACGATCACGGTGTTGCCGAGGTCACGAAGTCTCTTGAGCGTGTCGAGCAGGCGCGCGTTGTCGCGCTGGTGCAAGCCGATCGAGGGCTCGTCGAGCACGTAGAGCACGCCTGTCAGGCCCGAGCCGATCTGCGAAGCCAGCCGGATGCGCTGGCTCTCGCCGCCGGACAGCGTGCCGGAGGAGCGGGAGAGTGTGAGGTAGTTGAGGCCGACATCGAGCAGGAAGGTAAGGCGCTCGCGGATCTCCTTGAGGATGCGGCCGGCGATCTCGTTCTGCTGAGTGTTCAGCGCCTCCGGCACGGTCTCGAACCACGCGCCGGCGCCCTTCACCGACATCTCGGAGATGTCGCCGATATGCTTGCCGCCGATCTTGACGCAGAGCGCCTCGGGCTTGAGCCGAAAACCGTGGCACGCCTCGCAGGGTACGTCGTGGAAATACTTCGCCAGCTCCTCGCGCGCCCACTCGCTCTCGGTCTCGCGATAGCGGCGGTTGATGTTGGTGATGACGCCCTCGAACGGCTTCTTGGTGTCGTAGGAGCGGACGCCGTCCTCGTAGGAGAACTTGATCTCGTCCTCGCCGGAGCCATGGAGGATCGCGTTCTGCGTCTTCTTGGGCAGATCCTTCCATTTGGTGGTCAGCGTGAACTTGTAGTGCTTGCCGAGCGCAGTCAGCGTCTGAATGTAATAGGGCGACGAAGACTTGGCCCAGGGCGCGATCGCGCCCTTGCCAATGGCGAGCTCCTTGTCGGGAATGACGAGGTCTTCGTCGACATGCTGCTCGACGCCGAGGCCGCCGCACGCGGGACAGGCGCCATAGGGGTTGTTGAACGAGAACAGCCGGGGCTCGATCTCGGGGATGGTGAAGCCGGACACCGGGCAGGCGAACTTTTCCGAGAACAGCATGCGCTCGGGTCCGCTCTTGTCGTGGATCTTTGCGGTCTTCTTCTTCTCTTCCGCGGGTGCTGCCGCAGCCGGCGCATCCGCGAATTCGATGACGGCGAGGCCCTCGGCAAGTTTCAGCGCGGTCTCGAAACTTTCGGCGAGGCGCTGGCCGATGTCGGGGCGCACCACGATGCGATCGACGACGACGTCGATGTCGTGCGGGAATTTCTTGTCGAGAACAGGGGCTTCGGCGAGCTCGTGGAAGGCGCCGTCGATCTTGACGCGCTGAAAGCCCTTCTTGAGCCATTCGGCAAGCTCTTTGCGGTACTCGCCCTTGCGGCCGCGCACGACCGGCGCGAGCAGATAGAGGCGCGAGCCCTCGGGCAGCGCCAGCACGCGATCGACCATCTGCGAGACGATCTGGCTCTCGATCGGCAGGCCGGTGGCGGGCGAATAGGGCACGCCGACGCGCGCCCACAGCAGGCGCATGTAGTCGTAGATTTCGGTCACCGTGCCGACGGTGGAGCGCGGGTTCTTCGACGTCGTCTTCTGCTCGATCGAGATCGCCGGCGACAGGCCGTCGATCTGGTCGACGTCGGGCTTCTGCATCATCTCCAGGAACTGGCGGGCGTAGGCAGACAGCGATTCGACGTAGCGGCGCTGGCCTTCGGCGTAGATGGTGTCGAACGCGAGCGAGGATTTGCCGGAGCCCGACAGCCCCGTGAACACCACCAGCTTGTCGCGGGGAATCTCGACATCGACGTTCTTGAGATTGTGCTCGCGCGCGCCACGGATGGTAATTGCGCGCAGGTTTGATCCCACGTTCTGCTGTTGGCGCTTCGCCTTGATCACTTCATCCATCCGGGTTGCCCTCAAGGAATCCCAAAGGCGCGCGATCGCGCCAACAAAAAAGGCGCGCTTCGCCCGGAACCGGGATCGGCGCCGATGGGGTTGTCAGCGAACGTAGGAAGAACGGAGACGGATTTCCAGTGGGACTTGCGAATCGTCAACGGATTGTTGGCGCACTGGCGGCATCTGGCAGGAGCAGGGTGGAACTGCGCGGCAACGTGCCCGACAAAACAAAAAGGCCGGCACAAGGCCGGCCTTTCGTAACGCGGATGGCGTTGGGGCTAAGTACTGAACTCAGTACTTGGCGACCACCGGGCCCCCGAAGTGATAGTTCACGCCGACCTGCACGGTGTGAAACTCGAGCGTGCCGGAGGGCAGGGCGCCCGAGAAGTAGGTCTCGCCGCCGAGGCTGCGAAAGAGGTACTCGCCCTTGACCGACCACTGCGGAGCGAAGAACGCTTCGACGCCCGCACCGACGGTCCAGCCGGAGTGCCACTTGCTGTCGGAAACGGTCACGCCGAGCGCGCTGACGCTGAGCTTGTTGTCGATCCAGGCGTAACCACCGGTGCCGTAAAACAGGACGTTGTTGACGGCGTAGCCGATGCGGCCGCGCACGGTTCCCATCGCATCGGTTTTGGAGCTGAGGGTGGTGCTGACGAGGCCGAAGCCGGGGACGGCAACGGGGCCGGTGACCGACGCGCTGACATCAGCCCAGGAACCATCGGCCTCGACGCCGAGCACGACATTGCCGGTCTGCCAGTTGTAGCCGGCAGTACCGCCGACGAAGCCGCCCTTCATCTTCGGGTCGGTCGAGGAATTTTCCCAAGCGCCGCCACCGACGATACCGAGGTAGAAGCCGGTCCAGTTGTAGACCGAAGCCATGGCCACCGGGGCCTTGGTGTAGGGGCGCGCCGCGAGATCAGCGGCCGAAGCCGGGGCGGCGAGAGCGAACAAACAGGCCGAAGCCAACAAAACCTTTTTCATTTTCAACTAATCCCAGTCCCAGTTTCTGATTGTGCCTTCCACGATAGGGAGGGCATCGGACTCACTTGCCCAACTGATGCCGTACTTACACCAGTGAAGCCGCAAGTTGTGTCACTCAAAAGCAACAACGGTCGGAAAACGGAACGGTTATTGACCGATTAATATTGGAGAACTGCACAGCAAAAGGCCGGCGCAAGGCCGGCCTTCGAAGTGCGATATGTCCAGCGCGATCAGTACCTTGCGATGGCCGGACCGCCCCAGCGATAGTTCAAGCGCACCAGGCCCATGTCTACGTCCTGGCGAATCCGGTCACTGCCGAATACCGCACCCGCGGGCGTTGTGAAGCCGATCGTGCGATCGCCAAGGAAGATGTGGTCGTACTCAAAGCCCAGCGACCAGTTCGGGGCGAAGCCGAATTCCAGACCGGCCCCGACCGTGCCACCCCAGCGAGTCTCCCGGGCCGAAGCCAGCAGCGCGCCCGCGCCGGGCGTACCCGCAGCAGCGTAGATGTCGTACTTGTCACCGACGACGGCGGCGCCGCCCTTCACGTAAAGCAGCACGTTGTTCCAGGCGTAACCGACCTGACCGGTGATGAGACCGAAAGCGTCGATGCGGGAACGGTTGCGATCACCCGTCACCAAAGCGGTACCAGGGAAGAGGGTGCTCACGTTGTCGCCCCGGAAGTCAGCCCAGTTGCCCTGGCCTTCCAGACCGAACACCCAATTGGCGGACTGCCAGCGATAGCCGATCTGGCCGCCGACGGTGCCCCCTGTTGCATTGTGACAGCCTTCGCCGACGAGAACGCCGGTCGCGGGCGTGACGAAGTCCCAGCACTTGTGGCTGGAGCCACCGCCGCCGTTGATGCCGATGTAGAAGCCGCTCCAGTCGTAGATGGCGGCAACCGCCGGCGGCGGGGCTTTGGTGTAGGGACGCGCGGCCATGTCCGCCGCGCTTGCGGGAGCCGACAAGCCCATCGCCACTGCACCGATTGCACAAATAAGAAGCTTATTCATTGCCAGTCTCCCCAGGTTTCGTCCGCTTCTTATTTCCCCGAAGCGGCTGATCAGGCGCGAGGGCCCATATGAACTAAGTCCGAGGCAACCGTAGCTCTACGGAGCGGCAGAGTCCGTCTCCCAAATGCAACAAGACCGGGGCAGTGCGAGTACCCATAACTTGCTGAATGTTAAGTTCTTTCTTCCATTTTTGGGAACCTACAAAGGTTCCAATCGACGTGTGCCTTTCCGCAACACATGTGGCCGATCGATCCCACGCCTTCAGATCTGTCTTCGCCAAGAACAAATCTGGAACGAACCGGAGGTCGATGCTATATGTGGGGATAACCGGAGGGGTGACGGCCTGATCGTCGTCCGCAAGTGTTCGGCGAGCGTATAGGGTCGCCTCAACAGGCACGGCGGAACGCGGGAGCGGACCGGCCTTCTTGAATTCAGTGGCATTCGGAGCGGAGAGCGGAGATGGCGGGAAGCGTCAACAAGGTCATTCTGGTTGGAAATCTCGGCAAGGATCCTGAAATCCGCCGCACCCAGGACGGGCGGCCGATCGCCAATCTGAGCGTCGCGACCTCGGAGACGTGGCGCGACAAGGCGACTGGCGAGCGCAAGGAAAAGACCGAGTGGCACCGCGTCGTGATCTTCAATGAAGGGCTCTGCAAGGTCGCCGAACAGTATCTGAAGAAGGGCGCCAAGATTTACGTCGAGGGTGCGCTCCAGACCCGCAAATGGACCGACCAGAGCGGTGTCGAAAAGTACTCGACCGAAGTCGTGCTCCAGGGGTTCAACTCGACGTTGACGATGCTGGACGGTCGTAGCGGCGGTGGCGGAGGCGGCAGCTTCGGCGACGAGCCGGGCGGCGATTTCGGCTCCTCCGGTCCGGTCAGCAGCGCGCCGCGGCGCCCTGTTGCCGCCGGCGGCGGTGGCCGCAACAGCGACATGGACGACGATATCCCGTTCTGAGCGATTCCGCTCCAAGAACGCGGCGCCTGATGCGGACGCGCTGGCCGGATGGGCGGCGCTTCTCATCTCATGTCAGAACATCCCACTAATCGACAGGACGGGCTCGGCATTTCCGGGCCCGCTTCATGTTTGGGGTGAGCTCGGATTGCGGCTTGGCAAACGCGCCGACGCGGCAAGCTCACCGCGCGGTTTTCCACGCGTGAGCGGCGATTTTGCAAGGCCGATGCGAGTGCTGTCCGAGACACCGCTCGCAAGGGCTTAAGTTGTTGGAAAAATAGGCGGAAAAAGCGCTTCCCAGAACGCCGCGAGGGTGGTTATCAGAGGCTCGATGCGCTATATGATTCCCAGATAAAACCTCACCGGATTTCCCCTTGGCTGACGACGACGACAAGCCCGGCGACCAGCCGGCGCAACCCTCGGATATTCGCCCCGTCTCCATCTTCGAGGAGATGAAGAAGTCCTATCTCGACTACGCCATGAGCGTGATCGTGGCGCGGGCGCTGCCTGACGCCCGCGATGGCCTGAAGCCGGTGCATCGCCGCATCCTGTACTCGATGAACGAGCAGGGGCACACGCCGGACAAGAAGTACGTCAAGTCCGCCCGCGTGGTCGGTGACGTCATCGGTAAATATCATCCGCATGGCGACCAGTCGATCTACGACGCCATGGTCCGGATGGCGCAGGACTTCTCCATGCGCGTGCCGCTGATCGACGGCCAGGGCAATTTCGGCTCGGTCGACGGCGATCCCCCGGCTGCCTATCGTTATACCGAAGCCCGATTGACGAAGGCGGCGCTGGCTCTGCTGGCCGACATCGACAAGGACACGGTCGACTTCCAGCCGAACTACGACAACAACGAGACCGAACCGTCGGTCTTGCCAGCCAAGTTCCCGAACCTTCTCGTCAACGGCGCCGGCGGCATCGCGGTCGGCATGGCGACCAACATCCCGCCGCACAATCTCGGCGAGGTCATCGACGCCTGCGTCGCGCTGATCGACAACCCCGCGCTCACCATCGACGAGCTCATCAACATCGTGCCGGGACCGGACTTCCCGACCGGCGGCGTCATCCTCGGACGGCAGGGCATCCGCGCCGCCTATCACCTCGGCCGCGGCTCGGTCATGATGCGCGGCAAGGTCGCGATCGAGACCATCCGCAAGGAGCGCGAGGCGATCATCATCACCGAGATTCCCTACCAGGTGAACAAGGCGACGATGGTCGAGCGCATCGCCGAGCTGGTCAAGGAAAAGAAGATCGAGGGCATCGGCGACCTGCGCGATGAATCCGATCGCGACGGCTACCGCGTCGTCATCGAATTGAAGCGCGACGCCGTGCCGGACGTGGTGCTCAATCAGCTCTACAGGTTCACGCCGCTGCAGACGAGCTTCGGCGTCAACATGGTGGCGCTCGACAGCGGCCGTCCACGGGTCATGCACCTGAAGGACCTGCTGGCGATCTTCGTCGACTTTCGCGAGCGGGTCGTCACGCGGCGCACCAAGTTCCTGCTCGCCAAGGCCCGAGATCGCGCCCATGTTTTGGTCGGTCTCGCCATCGCAGTCGCCAATATCGACGAGATGATCCGCGTCATCCGGACCTCGCCCGACCCGACCACCGCCCGCGACACCCTGATGTCGCGCGACTGGCCGGCCCGGGACGTCGAGGACATGCTGACGCTGATCGACGATCCGCGCCACCGCATCAGCGAGAACGGCACGATCCGGCTGTCGATGGAGCAGGCGAGGGCCATTCTCGATCTGCGCCTGCAACGCCTCACCGCACTCGGCCGCGACGAAATCCGCGAGGAGCTCGACAAGCTCGCCGGCGAGATCGCCGACTATCTCGACATCCTGCGCTCGCGCGACCGCGTGCTGGGCATCATCAAGTCCGAGCTCGCCGAAGTAAAGGCCGAGTTCGCAACCCCGCGCCGCACCGTCATCATCGAGCAGGAAGGTGAGGTCGAGGACGAGGACCTGATCCAGCGCGAGGACATGGTCGTCACCGTCTCGCACGCCGGCTACGTCAAGCGCGTGCCGCTGTCGGCCTACCGGGCCCAGCGCCGCGGCGGCAAGGGCCGCGCCGGCATGCAGACCCGCGATGAGGATTTTGTCAGCCGGCTGTTCGTGGCGTCCACCCATACGCCGATGCTGTTCTTCTCCTCGCGCGGACAGGTCTACAAGATCAAAGTCTGGCGCCTGCCGATGGCCGCGCCGAATGCGCGCGGCAAGGCGCTGATCAACATCCTGCCGCTGGAGCAGGGCGAGCGCATCACCACCATCATGCCGCTGCCGGAGGACGAGTCCACCTGGGGCAATCTCGACGTGATGTTCGCCACGACAGGCGGCAACGTCCGGCGCAACAAGCTGTCCGACTTCGTCGATGTCCGCCGCTCCGGCATCATCGCGATGAAGCTCGACGACAACGAAGCGATCGTCGACGTGCAGATCTGCACCGAGCACGACGACGTGCTTTTGACCGGCGCCGGCGGCCAGTGCATCCGCTTCCCCGTGACCGACGTGCGCGTGTTCACCGGCCGCACCTCGATGGGCGTGCGCGGCATTGCGCTTGCCGAGGGCGACAAGGTGATCTCGCTGGCGATCCTGCGCCACGTCGAGACGACGTCCGATGAGCGCTCGGCGTACCTGAAGATGCGTCGTGCGGTCGCCGGCGAAGCTGCGGCCGAGGAGCCGGCGGCGGACGCCGAGGCCGAGGAGACCTCCGGCAGCTTCCAACTCGCCCAGGAGCGTTACGTCGAGATGTCAGCGCAGGAGCAGGTCGTGCTGACAGTGTCCGTCAACGGTTACGGCAAGCGGACGTCGTCCTACGAGTACCGCACCACGGGCCGCGGCGGCAAAGGCATCGTCGCCATGAGCGTCAACAACCGCAACGGCAACCTCGTTGCGTCGTTCCCCGTGGAGGATGCTGATCAAATCATGCTGGTAACCGACAAGGGCCAGCTGATCCGCTGCCCGGTCGAAGGCATCCGCGTCGCCGGCCGCTCGACCCAGGGCGTGATCGTGTTCGACACCGCGGAGGACGAACACGTCGTCTCGGTCGAGCACATCACGGAAGAGGCCGAGAGCGGAAACGGGGCGAATGGGGAGTCGAACGGGGAGTGATGCGTCACCCCGTAGCCCGGATGGAGCGCAAGCGAAATCCGGGTTCTTCATTCGGACGGCTGTCCCGGATTGAGTTGTGCTCGATCCGGATACTGCACTGACCAGCTAAATCTCCAGCTCCGTGCCGAATTCCACCACCTGCTTGGTAGGTACGCCGAAGAACGCGGCGGAGCGTTCGGCGTTGCGTTGCAGGAAGGCGAACACGGTTTCGCGCCAGACCCACATGCCCGGCACGTCCTCGCGCGGGATGATTGTCTCGCGGCCGACGTAATAGGTGATGTCGGAGAGGTCGATGCCGGGCAGCTTGCCGTGGCGGCAGGCGAAGGTCAGCCCTTCGTAAATCGTCGGGTTCTGCATGAAGCCGTAATGCAGAACGACGCGGGTAATGCCGGGAATGATCTCGATCACCTCGATGCGGTCTTCGTCGGCGATGTGAGGAAGCTCCTCGATCAGCACGGTGACCAGGACGATGCGCTCGTGCAGCACGTGGTTGTGCTTGACGAACTGGGTCAGTGCCAGCGGCACGCCGCGCGGCGCCGAGGCCAGGAACACGGCGGTGCCGGGGAGTCTGGCGCTGCACTGGTTGACCGCGGTCTCGATCAGATCCTCCTCGGGCTGGCGCAGCTTCGCGCGTGCGGCTTCGACGAGCTTCACGCCGCTGCGCCAGGTCAGCATCAGGAAGGCGACGAAGCCCGCCAGCATCAGCGGAAACCAGCCGCCCTCGAACAGCTTGATCGAATTGGCCGAGAAGAAGATCAAATCGATCACGAAGAAGAAGCCGTTCACGGCAACCACGAGCCACGGTGAATAGCCCCACTGGATCGCGACCAGGGCGGCGAGCAGCGTGGTGATCGCCATCAATAGCGACACCGCGATGCCGTAGGCGCCGGCCAGCGCCTCCGAGCTGCCGAAACTCAGCACGGCGCCGAGCGTTGCGGCGGCGAGCAGCCAGTTCACCAACGGCACGTAGATCTGGCCGATCGCGTCGCTCGTGGTGTGACGGATCTGCATGCGCGGCAGGAAGCCGAGCTGGATCGACTGCTGCGTCAACGAGAACACGCCGGAGATGATGGCTTGCGAGGCGATCACGGTCGCGACCGCCGAGAACGCGACCAGCGGATAATGCAGGGCGTCAGGGCAGAGCTGGAAGAACGGATTTTCGATCATGGTGGGATCGGTGATCAGCAGCGCGGCCTGGCCGAAATAGTTCAGCACGAGCGCAGGCAGGCAGATCGCGAACCAGGCCAGCCGGATCGGCAGGCGGCCGAAATGCCCCATGTCGGCGTACATGGCTTCGCCGCCGGTCACCGCGAGGAAGGCGGCCCCCAGGATCGCGAAGGAGACATGAAAATCCTGATGGATCAGGAAGTCGAACGCATAGAGCGGGCTGAGCGCCGCCAGCACCGCCGGCGCCTTGACGATGCCGTGGATGCCGAGCGCTGCCAGCACGAAGAACCAGGCCAGCATCACCGGTCCGAAGATGCGGCCGATGAAGCCGGTGCCCTGCTTCTGCATCATGAACAGTCCGATCAGGATGACGACGGTCACGGGCACAACCGCCGGCGCGAGCGAGGGTGCGTCGACCTTCAGACCTTCGATGGCTGAGAGCACGGAGATGGCCGGCGTGATCGCGCCGTCCCCGTACAGTAGCGCGGCGCCGACGAGGCCGACGACCAGCAAATGCGCGCGCCAGGTACCGGGTTGAGCGTTGCGGGCATGCAGCAAGGCCAGCAGCGCGACGATGCCGCCTTCGCCGCGGTTATCCGCACGCAGAATCAACAGCGCATATTTCAGTGAGATGATCAGCAACAGCGCCCAGAGGATCAGCGAGGCGACGCCCAGAACGGCATCGTTCGTCAAAGTGCCGCCGTGGGCGGCGGCCTTGGCGGCTTCCTTCAGGGCGTAGAGGGGGCTGGTGCCGATATCGCCATAGACCACCCCGAGGGCGCCCATGGTCATGGCAATCGGCAGTGGATCAGGTTGATGGCCGGAGGCGACTGCAGGCGTACTGGACAATGGCGACCCCCCGATGGGATCGCGCCCGACGGGTCATTCCGACGGGCGCGAGCATCAGGCAGTGTGCGACGGGACGTCGCAAATATCCATGGGGTATATCTTTGGGGTTTATCTTGAGAGTTAGCTGACGCGAAACTGACAGACCCCCACTACGGAGTACGGTTGGCAGTCACAAGGCGAGCCTCGCGGATGTTGGCTTTGGTGCCGGCCTGGCGGAGGCAGGACGCTTCGAAATTCGGCCAGGCCTGCTGCGAGCAGTCCTTGCCGACGGTGCGGATATCGAGCCGGTCGCTCTTGGCAAGCGGCTGCGGCACGCTCGCCTCGACGGTGGGGGCGAAGCCGGGCAGGAGCGTGAGGGTGGCAGCAACACACGCAGAAATGGCGATCGCCGAAAGAGCCTTGATCATGACAGTCCCCTGTGATGCGGCCGCTACGCCCAGTGTGCGGCCCGTCGTTCGTTGGCTGGATTAGTAACCATGGCCAGTTTCCGGACGTCTTCGCGAACGCGGGAAATGGTTTCGTTCGCGCTCCGTTTTGTGTCGTGGCCGCCCTCAGGACGAAACAATTCGGCGCATTCCGACACGCTTCTGCGGAAAAACCGCCAGGGAACTCGACCGGCTTGCCGGGCCGGGCAGGGCGCGGTAGGACGTGGCCATGCCGCGCATTGCCTTCTATCCAGGTTCCTTCGACCCCATCACCAACGGCCATCTGGACGTGGTCCGGCACAGCGTGTCGCTGTGCGACAGGCTTGTTGTCGCGATCGGGGTGCACCCCGGCAAGAAGCCTCTGTTCTCGACCGAGGAGCGGCTGAAGATGCTCCATGACGTCTGCGGGCCGGTGGCCGCCCAGGCCGGCTGCGTGCTCGAGGCCGTGACGTTTGACGATCTGTCGGTGACCTCGGCGCGCAAGCACGGTGCCACGATCATGATTCGGGGCCTGCGCGACGGCACCGACCTCGACTACGAGATGCAGCTCGCCGGCATGAACGAGGCCATGGCGCCCGAGGTGCATACGATCTTCCTGCCGGCCTCTCCCATGGTCCGCCCGATCACCGCCACTTTGGTGCGCCAGATCGCTGCCATGGGCGGGGATGTCTCGGCCTTCGTTCCGCCGCTGGTTGCGGCCCAGCTCAAGGCAAAATTCGCCTGATAACGGCGGGTTTCCTTTCTCATCTCTGATCCGGAGTTGTCATGATCCGAATTCTCGCAGTTCTTGCCGCGGTTCTGTTCGCGGTGCCGGCCTTCGCGCAAGCCTTGCCGGCCGGCCTCGACAAGGCCAACGCCATCGTCATCGACTCCACCAAGGGCCGCATCGTCATCAAGCTCCGGCCGGACCTTGCGCCCCAGCACGCCGAGCGCATCAAGCAGCTCGCGCGCGAGGGTTTTTACAACAACGTGCCGTTCCACCGCGTCATGGATGGCTTCATGGCGCAGACCGGCGACGGTCAGAACTTCAATGGCACCGGCGGCTCGAAATATCCGAACCTGAAGCAGGAATTCTCGAAGGTGCATTTTGCGCGCGGCATCGTCGGCATGGCCCGGCGCGGCGACAGCGTCGACACCGCCAATTCGCAGTTCTTCATCATGTTTGCCGACGGCGGCAGCCTCGACAACCAGTACACCGTGATCGGCGAGGTCGTGCAGGGCATGGACGTCGTCGACAAGCTGAAGAAGGCGCCTCCCGGATCGAGCGGCGGCACCGTCACCGACCCCGACAAGATGGTGAAGGTGCAGGTCGCTTCCGACATCAAGTAGGAGCGGCGATGGCGCGCTGCGGTGGCAAGCTCCTGCTGGTTGCCGCGGTGCTGCTGCTCGGCGTCCCGGGCGCGGTCGCCGAGGACGCACAGGTCAACACCATCCAGGACATCTTCCGGCATTTGCGCACCTGCTGGAAGCCGCCGCCCGCCGCCAGGGCCCGCCCGATCGACATCACCGTCGTGGTGAGCTTCAACCGGGCTGGAAACATTCTGGGCCATCCGAGGATTACCTATGAATCCGCGGAGGCTTCCGACAATGACCGGCTGCAATACCGGGTCGCGGTGATGGAGGCATTGCAACGCTGCACGCCGATGCCATTTACCGATGCGATGGCCGGCGCCGCTGCGGGGCGTCCGTTCGCGATCCAGTTTCGCAACCGCAAATCTTCACCTGACAGGACTTTACCCCCAACCCAAGAGAGACGAGCATGAGCGCCACCGAAAACACACTGATCCTCGAGACCACGCAGGGCCCCGTCACCATCGAGATGCGGCCTGATCTGGCGCCCGGCCACGTCGCGCGCATCAAGGAACTCGTGCGCGAAGGCTTCTACGACGGCATCGTGTTTCATCGCGTGATCGACGGCTTCATGGCGCAGACCGGCTGCCCCCAGGGCACCGGCACCGGCGGCTCCGGCCAGAAGCTGAAGGCCGAGTTCAACAAGGAGCCGCATGTGCGCGGCACCACCTCGATGGCGCGCGCCGCCAGCCCGGATTCCGGCGATAGCCAGTTCTTCATCTGCTTCGACGATGCCCGCTTCCTCGACAACCAGTACACGGTGTGGGGCAAGGTCACCGAGGGCATGGAGAACGTCGACAAGATCAAGCGTGGCGAGCCCGTGCAGAACCCCGACAAGATCGTCAAGGCGCGGATGGCGGCTGACGCGGCGTAGGCGTTCAACCCTCATGGTGAGGAGGCGCGTAGCGCCGTCTCGAACCATGAAGGCCGAGCTGCAGCAGCGGGGCCTTCATCCGTCGAGACGCGCGTTCCGCACCCCTCAGGATGAGGAGTGACTGTGCGGCCCTGAGTCCGAGATGCGCACCGACCTCTTCGATTTCGACCTGCCCGCCGAGCGCATCGCATTGCGCCCGGCGAGCCCGCGCGACTCCGCGAAGATGCTGGTCGTCGATCGCGGCACGCTGCGCGACCAAATCATCACCGACCTGCCGCAATGGCTGAAGCCGGGCGACCAGCTCGTCGTCAACGACACCAAGGTGATCGCGGCGCAATTAAAAGGCCGTCGCATCGGCCGCGAGACCGAGCCGAAGATCGAGGCAACGCTGATCAAGCGCCTCGACGGCTCGCGCTGGCAGGCGTTGGTGAAGCCTGCCAAGAAACTCATCGCCGGCGACCGCATCCGCTTCGGCAATGAGGGCAAGGTCTGCCTGCTCGGCCATCTCGACGCCGAGGTCGAGGCGAAGGGCGGGGAAGGCGAGGTGACGCTGTCATTTTCGTTTCACGGCCCGACGCTGGATCAAGCCATCGCCGATCTCGGCAGCCCGCCGCTGCCGCCCTACATCGCCTCGAAACGCACGCCTGATGATCAGGATCTCGCCGACTACCAGACCATGTTCGCTGTGAACGAAGGCGCCGTTGCCGCGCCGACAGCAGGCCTGCATTTCACCCCGGCGCTGGAGCAGGCGATGCACGCGCGCGGCGTCGGCATCAATCGCGTCACGCTGCATGTCGGGGCAGGGACCTTCCTGCCAGTGAAGGTGGACGACACCGAAGGCCACAAGATGCATGCCGAGTGGGGCACGCTGTCGGCCGAAACGGCGGAGCGGCTCAACACTGCGCGCAAGAACGGCGGCCGTATCATCGCGGTTGGCACCACGTCGTTGCGCCTGCTCGAAAGCGCAGCCAGCGAGGACGGCACCATTGAGCCGTTCGCCGCCGAGACGTCGATCTTCATCACCCCCGGCTATCGCTTCCGCGCCGTCGATGTTCTGCTGACCAATTTCCATTTGCCGAAGTCGACACTGTTCATGCTGGTGTCGGCGTTCTCCGGGCTGGAGGCGATGCAGCAGGCCTATGCACACGCGATCGCGACCGGCTACCGGTTCTATTCGTACGGGGATGCCTGTTTGCTGTTTCCGGCGCGGGAGTGACGCGGGCGGCGTTCTCGTGCTATATTGCTCATACGTTTTGCATGGATCGAGTGGCCGATGAACATCCGTTCCGCGAAAGTAGATGAGCTTGCCCAGCGCCTCGCCCGCCTGACGGGGGAAGACATCGAGACGGCGCTCGAACGCGCCATCGAGGAGCGCTTGTCTCGCGTGGCATCGCCGGCGGTCGATAGGAGGGCCGCCCTGACGTCGTTCTTCGAGCGAACCGCTGGCTTGCCCGTTCTCGATTCTCGGCCTGCAGACGAAATCCTCGGCTATGACCGTTTCGGGCTGCCGTCCTGATGGTGCTGGATACGTCTGCGATCGTCGCGACCGTCACCAACGAGCCAGATGGGCAGCGCTATCGGAAAGCCATGCTGGATGCTGCCAGCCTGTCGATGTCAGCAGTAGCAATCCTGGAAACCAAGATCGTTCTCTCTGCTCGCTTCGGAGCATCGGCCGTGAAGTTCTTCGACGAATTGCTGGAGACTGCCGGGATTGTCGTAGTGCCGTTCGACGCAGACATGGCGAAAGGCGCGTTCGAGGCATTTCAACGCTTCGGCAAGGGTCGGGGGACATCCGGCGCAGCTCAACATCGTCGATTGTGCGGTCTACGCTTGGCGAAAGCGCGTTCGCAACCGCTGCTCTTCAAGGGAGCCCACTTTGCTAAGACAGACATTCTCCCCGCGTTGACCTGACCGCGCTGTTTGCCATTGTAGGGTGGGCAAAGCGAAGCCTGCCGACCAACTTTCTTGATGCGAAGTGGTGGGCACGGCGCTTGCGCGCCTTTGCCCACCTTACGCATCTTCCGTTACGCCATCATCCGCTGCGGCAGGAGCTCCGCGATCTGCACCGCGTTGAGTGCAGCGCCCTTGAGCAGCTGGTCCGCCGCCACGAACATCGAGATCGAATGTCCGGAGGGGTCGCTGAGGTCCTTGCGGATGCGGCCGACCAAGACGTCGTCCTGGCCCGAGGCATCGATCGGCATCGGGAAGTAGTTCCTGGCACGGTCGTCGACGACCTTGACGCCGGGCGCTCGTGCCATGATGGCGCGGACCTGGTCCTCGCTGATCGGCTTCTCGCATTCGAAGGTGATGGCCTCGCAATGAGCCCGCAGCACCGGCACGCGCACGCAGGTGACGCCGATCGCGATCTTGTCGTCCTCGAAGATCTTGCGGGTTTCGTTGATGACCTTGGTCTCTTCGTCGTTGTAGCCGGTGTCAGGGTCGATCGCGGTGTTGTGGCTGAAGAGGTTGAAAGCGTAGGGATGCGGCATCACCTTCGGCGTATAAACCTGCCCGTTGAGATTGGCGCGGGTGGACTCGACCAGCTCGTCCATGGCGGCAGCGCCGGCGCCGGAGGCCGCCTGGTAGGTCGAGATGATCACGCGCTTGATGCGGTTGCTCTGGTGGATCGGCCACAGCGGGACCAGCGCCGTGATGGCGGCGCAGTTCGGGTTGGCGATGATGCCCTTGTGGTCGCGGATGCGGTTCGCGTTGATCTCGGGGATCACCAGCGGCACGTTCGGGTCCATGCGGAAGGCGGAGGAGTTGTCGACGACGACGGCGCCGGCCTTGACCGCGATCGGCGCGAACTTCTTGGAGATGCTGCCGCCGGCGGAGAACAGGGCGATGTCAACGCCCTCGAAGGCGCGTTCGGTCAGCTCCTCGATGATGACGTCTTGCCCACGGAACGACACCGTCTTGCCGGCCGAGCGGGCGCTCGCCAGCGCCTTGAGCTTGCCGACGCGAAAGCCGCGCTTGTCCATGGTGGCGATGAATTCGGCGCCCACCGCACCGGTGACGCCGACAATCGCGACGACGGGATCGTTACTCACTTTGTCCTCCATTGAATTGCGATCTAAACAACAAAAAAGCCCCGGACCATCATGGGCGGGGCTTCGGTAGAGTGGATTGCGTTCTAGTCGACGACTACACGCGCACGCCTCCCCGGGCCCCGAAGGCCGTGGTGGTTTTAGTCGTGCGTTTGGTGGTCGCGAACATGGCGGGAGCTTATGCGGGAGAGTCCTGCCCCCGTCAATGGCTTTTCGGCGGGATTGGGGCTGCCGCTATTTGGTCCGGGCGCCCGGCGGTTCGAGGATGACCTCCTTGAGGTTGTCGCCACTGATGACGACGATCGCGAAATTCAGCCGGCCGCGTTCGCGCACCAGTCCGCCGCTGATGGCTTTGCCGGAGGCCGCGCGCTCGGCGACGTGGACGGCATCCGCAAGTCGGTGCTTGATGGCACCGAGCGCTGCGAGATTGCTGCGATCGTCGAGGTCGAGCTCGGCGAGAGGGAGGGCGGCTTCCCCGCCGACGAGCTCGCCGGTCGCGGCATTGATGGTGTGGCGCCAGATCCGGTCGTTGTGCAGGGTCTTCACCCGGTAGACCGGCACGCCTGAGGCTCCGTCGAAACTCACATCCGCCGTGGTGGCACCGACGTGGCGGGCTTCCGCAATCGCCATGGCCTGGTTGATCGAGATCGACGAGCTGCGGAAGCGCTCGATCTCGCGGCTGACCGCTTGGCGGTCGACCTCGGCGTCACCATCTGTGTCGCTGTGAAGGGTGGTCGGCGTGCCCGTGCTCACGATCGCCCGCGCCGGCGCTGCGAGGAGGAGTGCGGACAGGGCGATCGCGAGCAGTCCCGAGATCCGTCGTTTGGCCGTCGTCATGCTCGAACCCTCGGCCAGCGAGTATGCCGGATGATCGTCAAGAATTTGCGGCCGACCTTGGGCATCGGTCGGCCGCTGAGCGTCGCGACGGGCTGTACCGCCGCGACGATCGAAGCGGTGCGGACCTCTTGGGGCTGGTGAAAAAGCGATCCGCAGCGCCCTATAATTAAACAATACCGTATCGTTTTGTTTCGGTCAACGGCGCGGCCACGAGATCTCCTGGAAAGATCGTAAGCTCACGGAATTGTCAGCGCGATGGGCGCCGCCGCTGCGTGCCCTTGGCGGCACTCTGGCTGCCGTCCGCTGATCCCAGCGCGCCTGCCAGGAACAGCTTGATCGCAGCGCGCATGCGCTTTTCCGCGGCCTTCATCTCCGGCGGCGTTCCAAACGTCGCCAGACGATGGTTATGACCGACGACGACGTCGAGAAACACTTCCGCCGCGATGGTGGTGTCGTGGACGTCGAGCGCGCCTTGCGCCACCAGATGGTCGAAGAAGCGTGCCGTGGTGGCGACGGCCTTGAGCCAGCCTTCCTCCTTGCCGAGCTTGGCGATGTCGGGAAAGTTGATGGCCTGCGACGTCATCATGCGGCTGAAGGCGACGGCATCGGGTCCGCAGGTGAATGTCAGCATCTCGCGCCCGATCTCGACCAGCCGTTGCTCGACCGAGATATCCGAGGCGCTGCCGAGCTGCGTCTCGGCTGCCGCGGACAGCGGTGCCAGCCATCGCGCGATCTCGCGTCTCAGCACGGCTGCAAACAGGCCGCGCTTGTCGCCGTAACGGGCATAGACGGTGGGCTTGCTCACTCGCGCGGCTTCCGCGACCGCATCGAGCGAGGTCGCGTCAAAGCCGCGATCCAGGAATAGGCGGGTGGCGACCTCGATCAGCCGCTGATCGCGCTCGATCGCGGCGCTTTTCGTCGGCCGGCCGCCGCGCGATTTCGGCACCTCGCGCCGCGGCGCCGCCGGTCTTGTCCTGGTCGCAGTCAATCCCATGCCCAATGATTCCTGCGCGGTCGTGACATCGATCATTGCTCTATAACGCGCGGCAACGAGTGCGTCATGGCTAATCTGGCCGAATGACCGCATCGTCAACCGTCTCGGCACGGCCCCGTTCCTCACCGAGCGCTCACGGAAGCGTCGAAGTCCAGGCCTCGCCCGAAGCCGCCTTCTCGTATCCGTACTGATACAGCGCTCGCATATAAGCGGTGTCGAACCCTTCCGAGGGGGCGGCCGGATAATCGCGCGCGATATAGGAGAGATGGAAGCCCAGGCGGTTGCGCTTCGCAAAATTATAGGTCGAGAAGATGATCGACCGGGTCTGCGACTGGGTGATCGACGACAGGCTGCGGGAGGCAACGTCGATGGTGCTGTTGGAGACGAGCTCGAAATTGCGTTCGATCTTCTTGTTGACGAGGATGTAGATGTCCAGCTTCGCGGGGCCGGGCAGGCGACTGCCCTGGAAAAGCAGGGCTTCCGGCAGTGTCAGCACCGGGGCCGTCACGCCGCCGTCGACATGCATCTCCTGAAATCTGCGGCCCTCGCCTTCGGCGTCGATCATGATCGGCGGAAACACCAGCGGGATGCTGGCGGAGGCCGCCATCACGTCGCGAAACAGCTTGAGCGCCTCGGACGTGCCGACCGCGGCGATCTTGCCCATGTCCCAGATCGCGGTGCGCTGGGTGTCGAGATCGGTCGTCACCACCAGCAGCCTTCGGCCCTTGGCGTTTTCACGAGCGACTTGCGCCATGATTTCGGGGCCGACATAGCGGGCGACGAGCTCGCGCAGCCGCGTGTTGCCGAACAGGCCGGACCCGAACAGCACGCGCATGATGCTGGGATCACTCAAGAGGCTCTCCGCGACACCGCTGGTGTAGACCTCCTTCAACGTGTCGTCATATCGCGAGCCGAGAAACGCAAAGGGCGCAATCAGGCCGCCGGTGCTCACGCCCGAGACCACCGAGAAGGTGGGACGGGTTTTGGCCGCGGTCCAGCCGTTGAGCACACCGACGCCGTAGGCGCCATCTGCGCCGCCGCCTGACAGCGCCAGGTAGGACTTCGTCGCGGTGCTGGTGTCCTTCTCGAAATTGAATTTCGTGATGGGTTCGTCGGCGTAGCGCCGCAGGCCATCAATATCGAGCACGCGCGATGTGCTGGCTTCGGTGGCCGTATAGGGCGTGCGGGGCAGGGAGGTGCAGGCGCCGAGCGCCAAGCTGCACGTCAGGACCAGCAATCCGAACAGGCGGGCGCCGGTCCACCTCGTCCAGCCATGCGAACGGCCGGCTGGGTCAGTCGAACTTGAAGGGAGGGGCATTGCGGTGGCTGGCGATCACGCATCTACCGCCGCCGGCAACATCGCCGCGGCATCTCGTCCAACCCAAGGTAAAACTACACTGTATCGTTTTGTTTAACGAGCGTCGCAGGCGCACAATTCCGTGTCCCCCAATATTTGCACCCATTGTCCCAGTCTGATGCATAAGCCGGCCGAGGCATCGCCCGAGCGGGTTGATCGGCCTGCTCCGACACGCAATAAGCACCGTCATGAATCGTCCTGACACCGGTCTGCCCAATCATTTCGAACTGCTCGCCACCGATGGCGCCGCGCGCACCGGGCGCCTGACCACGCCGCACGGCGTGGTGCGCACGCCCGCCTTCATGCCGGTCGGTACCGCCGGCGCGATGAAGGGCATGCACTGGCGCGAGGTGCGTGAGGCCGGTGCCGACATCGTGCTCGGCAACACCTATCATCTGATGCTGCGTCCCGGCGCCCAGCGGATCGCGGCGCTTGGCGGCTTGCAGACATTCACCGGCTGGAACGGGCCGATGCTGACGGATTCCGGCGGCTTCCAGGTGATGTCGCTGGCGGATCTGCGCAAGGTCAGCGAGCAGGCCGTGACCTTCCGTTCGCATATCGACGGCGCCAAGGTCGAGCTGTCGCCGGAGCGCTCGATCGAGGTGCAGCGTTTGCTCGGCTCCGATATCGCTATGCAGATGGACGAATGCGTGCGACTGCCCGCCGAGCGCGCCGACATCGACCGCGCGATGAAATTGTCGCTGCGCTGGGCCGAGCGAAGCAAGCGCGCCTTCGAGAGCGCGCCCGACGGCTACATGCTGTTCGGCATCGTGCAGGGCGGCGACATACCCCAGCTTCGCCATGCCAGCGCGCAAGGCCTCATCGAGATCGGTTTCCATGGTTATGCCATTGGCGGCCTCGCCGTCGGTGAGCCGCAGGCGGTGATGCTGGCGATCATCGACGAGACAGCGCCGCTGCTGCCGAGAGAGCGGCCGCGCTACCTGATGGGCGTCGGCACACCCGACGACATCCTCGAGGCGGTCAAGCGCGGCATCGACATGTTCGACTGCGTGATGCCGACGCGCAATGGCCGGCATGGCGTTGCCTTCACACGCTTCGGCCAGGTGAATTTGCGCAACGCGCGCCACGCCGACGATCCCCGTCCGCTCGACGAAGAGAGCTCCTGGCCGTCGGCGCGCAGCTACGCGCGCGCCTATTTGCACCATCTCGTCAAGGCGGGCGAGACGCTGGGTGCGATGCTGCTGTCCGAGATCAATATCGCTTATTACCAGTTCCTGATGCAGGGCATCAGGGACGCGATCGCACAGGGAACGTTCGAGGAGTTCTATCGGCGTACGCGCGAAGACTGGGGGAGGGGCGACATCGCCCCGCGCTAGGTCAAGTGCAAAACGTCAGTTGCAGACGAGGCGCTGCTTGACGGAGTGCTTGGTCACGAAGCCGTAGCCGCAATTGTCGCAGGTCCAGAGATAGCTGATCACGTGTTCCGACAAATACGCAGAACCTTCGGCGGCGATCATGGAGTCGGCGCAGACGGGACAGGCCGGCAACTCACTGCAACGCGGAGCGCGGTTCGGTGCGACGGTCGACAACACTTCAGCGACTGCTGACATCGTGGTGACCTCCCAGCTTGAGACCTAAGTCTAACATAAGCAGAATCAGTTGACGAGGTCGCAACACAAATGCGTTGGTTTTCTGATAATTATTGCTCACGCGATTTTGCGATGCAGCGTATTTAACATGTAACGCAATCTCGCTTGCGTGTCGCCGCAGGCTGTCTAGAAGCACAATCGTCGCCACAGGGAGTTCATCATGGACGCATCGTCCACCACGGGTGCAGCGCACCAACCCGGCCGCGGCCGGATCTATGACTCGATCGTCGATGCTTTTGGCGACACGCCGATCGTGCGCTTGCGCCGGCTGCCGGGCATGCATGGCGTGAACGCGACCATTTTGGCAAAGCTTGAATATTTCAATCCCGCCGCAAGCGTGAAGGATCGCATCGGCGCGGCCATGATCATCGCCATGGAGAAGGCCGGAATCGTCAAGCCCGACACCGTGCTGATCGAACCGACCTCCGGCAATACCGGCATCGCGCTGGCCTTCGTCGCGGCGTCGCGCGGCTATAGGCTCAAGCTGGTCATGCCGGAGTCGATGTCGATCGAACGCCGCAAGATGCTGTCCTTTCTCGGCGCGGAGCTGGTGCTGACACCGGCCGCGCAAGGCATGAAGGGCGCGATCGCGACGGCCGAAGAGCTGTTGAAGACGACGCCGAATTCGGTGATGCCGCAGCAGTTCAAGAATCTCGCCAATCCCGAGGTGCACCGCCGCACCACCGCGGAGGAGATCTGGAATGACACCGCCGGCAACATCGACTTCTTCGTCGCCGGCGTCGGCACCGGGGGCACCATCACCGGCGTCGGCCAGGTGCTGAAGCCGCGCAAGCCCTCGCTGCGCGTGGTTGCGGTCGAGCCGGAGGAGAGCCCGGTGCTGTCGGGTGGCCAGCACACGCCGCACAAGATCCAGGGCATCGGTGCGGGCTTCGTCCCTGACATTCTCGATCGCTCGGTGATCGACGAGATCGTCAAGGTCAACTCGACGACGGCGATCGAGACCTCGCGGGCACTGGCGCGGCATGAGGGCATTCCGGGCGGCATCTCCTCGGGCGCCGCGATTGCCGCGGCCGTCGAGATCGGCAAGCGACCCGAAGCTGCGGGAAAGACCATCCTGGCTATAGTGCCGTCCTTCTCCGAGCGGTATCTTTCGACGGCTCTGTTTGAGGGAATCTAGGACATGGCGGATCAACCACCGAGGCGGCCGCGGACGTTGGGCGACGCCAGGACGGAGGCCGAGGCGGCGTTCAAGAAGGTGACGGCGAAGGTCGCTGCGGCGCCGCCAAAGCAGAACGTGGCGCCGGGGGTCAAGGAGCAGGTCACGCTGCGGATCGACCAGGACGTGCTGGAGCATTTCCAGTCCGGCGGGCCCGGCTGGCAGGACCGCATCAACGAGGCGCTGCGAAAGGCCGCGGGGAAGTAGACGCCAAAGCTTTGGTTTATTCGTAACGAAAAAGCCCGGCGCGAGCCGGGCTTTTGTATCTGCGATTGGCCTCGCCTCAGCGGCGGAACATGCCGCCCATCATGCCGCCGACGACACCGCCGACGAAGGCTGCGCCGGCAGGATCGCCGCCGCTGCTGCGATGGGGAGCAGGTGCGGGCGCGCTGCTGGCCGCGGGGGCGGCGGCCCGGCGGGCTGCCTTCTGGCTGTTGTCGCTCGCGGTCGGCGGGCCGGCCACGACTTCCGAAAGCAGAGCCTTGTGCTGGAGCTTGTTCAGGTAGCCAGACGCGGGATAGCCGCGCGCCGCCTGCCAGCGCTTGAGCACCGACCGGGTCTCGTCGCCGAAGACGCCTGTCTGTTTGTTGTCGAAGCCGAGCCCGCCCAGGCGACGCTGAACGTCGCGGCGCTGGTTCTTGTCGAGGCCGATTTGGTCCTCGGTAAGCTGGGTGGCCTCTTCGGTGAAGGTCGCGGGATCGACGCCAGCGGTGAGGGTGCGCGTCGCGGTCGAGGGGCCGCTCTTGATGGCCGCGAGGCGTGCCAGCGCAAGCGCCTTGAACTGACCGTTCGGGTAGGCGGAGAGGTAAGCGTTGAGCTCTTCCGACTTATTGCTCTCCTTGACCGAACGCCAGTATTCGAGCTCGACACCGTCCGAGCTGCCGCCCGTCGCCATTGGCACGCTGCCAGCAGCCGTCGGTGCCGCATTGGCGACCTGCGTCGTCGGAGCCTGGTTGAGATAGACCGCGCCGGTCAAATTGGTGTGGCCCCAGGGCAGCTGCCCCTTGTGGGTCTCCTCGTTGACCTGGGCGCGGACCGACGTCATCGCCTGCTGGATCTCGACACCAGGCTTGGTGATGTTGTCGATGAGCGCACGGGTGAACGGGCTGTTGTTGCCCTCTTGGCCGTCGAGCGCGGTCTGGCCCGGGCCGGTGGCGAACGCGATCAGCGTGCCTTCGCCGGATTTCATCTCGGCAAGACCGCTCTGCACGTTGACGCTGCGGGTCGCGGAGTTCGATTTGATCTTGGCGGCAAACGGATTGTCGCGGCAGGCGTCAAGGAACACCAGCTTGACCTTGGCGTCGCCCATGGTCTGCTCGAGCGTCAGATCGATGTTGATGGCGGCACCGAGCTTGACGTCCATCTCCGACTTGATGTCGGCGTCGACAGGCAGAAGATAATTGGAGCCGCCGACCGCGATGCCGTGACCGGCATAATAGAACACTGCGACGTCGGAGCCCTGCGCCTTGCGGCCGAAGTCCAGCAGCTTCTCCGTCATCTGGTCGCGCGAGAGGTTCGAACCTTCGATCACCTCGAAGCCGACATTGCGCAGCGTTGCCGCCATCGCCTTGGCGTCGATCGGCGGGTTCGGCAATTGTGCGACGTTCTTGTAGGTGCCGTTGCCGACGACGAAAGCAACGCGGCGGTCGGCCTTCGCGGCACTGACCGACAGTGCCATGCACATCAGCGACGCGAGGAGGGTGAGAGTGCGCATCTGGAATCCCCAACAGAATCGAAATTGCAGGCAGCAACGAATTGGCACGAACTTACATGAAGTGCCCGCCTCGGCGCCACCAAAACGGCAGTTCGTCGCGTTCAACCCGCTGCTGTGTGGCAGAATGTGCACGATGGAATACCCTTCCAACGTGATCCAAATCACACGGCCACTTGGTTTTGTCGCGCGAGGCGGCGCGAGGTTCAGCGCGCGGGAGCAGGATCTGCCGGAGCTGGCTTTAGATTCAGGAGATTGCCGAACAGGATCAGCGCGGCGCCGACCACCGTCCAGGTGTCAAGCCGCTCCGAATACAGCAGCCAGCCAGCGGTCGCGGTCAATGGAACTCGCAGGAAGTCCATGGGAACGACGATGGTCGCATCCGCATAGCGCATCGCGCTGGCGAGGCAGTAGTGCGAAAACGTGCCGCAGACGCCGATCACGCCAACCCATGCCCAGACATAGGCGGAGGGCCACGTCCAGACGAACAGCGTCGGAATGAAGCCTGCGACCGATTGCACCACCAGCATCCAGAACAGGATCGACAGTGCGCTTTCGGTGCGGGTCAGCGATTTGACGAGCACCATGGACACGCCAAAGCCCATCGCGGCGCCTAGTGCGATGAGTTGACCGGGATTGATTTCGCCGGTGGCGGGTCGGACGATGACGATCACACCGAAAAGGCCAAGCGCGATGGCGGCGATCTTCCACGGCGTCATGCGCTCGGAGAGGAGGCTCGCTGCGAGCAGCGCCGTCCAGATTGGCATGGTGAACTCGATAGCCACCACTTGGCCGATCGGGATCAGCGTGAGCGCGAAGAACCAGCCGAGCTGCGCAACATAGTGCACCAAATTGCGCCCGATGTGCTGCGGCAGGCGCGACGTCCTGAGCACTTTGAAGCCGCCGGCCCGATAGATGATCGGCGAAAGCAAAAGGAATCCTAGCAGCGAACGCACTTCCATGATCTGAAATACATTCAGCTCGCGCGTGGTCTCGCGTCCGGCGACCGCCATGACCAGCATCAGCGACAGCCAGCCAGCCATCCACAGGGCAGCCATCGTTTTGGACGGTGTCGTGTTCATCGGCGCGGGTGTGAGAGGCGAGGGTCTTGAGGGAAGGCCGGTATCGGCGACATCCTCGCCGTTTGCAACGGTCAAATCTGCCGGTGCAGCGATGCAGGGCGCCGTGCTAAGGCATCAGTGAACAACGAGAACAATCGGGAGATCTTCGCTCATGCACATCTTGCAGCCGGCCGAGTGGAAAAAACCGCGCGGCTTTTCCCATGGTGTCGTGGTCGAGGGGCCGGGCCGCTGGGTGGTGCTGGCCGGGCAGACCGGCGGCGACGAGACCGGCAATTACGCGCCTGACATGGCAGCGCAGGTCGGGACCGCGCTGAAGCGGATCATCAAGCTCCTGGGCGAGGCCGGCGCCGGCCCCGAGCATATCGTCCGCCTGACCTGGTACCTGACCAGCCGCAGCGAATATGAGGCAGCCGGGGCCGGCATCGGCGCGGCCTGGAAGGAAACGCTGGGGCGCAATTTCCCGCCCTCGACCTTGCTCTACATCGGCGGCCTCGTGGATGACCGGGCCAAGGTCGAGATCGAGGTCACGGCGTTCGTGCCGGGCACATAAAAAATCGACCCGGCGAGATCGCCGGGTCGATTGTCAATCTACTCGTATCGGCTTAGCGCGACAGCGAGATGTTGGCGCCGCGGAACTGGCTGTCGGCGCGCATCGTGACGTTCTGCTTGTTACCGGACGTCTTCAGCGAGATGTTGGCGTTGAAGCCGGCAGTGGAGGCGAGCAGCTCATAGTTTCCGCCGGCGCCGCGACCCGAAAGGGAGCCGCTGATATTGCGGCTGGCCTCGGACCAGCTGCCCGCGATGGCGCTGCCTTCAGCCTTGACGTTGGCGCCGAGGTTGAACTTGTAGGCGTCGCTGGCGCAGGTCAGAGACAACTCCATGGTCGGTCCGATCGGAGCGTATTTCGCCCGGCAGCGGATCCGTTCGGTCGAGCCGTCATCCAGGGTGACCGTGCCAGAGCCGCTCCAGCTGCCGGCCAGCGGGGCGAACGGGCCGGACTGGGCCTTGCTCTCGGAGTTTGCAATTCCGGCGGCAAACATAACGGCGGCCGCGATCAGCAGCCGCCGGCCCACACCGCTCGTCACGATTTTTCTATTGGCGCGATGCTTCCCACCGCCCGCTGCACGGTATGCCTGCAGATGCTCCATTCCACTTCCCCGATCCGGCGTTGCCGCTGAGTTGACCGTTGGCATATGCACCATTGATCGAAACTTTCACAAGTCCCCCGCTGCCGATGGTGCCGGAAACGTTAGCGCCGGGCGCGGTGATCTTGCCGTCGGCAACCGTCAGCAAGGAGCTCGCGGTCGGCTCGCAGGTGCCGCTCTTGGTGACGATGGTGACGTGCCAGTTGCCGTCATAGGGGGTCTGGGCAAAGGCGGGCGCGGCGAGGGTGGTAACTGAGGCGGCACAGAACGCCGCAATGCGAGCAAAACGCATAAAATCCGTCCTTGAATTTGTCTGATATGCTGACCCTTATTCGGGCCAAATGTGACGGAAATTTGGTGCAGTGCCAAATCGAAAATTGTTCCTGTGGGAACAATGGTTTATTTGGGTTTCAAGCTGGGATTCTTGAAGCAAAATCAATGCCCCGTCACGTTAAGAGTAAACGTCAGGAGATCGACTCAGGATAAAGGGCCTCAGGAAAGACTTGGCGCTGAAGTCGCGAACTGCTCGTCTTGAGTCTTGGACGGCAGCGCCTTGTGGACCTTGGCATAGTCGATCACGTCGGCCAGCAATTTGAGCCCGAGCGGGGCGAGCGCGCGCTCCCACAGTTCCCGCGCCGTCTCGCCCTTCTTGACGAAGCACCACTCCTGGGCCGCAATGGCGCCAGCGTCCATGCGGTCGGCGAGGTGATAGATCGTGCCGCCGGCGATCGGATCGCCTTCCTTGATGGTCCATTCCACGGCCGCCTTGCCGCGGTGACGCGGCAGCAGCGAGGGATGATAGCCGATCCCGCCCAGCTTCGCTGCCTCAAGCGCGTCCTTGCCGATCCGGGCGTGGCTGTGCGCGGTGACGATCAGATCGGTGTCGGGGGCGATCTCGGAGGCCACCACCAGTTTGGGATTGGCCTGGACCACGACGTCGATGCCCGCCGCCTTGGCTGTTGCGGCGAGACGATCCTCGGCGTCGGCCACCACGACGCGCACGATCGAGACACCATGCTCCCGGAGCATGTTCAGGGTGGTCACGCCGAAATGGCGGGAGCCGACAAGAGTAATGCGCATGGGTGTCCGATCCGTCTCGCAACTGCGTCATCTCCCGATAACACGTCCGGACGTCCTGTCACCACCCGCGCTGGGTTTGCGCCGGTTATCAACAACGCGCCGGGCGAGGCTGCGCGATGAATTCCGCGATTGCGGTGTCGGCCGGTCCGGTGCTTCCATGCGCATGGCATCGGCTCGGAGGAACGCATGCGGAGCGCGTGGTTTGTCCTTCTCGCGACCTTGGTTGCAACCACTTCGGCGCGCGCTGGCGGACCGCCCTATCCCGTGGTTCCGCCCGAGGTCGGGGTGGCGCCCTTCATCGGCCCGACCTGGGACACCTATCGCTGCGCGGAAGGGCCGGTCACCAATTTTTATCACGGCGCCTATTACGGCCAGGAGCCGCCGGCGCTCTATCGCGGCTACGCGTACCGGCCGCATTACCGCTACAGCGCCTACCGCAGGCTGCCGCGCAAATATTTCTGCGTCACAGACTAGCGTTGCCACGCCGCCACGGTGGTGCGGCGAGTGCCGACGGCCGGTTCCTGTGTTTCGTTTTTAACAGAGAGACCCAGGATTTGCCGTTAGAACGTGGACCGACCGGGGCTGGCGACATTTCAACCCGCATCCGTTTTCGAACCCGGATTTGGCCGCTGGCGTGATCGCCAGCGGCTTTTTCATGCTCGGCCATCACGAAATCATCTGACGGTAACGTGATCTCAACCAGCTTGGCGTATCGACGAATCCGTCGCGGATTTGTATTGCGTACCGCGACACCGAGATTGTCGCGCCGGCGCGGGTGCGCCGTGCGGGCTTTTTCGCCGGGACCTATTTCATGCCGAGCGCGATTGAGCAGATCGTCGACGTCTATGTCCGGCTGAAGAACCGGCGCGGCCTCGACGAGCTGATGATGCACAGGCAACGGCTTGCAGTCGATCTGAAGAGCAGGTCCGGCTACGACTTCAGCCTGCCGATCGGCCAGATCGACGAGGAGATCGCGATCATCGAAGCCGGCCTCAGCCGGCTCAAGTCGGGCGATATCGCCGCGACGGACGACGGACGGCCAGTTTGACGTTCAGTCGCGCCGGCCACCGTCGATGACGGTGAACAACGGCCGCGCCTGGGTCGGCTCGACCAGCAATTCCTCCACCAGCGCGGCCGCCGCATCGACATATTTGCGCGTCGGCTTGTCGAGGGGACGCGTGGCCTCGTCGTCGAGCGCGACCTTGGCGGCCTCGACCAGCTTGCGCATTCGCGCCGCGTGGTCATCGCCCGCCGTCAGCGTCGCGCGGGCCAGCGAGCGCAGCACGAACAGCTCGCCCTCGAGGCGGAGCAGACGGTCGTTCAGCCTGGAGAGGACGGCGTTGAGGTCGGCCATGGCGCGCGTTCGTTGCGGAAGATGCATCCTGCTCTAGCGGCGATCGGTGAACGGAGTCCAAACGGCATCGGCGCAATTGCGGCGATCTCCCTCAAGTCTCGCTCCGCGCCAGATAGTCGCGTGCGAAGGCGAGATACCAGTCGAGGCAGGCGGGATTGGCCATCGCCTCCCGGTTGATGACCTTCTCGACGGGCTGGCCGAGCAGCAGCTTCTTGATCGGCAGCTCCTGCTTCTTGCCCGAGAGCGTGCGGGGAATTTCGGCGACCGCAAAAATCTCGTTGGGCAGGAATCGGCGCGAGAGGCCGGCCTCGATCGCCTTGTTGATCTTCGCCTGCATCGCGCCGTCGAAGGCGACGCCTTCGCGCAGCACCACGAACAGGGGCATGTAGCTGTCACGGCCGAGATATTCGAGATCGACGACGAGGGAATCCAGCACCTCCGGCAAGGCCTCGATCGCGGAATAGAGTTCGCTCGTGCCCATGCGCAGGCCATGCCGGTTGATGGTGGCATCGCTGCGGCCATAGATGATGCAGGAGCCGTCCGGGTCGACCTTGAGCCAGTCGCCATGCCGCCACACCGGCCCACGGCCGGTGCCGTCGAAATTGTCCGGATAGGTCTCGAAATAGCTCGCGCGATAGCGCGCACCGCCCTTGTCGTTCCAGAAATAGAGCGGCATCGACGGCATCGGCTCGGTGCAGACGAGCTCGCCGACCTCGCCGATGACGGCGCGGCCCTGTTCGTCAAAGGCTTCCACGGCAGCACCCAGCAGACGGCACTGCATCGCGCCCGGCGTCTGCGGCAGTTCGCGATTGCCGCCAATGAACGCGCCGGCGAAATCGGTGCCGCCGGAGATGTTGGCCCACCAGATATCGGCCTGCGCCTTGCTGCCGTTGGTCTTCGACAGGCCAGCGAAGCGGTTGTTGAACCAGGCTTGGGTGTCGGCGCTCAGCGGAGAGCCGGTCGAGCCGAGACATCGAAGCTGTGAGAGATCACCGGCGGCGACGAGGTCGACCTCGGCCTTGGCGCAGTTGGCGAAGAACGCGGCGCCCGCGCCGAAGAAGGTCGCTTTCGACTGCGCGACGAAGCGCCACAGCGTGGTCCAGTCTGGCTTGTCCCTGGCGCCGCCGGGGCTGCCGTCGAAGATGCAGCAGGTGGTGCCGCTGAGCAGGCCGCCGACCTGGCTGTTCCACATGATCCAGCCCGTCGAAGAGTACCAGTGATAGCGCTCGCCGAACGAGTTCTCGTGGTAGGAGCAGCCAAGATCGTTGTGCAGGCCGAGCAGCGCCAGCACCACGATGATGATACCGCCATGGCCGTGCACGATTGGCTTCGGCAGGCCGGTGGTACCGCTGGAATAGACGATCCAGAGCGGATGATCGAACGGCAGCCAGGCCGGCTCGAACGCGTCGATCTCCGCGCCGGTTGTTGCGATAATTTCGGAGAGCAGGGCGTCGGCCGCTGCGGGCGCGGCGGCCTCGCTGTGCAGGATGACGTGCTCGACCGTCGGCAGCGACCGCCGCAGCTCGGCGAGGACGTCTTTGCGATCGTGCTGGCGGCCGGCATAGGTGACGGCGTCGCAGGCAATCAGTACTTTCGGTTCGATCTGCTTGAAGCGGTCGATCACGGCGGGCGCGGCCATGTCGGGCGCGCACAGGCTCCAGATCGCGCCGATGCTGGCGCTCGCCAGGAATGCGATGATGGTCTCGGGGATGTTGGGCAGATAGGCGGCGACGCGGTCGCCGGGCTTGATGCCTTTTTCTTTCAGATGCAGCGCGAGCGCAGCCGCCTTGCGCCGCAGCTCCGGCCAGCTCGTCTCGCAAAGCCTGCCGTCCTCGCCACAGCTGACGATTGCGGGCAGGCCGGCGGCGTCAGCCGCGTCCACGTGGCGGAACACCTGCCGGGCATAGTTGACCTGCGCGCCGGGAAACCAGACCGCGCCGGGCATCTTGCGCTCGGTGATCACGGCGGCAAACGGCGTCGGCGATTGCAGATCGTAATAGTCCCAGATGGCGTGCCAGAACCCGTCGAGATCGCGCACCGACCATTGCCGCATCTCCTCGTAGCTGTCGAAGTTGAGGCCGCGCTTCTCGGCGAGCCAGGTGCGGTAAAGGGCGATCTGGGGAACGAAGGGTGAGGTCATTGCGTGTCGGCTTCAGTTGCGGGGCGGAGAGTTTAACCGTTGCCGCAGAGTAGCAGAAGCCGCAGTTCGGGCAGGGGGCGTTGACGGGAGTAGCTGGTCTGGGTCCGGTGGAAGCAGTCTACCCGCCGGCTCCGGCCCAACGCCTTCCGAACACGGGTGGCTTGGTTTTCACCGCTTCCCAGCCGAAGAAATGATGTTTGCCGGACCATGTGTGCACCACGCCGCTGCAGATGCTGCACTTGAAGGTGCCGGAATGCGCTTCGGCGTGCTCCTCCCTTGTCGCCGTGTAGTTCATGCTGCAACCCGCGCAGGTGAATTCTTCGATCGTCCAGATGGTATTGGCCATTGCACCGAAGTGGTTTGAGGGACCTCGATGGAAGCGTAGGTGCACGCCTTTGCATCGACGTAAACCGGTCGGCCGAAATCCGGTTAATCACCGTTAGCCAAGCCGGCATCACGTCGCGCACCTTGCCGGCGCTCGCCCACGGCGCCGCCGCAAGATCAATCGCCGGTCCGGATGCTTCGCATGTCCCGGTCGATGCACATCTGCACGCGCCTGATGGCGAGCAACGGCAGCCTGCCTTGCACGCGCCCGGTGCGGGCCCTGTCGCCGACGGCATAGGCGTAGCGCCAATAGCCCGGTGCGCCGTTTGGCTTCAGCGAAAAGCGGATGCCGCGGTGAATTCCCGCGTGTGCGACGGGCTCTCTGGGGCGGCGTGCCATCGTCTCGGAATGCAGAATGGCCCGATGCGTTCCTAATCGCCGGCTCGTGCCGGCCCGGCGTCTTGACGCCGGGTGCGCGGCTGGCAATAACGCGGGGCCGCGCAAGTGCCGGAACCCGCGTCAATGCCGCAAGGAAAGCCGTGCCCGTGAAAAGTCTGCGTCAGCTCCTGACGGGCGAGGACATCATCCAGCTCGTGATCCGCGTCGGCCTGCTCGGCCTGCTGATCATCTGGACCTTGCTGATCATCCGCCCCTTCGTGCCGATCCTTGCCTGGAGCGGCGTGCTCGCGGTCGCGTTCTACCCGGCCTTCAGCTGGGTCGCCAAGATCCTCGGCGGCCGGCCCAAGACCGCAGCGGCGATCCTGACCCTGATCACGCTCGGCATCGTCATCGGTCCTGCGACCTGGCTCGGTATCAGCGCAGTGGACGGAGTGCGCGAGCTGGCGCACCAGCTCGGCACCGGCGACCTCGCGCTTCAATCGGCGCCGGAGCAGCTCAAGTCGTGGCCGGTCGTTGGCCCCTGGTTATTCGACCTCTGGGAGCAGGCCTACAACAACATCCGCGCAGTGCTCCGCGAGGTGGCGCCGTATCTCCAGCCGCTGGCGGGACCGCTCTTGTCGCTCGCGGGCGATGCCGGCGTCGGCACGCTCCAGTTCCTGGTCTCGGTGTTCGTGGCCGGCTTCCTGTTTCCGCACGGGCCGCGGCTGGTTGCGGCCGGCCGCGGTTTCCTGTTTCGCATCGTGCCCGAACAGAGCGAGCATTTCCTGGGGCTCGCGGGCGCGACCATCCGCGCCGTGGCGCAAGGCGTGATCGGCGTCGCGATCGTGCAGGCATTGCTCGCCGGCATCGGCTTCAAGCTTGCCGCGGTGCCGAGCGCCGGCCTGCTCGCCTTCATTGTGCTGCTGCTCTCGATCGTGCAGATCGGCGCCTTCCTGGTGCTGCTGCCGGTGATCATCTGGATCTGGACCGCCAAGGACGTCACCACCGCGCTGCTGCTCACCGTGTTTCTCGTCCTCGTCGGTTTCCTCGACACCATGTTGAAGCCGCTGGTGATGGGGCGCGGCCTGACCACGCCGACCATCGTCATCTTCGTCGGCGTGATCGGTGGCACGCTCGCCCACGGCATCGTCGGCCTGTTCATCGGCCCGATCATCCTGTCGGTGGCCTGGGAGATGATGATGGCCTGGATCAGGACGGAGGACCGGGCAGAGGCGGGGGCAAGGGCGGGCACAGCGGCGGGCGAGGGCTGATCTGGCGCCTCGAACGGCGGGATCGGCCTGCCGGGTTTAATCAGATCTGACGGCCTTGGCCCGGGTGATCAAGATCCATCCGGAACTTGTCTATCCGACTAGACAAGTTACCATGGGCTCGATTCTATTTTCGATTACGGCGGACATGGCGAAGTCTTCCAAACTGGTTGCCGCCAAGCGCGGCAAGGTATTGTTGGTCAGACGCCGGTCGGACGGCCTGTGGATGTTTCCGGGCGGCCGCAAGCGCGCGCGCGAGTCCGACAAGGACTGCCTGCGGCGGGAGATCAAGGAAGAGCTGCCCAAGCTGAAGCTCGGCCGGATCAGCCTCTGGAAGGAAGTGACGGCCAGGAACAAGCGTTCCGGCCGCAAGATGAGCGACGCGATCTTCATCGCCAAGGGCGCCAAGGGCAGGCTCGCGATCGGCGACAAGCACGAGATCGACCGCGCCGTCTGGCAGAAGCCGCGCGGCATCCGCCTAACGCCGACCTCGCGCTATATCCGCGACCGCCTGTTTCCGCGGAAGCGCGGGTGAGCTAGGCCTCCTCGTCGTCCTCCGACGAGAGCTGTATCCGTCCGGTGTGGGCCCGCGAAAAATTGGCGCGCGGTTGCGGCGCGGACATTCTGGCCATTTCGGCTTCGCGCTGCTCCTTGCGAGCCTTGCGCGCGCGCTTCATGGCCTGCTTGACCTGAGGGTTCGGTGAATCCTCCGCGAAGAACAGCACCACCTCGCAGCTCGGACATTGCCTGGAATAGCCGTCCTGCAACCGTCCCGCGCGGTCGCGGAATACGGTCTTGCAGCGCGTGCACTGAATCTGGACGAAACTCATGCGCGGTCGATCGACAATGACTGATGAAAATGGATCGTCAGGTGATCCCAAATGTCTGAAGAAAGCTTGAACGCGTCGGCGACACCAAGCCGCTCGATCAGGCGCTATTGCTTGGCCGCCATCGTGTCCAGGCAATGGTTGAGATAGACGGTGCGATCCCTGGGCAGCACCTTCTCGAGATCCGCCTTCAGCGCGCATTCGCGCTGCCGCATCTGCTCGGCCCGCCGCTTCTCGGCCGCCTCGCGATATTCGGGAGCAACCTTGTTGGGATCGACGAGAGCCTGCGAGCGGGCGGGAGCCGTCACGGCGAGTGCAATGGCGGTGATGATCATGAACTGTTTCAAATGAGCCTCCGTAAAAGGCTCATCCTAGCGCTCGGGCGGCGAGGGCTCAAACGGCAAGTTCGCCGAGACGCCCGGCAGCCCAGTTGATTCAACTACCTGAAGTTGGGACTCGTGACGTCCGTCACTTCGGGACGTGGTCGATCTTGTGGCCGAGATGCCCGGTGTCGTGATCGCGCCGCAACTGGCTCAGCGATGTCTCGTTCAACTGATGCAAGACCTCGCTGAGTTCAGTCGTATCCGGATAACCGGCAGCAAAACCCTTGCCGTAGATCTTGCGCAACGTACCGACCAGCGTGTTGCCGTGCTTCTTGCTGATCGCGCCATCCTTGTCGCGGTGGCGATGATCCAGGCCCGTGTCCTTCATGGCTTTCTCCCTGAGCGGCGTCTGCGCGCCTGGAGAGAGCGTGCTCCCAAACGAGTTGATTGGCAACGGCACGGCGCGCGGCAGTTGAGCCTCGTCAAGATGTGGAAAGATCGAAGGCCGTGTGAAGCAGTTCACAAGCGATGGTCGAGATCGCTGCTACGAAGGCCTCATTGCTTGACCGATTGATATTTTGAAAACGCCCCAGCGCTCCACCAGGCGCTGGGGTTTTCACGTCGATCACCGCCACGGCCAGAGCGCGCGGCGCGCGATCGGTCGGGTGCTTTTCGAATGATGCCGAAGGCTGGTGCCGAAGGCGGGCGACTACGCGGCTTGCTCCTCGAACGAGGTGTAGACCTGGCCACCTGGACCGATCACCTGAACGCCCCAGCACCCGTCGGCGATGAGCTCCTTGGCCTTCTTGAGGGCGGCGGCGAGTGACAGCCGCTTGAGGCTGACGATTCCTGCCGTGTCGAAACCGCTGATTTCAAACATGCCGCTCCTCCCGGTTTTGTCGAATCCTACACTTTTTGAGCGGGTTGTCTCGCGGCTTTTGGGACAGGGGCCCGGCGCACGAGCAGGCGATGGCCAAAATCGCGAAAACAACCCCATGCACAGTAGCTAAGTCCCGCTGGCGCAACGCTTTCTTTTTGGCACATGGCGGTCCTGCATCCGGCGGAGACGCCGGGTTGACGCGTCGGGCAAAACAGGGGTCGTCTGCCAACTTCGGAAAATCCGCTTCGGACCAGGGCGGCTTCCCGGGATCGGGAGGAGCTCGCGCACCGGCCTGCCTGTCATGACCCTCGCACGACCCCGTAGTCGGCCGGGGGTGGCGGGGTCTGCAGCAGGCCGCGGCCGCTAACGTGGAATTAAGCTGAAAAGCCCACAATTTTAGACAGTTGTAGATGGGTGCTGCGTAAGGGAGCTGTCGCGAGGACGTTCCGGCGACGGCTTCCTGTTGCTCGCTCATTTGGGGTCAATGCCATGACCGCGACTTTCGAAACGCAAGGCCTTGTCGAACAGCTCGACCCTGCAGCACTGGCTGCGGCCATCGCCGCCGGCGAACCCGCAAGTTTGGACGCTCCGGAACCGATCAAGCGATCCAGCCGGACGTCCGTCATGGCGCTGTCGGTGTGTGCCCTGGCCATCAACGGCGCCGCGGCGATCTACACATGGCCGTCCGGCCTGCCATCGCTGAATCTGAGCAGCCTGGCTGATCTGCTCCCGCGCCAAGAGGCTTCAGCGCCAAAGCCGGATCCGGTTGTCGCGGCCTTGAAGGATATTCAGTCGACCCAGCAGCAACACACGGCTTCGCTGCAGGAGAGCAATCAGGCCTTGCAACAAAACGCGGCTGTGCTGCAGGCGGATTCGATGGTGCTGCTTTCGCTGCGGCAGAGCATCACGGACGAACGGGTGGATGTGAAGAAGGTATCTTCGCAGCTGTCCACGCTGATTGCGAAGATCGACTCGCTGCAAAATGCCATGATGTCGGACGTCACGTCCTCGGTTCGAAGAGCGCATGCGCGCTATGGACTGTCCGCAGCGATGCGCAAGCGGATGGTTCGGCAGTCGAAATCTGCAGGTCCCGTTTCAGTTGGAGGAGCGCCGTTGAGCGTGCCTGCCACAGTTTCGGGCCCGGAGAGCTGAAGATAGGGTCAGGCAGGTGATCTGAGACTTTGTCCGCGCTCACTTGGCGGGCTCACGTGAGCGCGGCTTTTTACCCGACTTGGAACTACGGAATGCTGGTGACAGTGCTCTCCGGCACTGTCACCGCGAATCCTAAGAAGCGATGATCAGGGGCCCGCCGGTTTGCCCTGAGGGTCTTTCAATAGTAGCGGCGCCTCGGACGGCGCTCGTAATAATCATCGCCGTAATAGCCTTGCCGGCCCTGTTGAAACTGCGGCGGAACCGTTCCGGTCGGGTAACACTGGCCGTCGCGGGTATCGATATCGGCACCGTTTCCGCAAGGAACGGGATAATGGCCATAGCCTCTACCGCCACCATAGTACTGCCGTGCGGCCTGTTCTTGCGGCGGCAAGTAGCCGTTGGGGTAGCACATGCCGTCGCGGGCGCTGACGTCCCAGCCGTGGCCGCACGGCGGTGGGTGCACAGGGACACGGTATTGAACCTGATGAACCTCACCGAGCTGTAGAGCCAGCAAGGTTGCGACAACTGCACCGATCATCGGACTTCTCCCAATCGCACTATGCCTACGCCTGAGCGGCTGAATGATCGCTGAACGGGTTCACGCCGGCGATCTTAACCTCACTTTAGGAAATCGTTGTTCGGCGGCGTGCCGTTGGGTATAAAGGGAGCCGCCGTTAGCGTCAGTTGCGTCCGTGAGTCATGATTACCTATAAGCAGTACCATATCCAGCAAGTCGAGCACGGCCCCAAGCGCTGGGTTGCTCGCATCACGCGGACAGACGGCCAAAACATCCGCACGATAATGCCGGCGACTGAGCGTCCCTACCTCGATACGAAGCCGACAGCGTCCGCCGAGGAAGCCGAGGCGCTCGCCAAGGAAGGCATCGACTTCGGCGGCGTGGTGTAGGCGGTCATCGCGGTCGACTGCCATTCGTTCGCGAAC
The DNA here is from genome assembly GCF_023073215.1 of Bradyrhizobium sp. 35. NCBI lineage: Bacteria > Pseudomonadati > Pseudomonadota > Alphaproteobacteria > Hyphomicrobiales > Nitrobacteraceae > Bradyrhizobium > Bradyrhizobium sp. 35. The sequence goes on from NZ_JADPJC010000067.1 coordinate 43,254, forward strand.
TCGCCGGTGGCTTCATCCGCCTCCGCAGCCGGCTTTTCACCCGAAAACTATTGTGGCTCGGTTGGCTTGTCTCGCTCATGGCTCTCGGCTTCGGCGGCCGCGCACGCATCCATGCCATGGCATTTGCTCAGATAGTACCGGGCGCCTGCGAAGATCGAGCAAACAATCACCACGGAAACCAGCAGGAAGATCATCCACCGTCGGTTCAACATTCCCATGACCTTCTGCACCCTCCATCCGAGCAGCCCGTTCGCCTGACCGGCCCAGCCAGGCGAGGCGAAGGGTCGATAAGCTCAAATCAGACCTTGCGCTTCGGATTCAGTCTAGCCTCACGCTCCAGCCGCTCGGACTTCAGGCGTTTGAGGTTTTCCTGAAACTCCGGAGTGGCTTGGCTGTCCGCTATTGTCTGTCTCGATCCTATCGGATTGAGGGTCCTTCGATCGGCTTCGTCCGCGACTTGTTGCGCGGCCGACCGTTTGGGTTTGATCATCTGCTTTTTGCCTTCAGGCGAGATTGACCAGGCGGGCGCCGGTCAATTCATTTTCGATTTGGCCGGTCGCGTCGAACATTCTGGAATTCCTCGGGTCCCTTGACGAGCCGCCGCTTGCGGCTGGCCTGGTCATCCGGGCTCGCTTTGTTGTCTTTGAGCTTGTCGATCGCATTACCCGCCATTTCCCGAGCCCGCTCGGACGAGGCCTTGGCGGTAGACGTAACCGCGAGGGCGGGGGCGGGTTTGCCCAAGCCAATATCAACCAGCCGACGGATGGATTCAGAGCGAGCCGGAGTGTCTTCCTGCCCCGACGCCCATGCGTCGATCTGAGCGACAGTCGCCTCCGGCCAGCGCGTGCCGATCTGGACGCCTTGACCAGTAGCGGGGCGGCCGCGATGCTTTTTGGCACGAATCTTTTTTGCTGGTTTCATTTTATTTGGTACCAAAAAATCATGCCGAAGGGAAGCGCGAACTTCCGACGGCTGTGCCTGTTTAGTGCACTGGCACCGCAATCCCCACGCAACATCACGATCACAGATTGAACTCAGGCGGCCCCCGTAGAGGAAGCGCCAGTTGTACAGCAAAAGGTCGGGAAGCATTTGCTTGGACGAAGGCCTGCAAAGCCGGCGTGATCTCGCTCCTCGTGACACGCTCGGCAAGCTCATCTGCGATCTCGCTGGTGGCATCGCGAGCCCAGCCCTCGATGGCGTTGAAGGCGACGATACGGACGGGATACGCGTACTGCCCGGAGAGTAGGTCGCGGATGATGGTCTCGATGTCGGTATCCTGCTCGTCGGTCTCGCGCCAGGAGCAGCCGGCGCGCGCGCCGAAGTCTTCCAGCACCAGGTAAATCTCCCGGTCGAGCCGATCCAGCGGCACAATCGACGGCGCATGACGCATGACGCAACTCCTACTCAAGAGGAGCAATCGTTCGACTGTCCGTTCGTTCCGCCCGGAACTCAGGCCGATAGGCAAATGAAAGAGGCGGACGTTTGAGAAGCGGCCTTACTTCTTTGGCAGAAGTCCCAAGACGAACCATTGAGCCGGAAACAGTGGAAACAGCAGCGCTCCCCAGATGAACCAAATGCGCCTAGACCGGCCTCTCTGTGCCGCGAAATTGGCGGTCACGCGCCCACACCACATCATCAGGGTGACAATGACCAAGCCAAACATGATTGAGGCAAGCATGGAGTGGCTCCTGCCGATGGTCCTTTGGTTATCATATAGGATTGGCCTGTCGCCGGGGAGAGAGCGCAAATCAAGGTTGCGCGCTTAAGGCGGGGACGACCGGCGCCGCTTTACTTTACTTGTTCTCTGGCTCCGGTGACGAGGCGGAGCCCGGCGTGCGGGACGTCGGCACCGTCTGAGAGAGCGGCAACTGAGGCGGCCTATTTGGGGCGGAATGGCTTTGGGCACACCAGTTTTCCGGAAGAGTCTCGTCGGCAAGCGCCGACATCAAAGCGCCGCTCATTTGCGGCGGCAGGACGCGTCGGCAGCGGAATTCCAGCTGCCGACACAGTGCCGACATGGAGCTTTCTGTCGAAGTTGCGTTTGGGATTACTGCTTCATTGTGTTGGTGAGCGCGCTGGGGCTCGAACCCAGGACCCCGTGATTAAAAGTCAAAATCTATATATCTCCACAGCATTCCAAATCATCACGTGGTCAGGGGATTTTCCGCTGTAATCCCTTGTTACCCGGCCAAAAGTAGAGCATTGTTACTCCTACGGGGTAACACAACGTAACACCCCGGCGCAGCTACCCCACGAGCTACCCGGAGTGCTTCATGCCCAAGCTGACAGACGCCGCTGCTCACAAGCGAAAGGCCGATCCTGACAAGCGGATAGAGATCCACGATGGCAATGGTCTGTACCTCGTCATCCAGCCCACCGGGGCAAAGAGCTGGGCCTACCGCTACCGGGCGGATGGCAAGAGCCGAAAGCTGACGCTGGGCACCTTGCTTGAGCAGGGCGCAAAGCCGGAGACCGAGGCCGAGGGTGATCTACCCGCCCTCAACGTGACGGAGGCCCGCCAGCGTGCAAGCGCAGCCGCCGTCAAGATGCAGCGCGGTATCGACCCCGGCACGGAACGGAAGCGCAAGGAAGCCAAGGTCAAGAAGACGGTCAGCCACATCCTGGACCAGTTCATCGAGCGCTACGCCAAGCCCAATCTTCGCAGCGCTGATCAGTACGAAAGCACCTTCGATCGTCTGGTGAAGCCGGATATCGGGGACTACAGCATCTATGAGGTCAGGCGCTCTCACATCGTCAACATGCTGGACGACATTGACGACGAGAGCGGCCCCGTGATGGCGGATCGGACGCTGGCCTATGTCCGCAAAGCGTTCAACTGGTACGCCTCCCGCGACGACGAGTTCAACTCGCCCATCGTTAAAGGCATGGCACGAACCAAGACTAAGGACCGGGCAGGGAAGCGGGTGCTTGCTGACGATGAAATCCGGGACGTGTGGGCCGGCCTTGAGCGGGTCGCGGAGCCGTCCTGCTATGCGCCCTATGTGAAATCGCTTCTCCTCACCGCGACGCGCCGCAACGAATCCTCGCGCTTGCATTCATCGGAAATTGACGGTGACATCTGGACTATCCCCGGTGACCGCTACAAGACCAAGCTCGATCACGTCATCCCGCTTACGGCGGCAGCGAAGGCGCTGATCGGCGAGAAGCCGGAGGGCATCAAGGCAAACAGTTGGTTCGTTTTCTCAACCACGGGCGGCGAGAAGCCGTTTAGCGGGTTCTCAAAGGCCAAGCGGGACCTTGAGGCCGCCATTGCCGAGATCAGGAAGCGGGAAGGACGGGACCCCATGCCTTCGTGGCGGCTGCACGACATCCGCCGCACCGCCCGCAGCCTGATGAGCCGCGCCAAGGTTGCGACCGATCATGCTGAGCGTGCCTTAGGCCACGTGATTGGCGGCGTGCGGGAGACCTATGACCGGTACGAATACTTGGAAGAGAAGAGGGCGGCATTCGAGGCTTTGGCGGGCTTGCTGGCTGTTATCCTGAGCCCGCAGACGAACAACGTTGTGGCGCTGCGGGGATAGAATGAATATCGCAATCGATGAGCTTCTTTTACAGCTTACCCAGGCCGCTCTCTTGTATCAGACCGACAAGCGCGAAAGCGCCCAACGGAGCCTTGCTGCTGTGATCGCCTTTCTAAGGCAGATTGAAGCCCCTGATGAGCTAAGAACCCCGTTATTGGAAGCCCTGCAGATTGTTGTTGGCAAGAACGGCGGCAAGAAGCTCCCCAAAGAAGTTCTCGACATGGTCATCGCATCCGTTGCCGTTACTGACCAGCTGCAAATGGGGGTGCCGCTAGACGCCGCGCTTTTGAAAGTATCGGAAGCCGGGGGCCAGATCGGAGCAACGAAGCTTAAGAATTTCAGAAATAACATGATGAGCAAGAACACCCCTAAAGGCGCCCTGGATTTTTATTCATTCATGGTGCGGGAAGCGCGGGCCTCCAAACTGTCCCCAGCCGAGCTCGCCAACATATCGCTGGACGCCGTCAGAACTAAAATGAAGGCGAAATCGTAAAAGCCATATTTTTTTACGACCGGCATCTGCTTAGTCGTGAAGTCCCATTAACAACCGCGTTAGGGACTTCCAATGGACCGCCCAACTAAGACCTATCTCACCGGCCCGCAGATCAAGGCCCGGTATGGCTGCAGCTACCAAACCATCTGGCGCTGGATGAACAATCCGGAGATGGGCTTTCCGCAGCCGCTCAAGATCAACAACCGCAATCGTTTTGACCTCGATGAAATCGAGGCGTTTGAGCGCCGGCAGAAAACCGCTGCGGTGGCTGCGTAACGCATGGCCGGAAAAGAAAAGGCCCGCCAGAGCTGCGGGCCGATTCCGAATTGTGTCTTGGCGGACACCGCGGAATATACAGCTCTGAAGATTCAACTGCAAGCCTCGCGCCTCATGCGGCTTTACGCCGTCAACGCGGCTATGGCTGAAGCAATCGCACCTCTGGTTTTTCTGGAGGTGATGCGATGAACCTCTCACCGCGCCAACTAGTGGCGGCTCTCGGCGGCGATGTGACCGGCCGCGACAGCTGCAACGTTCCCGGTCCCGGCCACAGCAGGACTGACAGATCGCTTTCGATTAAGCTGAATGCACGCGCACCTGGCGGCTTCGTCGTTCACTCCTTTGCGGGCGACAACGCAATCGAATGTCGCGATTACATTCGCGGCAAGCTGGGGCTCGCGGCGTGGCTACCCGGAAAGAACAACAGAACGCCGCTGGTGGTTACACACATAGGGCCCGAGCACGATCGGGAGCGCAAGAAGCTGCACGCCCTCCGCATATGGGGGCAGTCCGTCTCTCCGGTCGGCACCATTGTTGAACACTACCTGCGCGAATATCGCCGATTGGAATTGCCGACCGAGGTTGCCGGTGGGGTGATCCGTTTCCACGGCTCCCTCTATTTCGATGAATTCACGCGGCATCCGGGCATGGTGTGCCTCATGCGCAACATCGAGACAGACGAGCCCTGCGGCATCCATCGGACCTTTCTGGATCGCAACACGGGCCAAAAGATCGATCGCAAAATGTACGGCATCGCGAGGGGGGCAGCGATCAAGCTCGACCGAATGTCCGGAACCGTGTTGACGCTTGGCGAGGGTGTCGAGACAGCTCTGTCAGCACGCGCAGCTGGGCATTCGCCCATCTGGGCGCTCGGCTCGAGCGGGGCTGTGGCGACTTTCCCGATCATCAAGCCAGTTAAGGAGCTTTCACTCCTTGAGGAAAACGATCCGACGAGCCGCCGTGACGTGCGGACCTGTCTGAAGCGCTATCTCGGCGCCGGCAGGCCGGTGAACCTGATCCGCTCGCATGTCGGCAGTGACTTCAATGACGCCTGGAAGGCGATGCATCAATGAACATGATTCCAACCGAAATCGTTTCTTCTGAACGTTATCTGCCCAACGACATCGTCACCGAGGACAACGCCGCGTCGGCCTTTGTCGAGCGTCATTGCGAGTCCCTCCGGTACTGCCACTCAACCGGCGCGTGGTTTCGGTGGAACGGGGTCTTCTGGAAGAAAGATCAGACGGGTGTTGCCTTCCAATGGGCGCGGGAGCTTGCCCGGGAGCTTTCGGAGGATCTGGATGAGCGGAAACGCTTCATTACAAACAAGACATCCTTCGCTTCGGGCGTCGAACGGTTCGCCAAGTCTGATCCGCGCGTTGCGAGAACGATAGAGTATTGGGATGCCGATCCTTGGCTGCTCGGCACGCCGGGCGGTACAGTCGATCTAACGACTGGGCAGTTGCGTGAGGCGCGCCAAGACGACGGCATTACCAAGTGCACCGCGGTGGCGCCTAGTACCGCGGGTTGCCCGCGTTGGCTTCGTTTCCTAGTTGAGACGACAGGCGGTGACGGAGAGTTGATCCGATTTCTCCAGCAATGGTGCGGCTACGCCCTGACGGGAAGCACTCGTGAGCACGCCCTAGTCTTTGTTTATGGCCCTGGAGGCAACGGCAAGTCGGTCTTCCTGAACATCGTGACCGGCATCCTTCAGGAATATGGCGCTACAGCCGCCATGGACACTTTCACGGCCAGTCATTCGGACAAACATCCTACCGATCTGGCAATGCTTCGTGGCGCTCGCCTGGTTACGGCATCCGAAACAGAGGATGGGCGGTCCTGGGCTGAAAGCCGGATCAAGCAGATGACCGGAGGCGACCGGATCAGCGCCCGGTTTATGCGGCAGGACTTTTTTGAGTTTACTCCGCAGTTCAAGTTGATGATCGTCGGCAATCACAAGCCGGTGCTCCGAAACGTTGATGAAGCTGCCCGGCGCCGATTTCTGTAAGCGCGAAGCCGATACCCTTGCTTCAGAATTCGAATGAACGTGCGAAAGAAGCCTCCGGCTTGGACGGAGGTTTCGGATGGGATTGGACAGCAAAA
>NZ_JADPJC010000151.1:0-48982 GCF_023073215.1 Bradyrhizobium sp. 35
GCCCTTGGCCTCTCGCACCCGAACGCTGCCGCGTCCACCGCAAGCCCGGCTCGCGAACATGACGACCACAAGATCGCCCCTCAAGGATGAGCCGGGATGGCCAACACATACGCCGTTTCCGAATTTCGGTAAAGCGGAATATATTTGTGGAGAGGGGTTGACGGGATGGCGGGTGTTTTGCCCGACGGGCAGTCCTCCCATTCAACCTGCCACGGCCTTCTAGTCAAGCGACGCGCCTGCTCCGATGGAGAAGGCGAGTTCACCCTCTATCCACCACGCACTCCGCACCATCAATAACATAGGCTGCGTGACGAAAATCCCTGATGGTGGCGAGCTTGCCGGCGGACCAGTCGAGAAGCATGAAATATTTCGCCCGCCCGGCCGGCTTATTCGGATCGAACACGAGGATCGCGGGACGTCCCTCGACCTGCCCCGTCACCAGGTGCCAGTCGCTGTTCTTCGAATAATTGCCGAAATAGTTCGACACCTCGGCCTTGCCTTTCAGCCTGGTACGGTTGACGAGCTCGAGCCTGACGTCGTCGGCGATCATGGCGCGGATCGCGTCGAAGTCGCGGGCATTGAAATGGCCGACATAGGCGTTGAGTCGCGTGCGATCTGCTTCCGACAGGCCCGGCTGCGGCACATCGTCGGGCTCTCCGGCGAACTCCCGCAGCTGCGTGCGTCCGCGATGCAGCGCGGCCTTCACCGCCGGCAGGCTGAAATCCATGATGTCGCAGACCTCGGCAAGCGAGCAGCCGAGCACGTCCATCAGGATCACGCTGGAGCGCTGCGCCACCGGCAGCCGCATGAAGGTGCGAAGGCTGGTCGCGGCGATCTGGCGGCTTTCCACATCATCGAGCTGGTCGGCAATCATCTCCACCTCTTCAGCCGAGTGCAGCGCCTCCTGCCGGTTGCGGCGACGCAGGAAATCCAGCGCGGTGTTGTGCGCGATGCGAAACAGCCAGCCCTCCGTATTGACGGGCGTGACCGATTGCAGCGCTTCCATCGCCTTGATCAGCGCATCCTGCAACACATCCTCACCGTCGATGACCGAGCCGACCATGCGGGCGCAGTAGCGATGCAGTTTCGGCCGCATCCGCGCCAGCAGGGCCTCGGTATCGATGGTGGCCAGCGGGTCTGGCGCCATTGCTCCTCCGCTTCGCTTGTTCAGGACTCGTCCAGCATACGATAGTTGCCGACGATCCTCACATCACGAACCAGCGGCGGCTCCGCGCAGCGGTCGCGGATGCCGTCCTGGAACGTCTGAAATGCCTTGAGTTTCGGAATCGGGCTCGAGCCGTTTTCGGCCGCGGCCTCGACAAGATGGATGAAGGTGTCGTCCTCCAGCCGTAGCGTCAGGTAGCGCACGCCGTCCGGGCCGGCCGCCTTCAATTCGGCAAATACGGCCGAAACCAGCTCGGCATTCCGATCGGCCAGCTCCGGCCTGGCCTTGTACCTGATCAACGTCCTTCTCATCGCGCGCTCCTTGCTGATGTCGCGACCTGGTTCGCTCAAAATCGGGCAAATGGCCGCATCACCCCTAGGACGTTTGCCGGCAGGCGAAGGATGCGGCCCGGAACAAATTATTATTGGGCGCATCCTTTGCCGCTCAGCCCTCGTCTAGCCCGCAGAACGCGCCGCGACAGGCTGGCGCGACACACGGAGACAGGGCGATGCAGACCCCGATCAATCGCGCCGCGCAGAACTGGGTGCTCGGCGTCACCGCGCTGGCATCCTTCATGATGGCGCTCGATGCCATGATCATCACGACAGCATTCGCGACCATCCGCGCCGAATTCGGCAGCCCGGTCGAGACGCTGCAATGGACCGTCAACGCCTTCAATCTGACCTTTGCCGTGCTGCTCCTGACCGGCTCCGCACTCGGCGACCGCTTCGGTCGCCGCCGGATGTTCGCGGCCGGGCTCGCCCTGTTCGTCGTTGCATCGGCGGCCTGTGCGCTCGCAGGCAATGCCACCGCGCTGATCGCCGCCCGCGCGCTGCAGGGCGCCGGCGCCGCGCTGGTGATGCCGCTGGCAATGGCGATCCTGAGCGGCACGTTCGGCCGCGAGGAGCGCGCTCGCGCGCTCGGCATTTTCGCCAGCATCACCGGCTGCGCGCTGATCATCGGTCCCGCCATCGGCGGCTTCATTACCGAACATTTCGGCTGGCGCTGGGTGTTCTGGATCAACCTGCCGATCGGCCTGATCGCGATCGCCCTGGTACTGGCACGCTTGCGCGAAAGCTTCGGCCCGGCCGCCGCATTGGACATCCCCGGACTGGCGCTTGTCGCGCTTGCGGCGCTGGCGTGGGTGTGGAGTCTGTTGCGCGGCAACGCCGTGGGTTGGGCGAGCGCCGAAATCATGGCCGCGCTGATGGCAGGCCTGGTGTTCACAGCCGGCTTCGTTCTCTGGGAATTGCGCGCGACCGCGCCAATGGTGCCGATGCGGCTGTTTGCATCGCGGGCGCTTGCCTCCGGCATGTCCGCCAGCGTGCTGTTCTACGCCGCGATGTACGGCGTCTTGTTCCTGCTGCCGCAGTTCCTCCAGACCGCGCTGGGCTTCGACGCCTTCGGCGCCGGACTTCGCCTGCTGCCCTGGACCGCGACGCTGTTCGTCACCGCCCCGATCGCCGGCGCGGTCGTCAACAGGTTCGGCGAGCGGCCGCTAGTGGTGACGGGATTGCTGATGCAGGCGATCGGACTTGGCTGGATCGCGGAGCTCGTGAGCTCTGCGGTTACCTACTCCGCCCTGGTCGCGCCGCTGGTGCTGGCCGGCGTCGGCGTCTCGATGGCGATGCCGGCAGCACAGAACGCCATCCTGAGCTCGGTCGCGGTGGCCGAAATGGGCAAGGCGTCCGGCATCTTCAACATGGGCCGCTTCCTCGGCGGCATGTTCGGTATCGCCGCGCTGGTGGCGAACTTCTCGGCGCATGGCGGGGTCGATTCGGCCGCGCATTTCGAGAGCGGATTTGCCGCGGCGATGAGCCTCGCCGCGACGCTGTCACTGGCCGGCGCGATTGCGGGGTGTTTCCTGCCGGCACGGCGGCGGACCGCCGGAGCAGCCGCGCCGCAAGATGCGTGACACTGACAGCCATCAAAGCCGGAGGCGAGATGATCGCTTCGCGACCAAGTGCTGGCCTTCAATGATCGGCTAGCAGGTAGAATACCGGTTGCAGTTTCGACCACGCCGCCGCCGCGCCCAAGGCACTGTCAGGGCGCGGCGGCCTTGCGGACGATGCCGGCTGCGCGATCGGACTCGCGCTGGAGCTCTTCGCGGGTAACGATCCCGGTTGGCCCTGCGGCCGCGTCGACATCGACCGCGGCGACGCCCCCCGGCAGCGCCTTGACGTCGCTCCTCGATCACCTGCCCCGGCGAACAAGCGAATGCGCACGGGGCCGCGACGCCTTGGAGAAATTCTCTGGTTGGCGAAGCTATCGAGGCACGAAACCGAGAGATACTCGGTGATCTTCTCGGGCTCCAGGAGCCCGAGCTGGAACGAATGCGCAAAGACGGGGTCATCTAGCCCGTTGGGCAGCATCCTGTGACGATACCAACCGATTCTGCAGCAGCGGTCCCCTGCGGCGACGGGGCAGAAACAAAGGAAAGTCTCGCAGCAATCCGACCGCAAAAACGCCGACAACAAAACGTCGCACGAGACCCGTTTTGTTCTCAGCGACCCTTCTCGTCAGTTCTTGAAGAAGAGGGCTTATGCTTGGTGGGCGCACCAGGGCTCGAACCTGGAACCCGCAGATTAAGAGTCTCATCTTTCACAATAACTTTCAGCTACTTAGCTGTAAAACGCCGTCACAACAGCACTATCGAAATCAACAGGTTACAGACGAAATGTAAATTGCTCGGCGGCGCCTTCTGTACCTGCGACCGCTGCGTCCCGAACGCAGTGAACATCTTCTAAGTTGTTGATCTTTCTCTCATCGGCAGGTGCTTCCGTCCCGTTTTTGTTCACGCTCGTTTCACCCAATTCGTTGCGATTTCGTTGCGGCGGCGGCGAGGGAGAACGGCGCTCGGCGCGTCAGTGGGATCTTGGACTTGCGGCGGAGCAGCCGAGGCCTGCGAGGGTAAGCGTATTAGATTATGCGGTGATCTGTCGGGGGTTCGAGTCACTAGGGTGCTACCGTCTTTCCCCACACCAACCAGACCTGCGATATCTGATCCGATCCTTCGCGTGAGGCAGTTCATGGGCCTCGCACGATGGTCTGCACGGGTTGAACCATAATGGGCACGCACAGCAAACGGTCGCTGCCGTAGATGCTCGACACCCGGGCGCCACCGAAGTGCCGCCTACCGCTCGACACACGACACAACGACCCGGCAGAAATTGAAGGTGAAGCGTCCGTAGAGAAAGCCGCTTCCTGGCTCCAGTGCAGCCAGGCGATACGAATTGCCGAGAGCGCGGATAATCTCGACCATTTCCATGAATTCATGGTGCGTCAGCGCCGGGTGACGAAGCATGACATCGCGACAATCTCGAATGACATCGTCGCGGGCAAGTTCGGCAAGCCCTCCGTCAGCAACGCACGTCATATGCGCAAGGCCGCCTCGGGGTTGTTCAACTGGGCGGCTGAAGCGGGCCGCGACCATGTGACGGCCAGCCCCTGCGGACAAACTAAAACACCTGCACTAAGCCGACGTGCCCGAAATCCAACGACGGTCGATCTGAATCGCGACGATTACGAGGAACGGTCGAAACAGAGTGCCACGATCACGTGGCAGAGCGGACGCTGAATCGGTAAACCGCCGAGGTCTGCTTAGGCCGGCGGCTCCTCCACCGCGTCTTCAATTAGCTTGGCGGGCCTCGATCTCACCTCTTTCAATGGTAAGCGTCACGTCGGCAAAGGTTTCGAGCAGCTTTGGATTCGACTCGGTGATCAGCAGCGTAATGTCCTTATCCTGCAAACGAAGCCGCCGGAGTGCTTCCGCATATCGCTGCGCTAACACAGGCGCGAGACCCTGAAATGGCTCATCCAGGATAAGCAGCCGGGTACCAAGCATAAGCGCCCTCCCAAGCGCCACCATCTTGCCTTGGCCGCCCGAGACCGATCCCGCCGGACGTTTGGCAAGCTCTTTGAGTTCCGGCAGCACCGAATACGCTCGCTCCAGCCGCCGCCGCGTCTCGTCCGGATTCAGCTTGGCGACACGACCGGGAAGCAAAATATTTTCTTCGACGGTGAAGGCGGAAAACAGACGCCGGTCCTCAGGCGCGTAGCCAAGACCCAGCGACGGCCGGCGATGCGGCGCGATCGCTCCAAGATCTTCGCCGCCCAGACGAACGGTGCCGCTCGCTTTTGTGAAGCCCATGATAGTGCGCACGGTCGTGGTCTTGCCGGCGCCGTTTCGCCCGATAAGCGCTGCGCTCACACCCGGCAGCAGCGAGAAACTCACATTTCGCAACACAGGCGCGTCAGCAATCGCGACGTTGACATTCTCGAAACTCAGCATCGGTGTCATATCCCGATCACCTGTTCCCGGACCTTCGGGTCCGCCAGAACCTCAGCCGGCGTCCCAACCATCTGGATCTTGCCGACATTCCACACGGCGACGCGGTTGGCATAGCGCTCCACCATATCCATGTCGTGCTCGACGAAGACCGAGGTGACTTTCTCCTTTGCCAGCGCCGTGGTTAGAATGTCCATGATGGTGAGTTTCTCTGATGACGCGACGCCCGAAGTCGGCTCATCCATCAGGAGGAGCTTTGGCTTCAGCGCGAGCGCGAGTGCAATATCGACCAGCTTGCGTTGCCCTTCGGGCAGTTCGCGCGCCGTTCGTTCCGCATACGATTTGACACCGACGAGATCCAGCAGCCGCTTCATTTCCGGCACTTCCGGCATGAGAGAAAGAGCCTGGAAACCAGACGGACGGCCTCGCAGGGAGGCGGCCGCGATCAACATGTTCTCCATCACGGTCTGGTCGAGGAACAGCTGTGGTATCTGGAAGGCGCGGGCAATGCCGAGCCTGGTGATCGTACGTGGCAGCTGCGCGGTGATGTCGTGGCCGAGAAAGGTAACGGTGCCGGCTTGCGGCCGAAGATAACCGGTCGAGATGTTGAGGAACGTCGTCTTGCCGGCCCCGTTCGGCCCGATGATGGCAAGGTTTTCGCCTTCCAGGACGTCGAGGTCGATGCCATCGGCGGCGATGACGCCGCCGAACCGGATCTTGATGTTCTTGGCAGAAAGCAGGACGTTGGCCATTAATGCCCTCCCCGCCCGGATTGACCGTAGCGCTGGCGGAGGCCGATAAGGCCGTTCGGCGCGTAAAGAATGATGACGACCAGCACGACGCCGAGAATGAGCTGCCAAGAATCCGCCAGATGCGCCGCGGCATAGAACCGTACGCATTCGAACATCGCCGCGCCTGCAAACGCACCGAAAGCATGGGCGCTGCCACCGAGGATCGCGATGAACACGAACTCGCCGGACTTGGTCCAGAAGCCGAATTCGGGGGTCGCGATCTGCTGAATGATCGATACCAGAGTGCCGCCTATGCCGCCGAGAAATGCGGAGAACACGTAGCCGATGAGCAGCACGCGCCGCGCCGACATGCCAAGATATTCGAGCCTGGTTTCGTTAGATTTCATTGCCCGCAACATGTGACCGAGCGGGCTGTCGAGATAGCGTTGCACGCCGTAGAAGGCAGCAATCGCGACCAAAAGGCTCACGTAGAGAATAACGTATTGGAACGTCTCCGGCGTGAACGAAAACCCAAACAAGCCAGGACGGGCGACCCGGATGCCGTCCGCGCCGTTAGTGTAGTGGAACATTTTCTCGAGCAGCGACCACAAGACCATGGAGAATGCCAGGTTCAGCATTCCAAAGAAAATTTCCCTGTAGCGAACCACGAACAGGCCGACGATCAGGCCAAAAACGGTAGAGGTTATGCCTCCCAGCGCGAGAAAGATCAGGATATCGCCGCCGCCGATGTACTTGCCCCAGAACGCCGCGGTATAGGCGCCGGTGGCGAAGAACATCGCGTGTCCGAACGATACTTGTCCCGCCTGCAGCAACAGGACGATGCCGAGCACCACGATGCCCTTGGCGAGGATGAGCGCGAATAACGTCGCCCAGCTCGCGACGAAGAGCGGCAGTACCGCGCTGGCCAGAAACAAGATGATTGCGACTGCCGTGATCGGCTTGATACGGCCCGCCATCAGATTTTTCTCATCTGCACCGTACCGAACAGTCCGAACGGACGCACCAGAAGCACCAGTACCATCAGCAGATAGGGTACGAGAACTTCGAACTCCGGCTGCAGATAGATGACGAAGGCGCGCGTCAAACCGATCATAAGGGCCGTAAGGGCGGTGCCCTCGATCTGCCCCAGACCCGCAGTGGCTGCCACCGCGAACGAGAGCACGATCATGTCCGCGCCCATGCCGGGCACCAGCGACGTGGTCGGCGAAGCAAGCGCGCCGCCGAGCGCCGCCAGGCTCGCCCCGATGATGAACGTAATAGAGTAGACGCGTTGGGCGTCGATGCCGATGGCGGTTGACGCCTCCCGATCCTCGGTTACTGCTAGAATCACGGCTCCCGCAAGAGTTTTCCGCAAGAAGTAACGCAGTCCGAACAGCGTCGCGACTGCCACGCCTGGAAGCAGGACGACCTGGTAGGACGTATAGTTCACGCCGAATACGCTGATGTTCGGCAACAGCTTCAAGGGCTCAGCAGCGAAGATGGGCTGCACGCCCCAGATCAGACGCTGCAGATTGTCCATGATCATGAAGGCCGCGAAGGTGATCAGGAGCTGCAACACGTCGTCTCGTCCGTAAAGCGGCCGCAACAGGAAGCGCTCGATGAAACCGCCGCACACAAACCCTATGACGATGGAGGCAACCAGCAATGCGGGATAGGTAAGCCACGGCGACACCTGCGCAATCACGAGGCTCAACGTCGCGGCGAGATAGGCGCCAAAGGCATAAAGCGACCCGTGCGCGACATTCACCACGCGAAGCACACCGAAAATCAGGCTCAGCCCGACGGAAACCAGGAACACCAAGGCGGCGTAACTGATCCCGTCAAGGACGGCCAATATGGCGAGAGTCGAATTCATGGAGACCTTCAGGAAAGCCGTCCTGCGGTTTTTGCCCGGAGGACGATGATCTGGCCTACTGCTTGAAGGTCGGAACGTCCATTTTAACGAATTCCGGCTTGAGCGTCTTCAGCCACTCGACCGAGCGCACGCCCGCCGGATTGGTGATCACCTTCGGATCAAAGATCATCATGTTGTCGAGCAGTTTGAAGTCATAGCCCGGGAAAGACTTGGTGACGCCGACGAGCTGCGCTTCCAGACCTTGGTTGTCCTCGGGCCTCAGCGTGATCGGCCGGCCGAAACCGGTCGCGAACTCGGTGCCGGAGGTTGCGTCTACGACCTGCTCCCGTGTCGGCCAGTTGCCGCCATTGGCCTTGATCGCCTTGTCATAGGCAGCTTGCAGCGCCGTGAAAGCCTGCGCCATGTGGTAGACGGGGTAAATCGGCCAGGCGCCGGTCTTTGCCTTGAATGCCTCGGCAAACGCCTTGAAGGCCGGATCGTTCTTCTTTTCAGGATGCAGGAACCAATGATCGCCACGCGCGCCGACGATCAGGCCTTCCGGCAGATCCTTGCCCAGTCGCTGGATCGAGGATTCGCCGATGCCCAACACGAAGGTCGACTGTTGCAGCAGGCCGCGTTGACCGGCCTGACGGACCAGCGTGTCGAGATCGCCGCCCCAGGAGGTGGTTAGAACGACATCCGGCCGCAATGCCAGTAAGCGCGAAACTTCGGTGGAATAGTCCGGCGCACCGAACTTCGGAAAAAGCTCCGCCAACACCTGAACGTCGGGCTTCAGCGCCTTCAATGCGGTGGAGAAGATTTCCCAGCTTTCGCGGCCCCACGCGTAGTCCTGATTGACGACCGCGATGGTCTTAAAGTCGGGCTTTGTCTTAAGGAGATAGACGAGCACCGCCAGCATCTCCGGCGTGCCGTTAGCCTGCGTGCGGAAATTGTAGCGATATTTCTTCGTCTCCAGAATAGAAGCCGCACCGCAATCCCACATAAAGTTCATGACTTTGAGGTCTTCGGCGACCGGGACAAGCTGATTGCAGCTGCCCGAGGAGATGGAGGCGAAAGTCACGTCGACCTTTTCGTCTTGCACCATGCGCCGGTAGTTCGAGACCAATGCCTCGCCGCCGGCGCCTTCATCGATGAAAGACAGTTTTACCGGTACACCGCCGATTCCGCCCTTCTTGTTGAGGTCTTCTGCAATCATCTCGGCCGCGGCCTTTGCCGGTACGCCGAATACGGAAGCCGGTCCCGACAGGAAAGTGGTGATACCGATCTTGATTTCCGGCGGCTTGCTCTGCGCAAGCGCAGCGCCCGTAAAAGCTGTGATGACTAGACCGGCTGCAACTGCGGCTTTCAGCAAAAGCATTTGAATCTCCCCATTTTTAACTTGCGTTGACCGGGCGGCCATCGCGATTTTTCTTGCCGCGACGCTACTTATAATTCTGAAATATTGCCAGCACTTACTAGTTGCTGGGGTCGTGTCCCCGGTGGTGGTGTAGCTCGGTAGAGCAAAGCCGCCCGGATGCGCGCCTTCAAATAGCGCCGTAGCGGGCGGGCAGCTTTGCGGTGGTCACCGGCAGTTCTCCGGTAGGATCGGGTTGCGACACGCCAACGCAACCGAGGAACCACCGATGACCGAAGACATGATGAACCTGCGCACGCTCGTAGAGAAGACCCCCGACGCCGATCTGCTGCGCGAGATGATCGGCTTTGCCGCCCAGCGCCTGATGGAGCTGTGGAAGGCCAGACCGGGGCGGCCTACGAAGAGAAGAGCCCCGAACGCCTGGCCCAGCGCAACGGCTACCGCGACCGGATCTGGGAGACCCGCGCCGGCGCGGTTGAGCTGCACATTCCCAAGCTGCGCGAGGCTCCTACTTCCCGGGCTTCCTGGAGCCGCGACGCATGGCCGAGAAGGCGCTCACCGCCGTGGTGCAGGAAGCCTATGTGCAGGGCGTCTCGACCCGCTCGGTGGACGACCTCGTCCAGGCCATGGGCATGACCGGCATCTCCAAGAGCGAGGTCAGCCGGCTGTGCGGCGAGATCGATGACAAGGTGAAGGCCTTCCTCGCCCGTCCGATCGAGGGCGACTGGCCGTATCTGTGGATCGACGCCACCTACGTGAAGGTGCGCCAGAATGGCCGCATCGTCTCAGTCGCGGTGATTGTCGCGGTTGGCGTCAATAGCGACGGCCGACGCGAGGTCCTCCGCATTGGCATCGGCCCTTCCGAGGCCGAGACGTTCTGGACGGCGTTCCTGCGCCAGCTCGCCCGCCGCGGCCTGCGCGGCGTCAAGCTGGTCGTGTCCGACGCCCACGAAGGCATCAAGCCCACCGTGGCCAAGGTGCTCGATGCCAGCTGGCAGCGTTGCCGCGTCCACTTCATGCGCAACGCGCTGGCGCATGCCGGCAAGAGCGGGCGGCGCGTCGTCTCCGCCTTCATCGCCACAGCGTTTGCCCAGGACGACGCCGAGGCCGCGCGAACCCAGTGGCGCAAGGTCGCCGACCAGCTCCGCCCCAAGCTGCCCAAACTTGCCGGCTTCCTCGACGAGGCCGAGACCGATGTGCTCGCCTACATGACCTTTCCGCACAGCATCGGACCAAGCTGCACTCGACCAACCCGATCGAGCGTCTCAACGGCGAGATCAAACGGCGGACCGAGGTGGTCGGCATCTTCCCCAACGATGACGCCATCACTCGCCTCATCGGCGCGATCCTGCTCGAACAGAATGATGAATGGGCCGTCCAGCGTGCCCGCTACATGGCACTGGAAACCATCGCGCCGTTGAGCGATGATCCGAGCGTCAGCATCACGGCTATCGCCAGCTGACCAGCCCGGCTCTCCAGCCGGCGAACGCGGTGACCCGCCGCCAGCTACACCACGCCACGGGACACGATCGGTGCTGGTGGGAAGGGCTTCCGCGGCTCGACAGTATATAATGAGATTGGTTCAGTATGCTCATGAACCTTACCGACCGTCCCACTTGCCCCCACTCGGAGCGGTTATCGACTGCGAAGCGTGAATGCGCGCTTGGCTACGTATGCCTCTGGAGAGAGAAGTGATCAATTTAAAGGGTGTGGTTGCACTCGCTTTCAAAGCGAACGCGCTGTCGCATCACCACTGTCCCCTGTGAGCCCTGCCGCGCATGCGATAGCAATCGTTCGACAGAGCCGTTTAGCAATTTCGAGTTCCGTTTTCCGCTTCTGCAGAATAGCTATCGCCATCGCAGAGCCAATAGTCGTCGAGCGGTTTGAAACCGTCAAAATTCACTGCCACCCCCACTGTCCAGTGGTGATCGAACCGGTCTCTGCCAATCGTCTCCACGGAAAAAGGTAATTTCTGCGGTTTGGGCTGGAGACTTTCGACGACTTCTCGCCAAGGTTGCCGGTTTCAGAGGAGCAGAGACTTTAGAGAGCCGCACAAAAATCCCGTAAAATGCGGCACTTTCAGCCAATACGGTCCCACTCTCTATAATTGAGTGACTGCTTGGCTGCGGCGGGAGAGATCGAACCTCCGAATGGCGGAATCAAAATCGCCGATGCACAAATCGGTCTATCGGCGCTTCGAGACCGGATCGGTTCTCCTCTATGACCGCATGGCGGCTTATTGGCCAGACAACATAAGAGTTCACATCGACTTCAAGCACTATTTCGGTGGAGGCGCTGCGCGGCTACCCAATGCGTCGCTGATGAAATTGAACAGAAGTGGAAAAATGCCGGCTATGTCGGGCGGCTCTGATCTACATACAACATCAAGGAAGTGGTTCTGCCGGACGCCTTCGAGTCGCCTTGGCCTCCGTCGAGACGGACAGAGTAGATCACAATGCCGAGAGTGGACTCGCCGGCTGGCCGTCAAGAACACCGTTTGAAAAACCGTTTTAGTCCGTCGGACTCAAACGGTTTCTCTTGCTAAGGTCTTGATTTATTTGGTGGGCGCACCAGGGCTCGAACCTGGGACCCGCTGATTAAGAGATAGCGACGGGTAGAGAACAATCAATGACTTACCAATCGCACCACTGGGTTTATCCGGCCGAAAACGGGCCTTCGTCGCAGGATCATAGTGCTCCCAGCATTGTCTATCAGCGGCACCTTGATGGTTCGCCAAATAAAATATCGATACTTCAGCGTAGACACCTGTGCTTACCAGAGTCAAAACGACACGAGATCTCCGGTTTCCGCTGCGCGCTTGACCGCGTCGATCACCCTGAGCGTTTTTAGCCCTTCGCGCCCGCTCACCACAGGCGTGGCCGTGCCGCGGATAACGCCACAGAAATTTGCGATCTGCAGGCCAAGCGGGTCTTCTTTCTCGAACCTCAGCCGCTCGCGCTCGATCGGCGCCCACCAGCTGGCCTTGCTCGGGTGATGCCACAGATCGAGTTGCGGAATGGCCAGCGATGCCCTCGTGCCGCCGATCTGGTAGCAGGTCTCCAGCGTATGCTGTAGGCCGGATTCTCTCCGGTGGTGAATTCCCAGCTCCAAGGCGACTGGATGGTATCGGAGACATTGACCGTTCCCAGCGCGCCGGACGCGAAGTGCAGGATGATCACCGCGGTCTCTTCGACCGCATTTCCACGCAGCCGATTGGATTGGGCAGCCTGTACCGCCACGATATCCCCGCACAGGTACCGCAGCAGGTCGACATCGTGGATGAGATTCACGAAAGCGGGACCCGCTCCTTTCTCGCCGCGCCAGGGCACTTCAAAATAATCGTCCGGCTTGATCAGCCAGAACATGCCATGCACTGACACGATCTGACCGAGCCTGCCGCTGTCGATCTCCGCCTTGGCGCGCTGGATCATCGGGTTGTGGCGACGGTGGTGGCCGGTTAGCAGCGGCACGCCCGCCCGCTCGGATGCTTCGACCAACGTCTGTGCCGCCACGATATCATCCGCTAACGGCTTCTCGATCAGCGCCGGGATGCCCGCAGCGATACAATCCATGCCGTTGGCCACGTGCATCTGGTTGGGGGTGGCGACAACCACCCCCTCCGGCCGGTTTTCAGAGATCATGTCCTGAACGGACGAAAACCAGTCCACCTTGAGCGATACCGCCAACTCCCGTGCAACCGGCATCGGATCGACGATTGACGATAAGACCGCCTCCGGCCGCGCGAGAATATGTTCAATGTGTCGCTTGCCGATGAGACCCGCTCCCATGACCGTCAGGCGGACGGGTGCACTCATACGATTCTATCCCTTCTCATCGAGCAGCTTGGCCAACCGACGCAAACCGAGCAGATAACCCTGAGTGCCGAAGCCTGCAATAACGCCATCAGCTCGTTTGGAAACGAACGAGCGGTGGCGGAATTCCTCGCGCTTGTGCACATTGGAAATGTGCACCTCGATTACTGTCCCCTCGAACGTGTTCAAAGCGTCTAGGATGGCGACCGAGGTATGGGTGAAAGCCGCGGGATTCATGACGATGCCGACAGCCGTCTCGCGCGCCTCGTGGATCCAGTCGATCAGCTCGTATTCCCTGTTCGACTGGTGAAAGCGCATCTCCAGAGCCAGCTCCGTGGCTAGCCCCCGACAATCTCGCTCCACATCCGCAAGCGTCTCGTGGCCATAGATGTGGGGCTGACGCTTGCCAAGCAAATTGAGATTTGGCCCGTTGAGGACGTAGACAAGACGGCTCATGGAATAACTCCGTTCAGTGATGGGCGAGGATCTCGCCAAGGAACTGCTTGGTGCGAGCGTGCTGCGGATTGCGGAAGAAAGCGTCGGGCACACCTTCTTCGATGATCTGCCCTTCAGCCATGAAGATGACACGGTCGGCAACCTGGCGGGCAAAACCCATTTCATGGGTGACGCAAATCATGGTCATGCCGTCGTTGGCGAGGCCAATCATCGTGTCGAGCACTTCCTTGACCATTTCCGGATCGAGAGCCGAAGTCGGTTCATCAAACAACATGACCTTGGGCTGCATGCAGAGAGCACGCGCGATCGCGACACGTTGCTGCTGACCGCCCGAGAGTTGCGCCGGATACTTCTCGGCCTGCTCGCCAATGCGCACCCGCTCGAGATATTTTCGCGCGCTCGCCTCCGCTTCGGTCTTGCTGATGCGGCGCGCGCGAATGGGCGCGAGCATGCAGTTCTGCAAGACCGTCATATGCGGAAAAAGGTTGAAGCTCTGAAAGACCATGCCGACGTCCTGGCGTACGACATCGATGGCTTTGATGCTGTCGTCAAACCGATGACCGTTCACCACGATACTGCCCTGCTGGATTGCCTCCAGGCGGTTGATACAGCGTATCAGCGTCGACTTGCCCGAACCGGACGGACCGCAAAGCACGATCTTTTCCCCTCTGCGCACAGTGAGGTCAACGTTGCGGAGAGCCTGATACCCGCCGAACCATTTCTGCACGCCCTTCATTTCGATCAGGATCTGGTCCTGCATGGATTCGGCCTCCGTTATCGGACGGCGGCCAACGCGCCCAGCGCGTCGGCCGCTTGCAGTGACTATTGAACTGTGAACGGAACGCCGGGGACCGAGTCGGGGAAGACCGGCACGGGCGCCTTCATCCACTTGGCGTAGAAAGCGGCCAATTTGCCATTGGACTTGATCTGGTCGACGAATTTGTTCGCCGTCTCGTTCCACTCCTTCTCTCCGAGGCGCGTGCAGGCCCCGTTGTACAAGGCGGTGAAGTGAAGCTTGGGCTCGAACCCAAGTTCCGGCTTTGCAGCGTTCAGACGCTGCGGGTAGAAGCTGTTTGCCCCGACCGCCTGCACCTGACCCGAGAGCAGTGCCTGGATCGTGGCCGCGTCATCATCAAACCTGCGGATTTCGGCGCCCGCAGGAGCATTATTGGTTACCTGGGTGTCCTGCGTGGAGGAGCGTGGGACGCCGATAACGTACTTCCCCATATCGGCGTTACTGTTGATCGGCGTTGCCTGGGCAGCGACAAGTGTAATCTCATTGGCAACATAGGGTTTGGAATATTGTACCACCTTCGCACGCTCGGGCAGCATGGCCATGGTCGCGAACAGAATGTCTACGCGGCCTGTGGTCAGCGCCGGAATACGATTGGCCACCGCCAGCGGGACGAACTCGGCCTTCACGCCGAGATATTCAGCGAAGGCACGCCCCATGTCGGCATCGATCCCATCCTGCTTTCCTGAGCTATCGACATAGCCCCAGGGCGGATTATCGCCCTGAATGCCGATGACGACGACGCCCTTCTTCTTCACGTCCTCCAGAGTGCCCGCCTGCGAGCCGCCTGCGACAACGATGGCCGACAGCGTCAGCAGCGTAACGCCGAGTTGGCGGCGATTGAGCGAAAACAACATGAGTATCTCCTCCTGGTGATGGCTGTGTTTGATTGAGTAGGTGCGCCGAACCTACCTTTGACCGGCCAGGGCGAGCCTGGCCTCCATCCGACTGCCCCACCACGAGAGTGGCCAGCAGAGGATGAAATACATCGCGCCGACCACACCGAAGACGAGCAACGGCTGGTAGGTCTGGTTCGACACGATTTGACCGGCGCGGGCGAGTTCGATGAAGCCGACGATGGCAGCGAGCGAGGTACCCTTGATGAGCTGCACGAGATAGCCAATGGTCGCCGGCAGCGCGATGCGAATGGCTTGCGGCAGCACGATGTCGCGCATGCGCGCGGAATAGTGTAGACCGAGCGCCATCGCGGCCTCGGTCTGACCGCGAGGCACGGCCTGGATTGCGCCGCGCCAGATCTCGCCCAGAAAAGCCGAGGCGTTGACGGTGAACCCAATCGCGACCGCAACGAATGCTGACAGCTTCAATCCGAGGAGCGCCAAGCCGTAATACACCACGAACAGTTGCAGCAGCAGCGGTGTCCCCTGGAAGATTCCGATATAGATCCGAACTATCCATTCCACGGTCGTGCGACCGCAGGTGCGCAACAATGCGACGACCAGGCCGGCGGTACAGCCACCGACGAATGCAACCAGCGTCAGGAGTACCGTCCATTGCAGACCACGCAGGAGGAAGCCGAACTCGGGAACGCCGAAATGCGGTGTCATGATCTGTGCTCCTCAGCGCGTCGGATATGAGAAGAAGCGGTGAGAGATGATTGCGAAGCCCGCCATCAGCAGCCAGGAGATCGCGAGGTAGAGGAAAGTGACGAAAAAATAGACCTCGAAGCTGCGGAATGTGTCGCTTTCGATTCGCTGCGCGACCGACGTCAATTCGTAAGCCGACACAGCCGAACAGATCGACGAGGTCAGCGTCAGCATGATGAACTGTCCCGTGAGCGAGGGATAGATCGCGCGAAGCGCGGGCTTGAGTACGATGGAACGGAATACCTGCCCTTTGTGCAGTCCGAGCGCGTAGCCAGCCTCGATTTGCCCTTTGTGAATCGATTGCACGCCGCCGCGGATGATCTCGATGGCGTACGCGCCTCCGTTGACGCCGAGTGCGATAATGGCCGTGGCGGTCGGATTGAGCTTTACCCCGACGAGCGGCAGTGCAAAGAACAGAAAGAAGATCTGCACCAGGAACGGCGTGTTGCGCACGATTTCGACGAAGCCGATCACGATGGCGCGCAACCAGGCCGCCTTCGCATCGCGGGCCGCGACGCCCGCGACGCCGATGATCATTGCGAGCGTCATGCCAGCAAGCGCCAAACCCAACGTCCCCACGCAACCCCACAGCAACGCGGGCATTGCGTGCCAAACCACCGAGAAATCGAGCGTGTAGCCCATCTTGCGTTTCCTCTCGGGCGTTGTGCGTGCCGCTCGCCCATCGGCCGGGTGTCACCCTCCCAGGGATGCGAAAGTTGCGAAGAAGACGTCTGGATCAGGCGAGACGCCCGTGAACAGGCGGAACGCTTCGGTGCCCTGGAAGATAGCCATTCCGCCACCATCGACCGTGCGGCAGCCGAGGGCCCGCGCCGCGCGCAGCAGCGCGGTCTCCAGCGGGAAGTAGATGATCTCGGCAACCCAGAGACCGGAACACAGCATCGCCAGCGGCAGCGGCGTTCCCGGATATTTGTCCATGCCGATCGGCGTCGCGTTGACAATTCCGTCTGCGGCCGCCACGGCGGCGGCAACATCCTGGCCGACCCTCAAGCGCCCTTCTACAAATCGAGAGGACAAGCCGTCGACCACGCTCTGCGCCTTGGCCAGGTCGACGTCTATGATGGTCAGTTCCTGCACGCCAAGCTTCTTCAGCGCGAAAGCAACCGCCGCACCGGCGCCGCCTGCGCCGAATTGCACGACGCGACCAAGTGGTGCACCTTGCATGTTGCGGCGGAAATTCTCCGCGAAGCCGAACCAGTCGGTGTTGTGGCCGGTCATTCGGCCGTTCCTGACGACCACGGTGTTCACCGCACCAAGCGCCTCGGCGTCGGGCGAAAGCTCGTCCAGCAGTGGAAGGATCGCCTGCTTGCAGGGATGGGTTACGTTCAAACCGTCAAAGCCCATCCGCCTTGCGGCCGTGAGCAATTCCGGCAATGCTTCGACGCCGAGGTTCAACTCGGTCAGATCGATCTTCTTGTAGAGATAGCGGATGCCAGCGGCGTCGGCGGCCGCTTCGTGCATGGGCGGCGTGCGAGACGCCGAGATGCCGCTGCCGATCAGGCCGACGAGAAAGCCGGGTTTGCGATGCATTGTCGGCGTCGTCCGTCAGCTCAATGGAACAGTCAATTCGGCGATGACCTGGGCCGTGCTCGGTCGCACGCCGCGCCACCAGACGAAGGCTTCCGCCGCCTGCTCGACCAGCATGCCGACGCCGTCAGCCAGTTTGGCCACGCCTTCGGCGCGGGCCGCTTGCAGAAAGCGAGTCAATCCTTTGCCATAGGCAAGTTCGTACGCCAGCTCCGCGCCCTGGAAGACATTCCCCGGAAGCGGCGGCATTTCACCTCGCAGGCTGGCAGAGGTCGCGTTGACCACGACGTCATAGCCCTCGGCAAGGTCCGCCAGTTCAGCGTAGCCGCTCACCATCAGGGGACCACAGCCGGCAAACTCTTCGGCCAATGCCACGGCTTTGGACAGCGTTCGATTGACGAGAACCAACTCGGACGGTTGCTGGCGCAGGAAAGGCAGCAACGCGCCACGCGCCGCTCCCCCGGCGCCGAGCATCAGGACGCGCCGACCGGCCATTTTGACGCCGAGATTGGCAGTGATGTCCTGCACCAGCCCTACCCCGTCGAAATTTTCGGCGATGATCCGGTCGCCCTCGAATTTCAGGCAGTTTGCGGCACCTGCCCGTCTGGCGCTCTCTGAAAGCTCATTTGCATAAGCGAAGGCATCGAGCTTGAAAGGGGCGGTGATGTTCAGCCCCTTGGCACCCTCTGTCCGGAATTGGTCGACCCGTCGGCTGAAGCCATCGATAGGTCCCTCGATCGCCTCATAGACGAGATCCTGTCCCGTCATTCTGGCGAAAGTGCCATGGATCAAGGGTGATTTGCTGAAGCCGATCGGATTGCCAATCACCGCATAACGATCGCTCATCGCTCACTCCCGCACTGCAGCTTCGTTGTAAAGCACGCCGTCGCGCACCATCGCGTCGACGGCTTCGGCCGACAGTCCCAGCGATGCGGCAATGCGGCGATTGTCCTGCCCAAGCAGTGGCGCCGGAGTACGCACCGTAGTGTCGCAATCGGAGAACCGGAACGGCAGGTTCGGCAGCGTTACCTTGCCGAGCACCGGATGCTCCTGCTCGACCAGCATGCCGCGCGCATGGATCTGCGGATCCCTCGCGACCTCTTCGATGGTCTGCACGGGAGCGGACGGCACACCTGCTTCCTCGAGTGCCGCAAGACACGCATCCCGAGACGGCTGTGATAGCGTCCAGTTGCGCACAATCTCCATGGCTTCAGCATAATGGGCGTTCCGCGCGGCGGGCTTGGCGAAACGCTCGTCCAATGCCAGCGTGTCTCCTCCAATCAGGCTCGCCAATCGTCGCCACGCATCATCGACTTGCGCAGCGATGACAAGATTGCCGTCCTTGGCCGGAAAGACCCCGTAAACGGTCGAGTCCGGCTGTCCGCTGCCGGTTTGCTTCGGCAGGTCAGCGCCGCCCGAGAGGAAGTAACGCTGAACCGCATAGTCGTGCATCGAGACCATGCAATCGTACAGCGCCAGATCGATATGTTGGCCGCGCCCGGACGACGCACGGCCAACCAGCGCCGCATTGATAGCAGCGACGCCATGAATGCCAGTGTACATATCGGCCAGCGGCATCCGCAGCAGTGGCGGCGCTTCGCCGGGATTGCCCAATTGCGCCAGGGCCCCCGACATCGCCTCTGCGATCAGGCCGAAGCCCGGACGATCGGCATAGGGACCGGTGTGACCATAGGCGGAGACCGAGCAATAGATCAGCTTCGGATTCCGCCCCGATAGCGCTTTGTAACCAAGCCCGAGACGTTCGAGTGCGCCGGGTCGGTAATTCTCGATGAAGACATCGGCTGTGTCGACCAGCTTCATCATCATGTCGAGACCACGCTTGTCGCGCAGGTCGATGCAAAGTCCCTGCTTCCCCATATTCTGCTGTAGGAAGTAGCCGGATTGTTCGTCCTTGAAATATCCATGGGCCCGGCCTGCGTCGCCGCCCTTTGGACGCTCCACCTTGATGACCTCCGCGCCCATCGCGGCGAGGCAACGGCCCATGAACGGGCCGGCCAGGAAATGGCTGTAGTCGATGACGCGGACGCCTTTGAGCGGCAGATCTTGCGCGGTCATGCGCGCTCTCCCGCGACGCCGGTCTTCGGGCGCATCGGAATCATCAGCCGATGCTCACCGAGCTGCACCACTTCGCCGCGCTGATTAATCAGCTCCGAGGGCAGCACCACGATGCCCCACCCGTCCCGCTTTGTCTCGCGCATTGAACCCACGCGGAACTTCACGTGCACGGTGTCCCCGAGCTTGATCGGCAGCTTGAAATCCCACGTCCAGCCCAGCGACATTCCCGGGAGGAAGCGGTAGTAGGCACGGGTCTTCAAACCGTCGGCCAGCGACAGACCAAACAGCCCGTGCGCGACGCGCGTGCCGAACGGCGTTGTCTTCGCGTACTCCTCGTCGACATGGACCGGCGTGAAATCGCCCGTCAGTTCGGCGTAGGCATTTACCATTCCTTCTGTGACCGTCACCGGTGGCGTAACGCATTCATCGCCGACCTTGGCATCGTCCCAGTAGCGCTCATCTGTCATATCGCGTCTTCCTCTAGGCACGGGGATTGATCGCCAGGGCGGCTTCCACGGCGCCTGCGCTGGCTTGCAAGATTTCGACGTTGAGCCCGCCCGGCAGCTCGAGCCAGTTCGGCCCGGCGGGCAACGCCTTGGCGCCCCAGGCGGCGGCACGGGTGAGTACACCTTCGTAATCGTCGACCATGATGCCGAGATGGGCGAGACGCCCCTCTGGTCCGACGAAATTCGGATCTTCAATGAGTTGCACGCTTCCGAGCACCCAAACCTGACGCGGGCGCGTACCATCGGCGGGTTGCTCATCGCGATTGGCGAGACCAAGCACCTCACGAAAGAAGTCGACGTGACGATCAACGTCCGGCACACGGATCGCGACGTGTTCGACATAAGCGCGGGGCAATGACATTGTCTCAAGACCTTCCAGGATAGTCGCTGCGGGCGTATTCGATGCCTTTGACCAGCGCGACGAGGGTGGAATTGACGGGGGTCGGCACGTTGAGCCTGGCGCCCCAACGCACGACGGAGCCGTGGATGTAGTCAACCTCGGTCAGATTGCCGGACTGCAAGCTCTGCAGCATCGACGTCTTGAACTCGGGCGGAAGTCCGGCGGACGCCATCGTCCAGGCGCGTCGCGGATCGGTAATCGAGATCTTCACGCCGGCAGCTTGCGCAACCGCGATGCCCTCCGAGATTGCGGCCAGCGCGCAATCTTCCAGAACTGGCAGCGAATACAGGCCGCCATAAGTCAGCCCGGTAACGGCGGTAATTCCTCCTCCGGCGACGTTGATGAACAACTTGTCCCACATCGTGCCCAAGATGTTGTCGCTGAGCCGCGTGAGAATTCCGGCGCGATTAAAAGTCCCGGAGATTAGCTGCGCACGTTCCGTCAAGCGACCGTCAAGCTCGCCGATGATGGTCTCCTTGCCGAGGACCCCGGAACGAACATGACCAGGGCCGAGCAGCACACCGCCGACGTAGGTCTTGCCCGCTATGACCCGGTCACGACCAACCTCCTCCGACAGGATGTCCTCGTGACCAAGACCGTTCTGAAGCGACATCACGACCGTCCGCGGCCCGATGATCGGCGCCGCGGCACGGATGGCATCCCGCGTGTGGTAGGATTTGACGAGGACAATGACGAGGTCTGCCTCTACGCCAACCTGGGTCGCGGAAGTGCACGCAGTGACCTTCACAACGGTCTCGGCGCCAACTTCGAGCACCCGTAGGCCGCCGGCATTGATAGCGTCGACATGAGCCTGGAACGGATCGATCAGCCAGACCTCGGCCCCGCCGCGCGCCAGCGTACCGCCGATGGTCGAGCCCAAGGCTCCCGCTCCGATAAAGCAGATCCTCATCCGAACGCTTCTCCCGCGCCATTCTCGGCGTTGGAAGCACGGTAGCCGGCCGCTCGATATTTAGATATATTATGATCTTTATAGCAATTATTGTGAATCGCAATGAAGCACCAGGATCCCATCGAGACCAACCTGCTGGACCCGCGCCTGCTCAGGCTGTTCGACGCATTGTTCGCAACGGGTAGCGTCACCAAGGCAGCCGAGAAGCTCGGTCAAAGTCAGCCGACCATTTCGATCTGGCTGGCCCGTCTGCGAAAGGAATTAGACGATCCGCTCTTCGTCCGGTCAGCAGACGGCATGCTGCCGACGCCGCGCGCGGAGGCTCTGATCGGCACGGCGAGGCAGGCGCTGGAGATGCTGCGTCGCCTGGCCGAGCTTCGCAGCGACTTCGATCCGACAACCGCGAAACGCCGTTTCGCCATTTGCATGACGGATGGAAGTCACGTCACGCTGCTTCCCTCCATTCTCGCTCAGGTCCGTCGCGTTGCGCCTGGCGTTCGTATCGAGGCGACACAGATCGGCCCCGACACCCCAAGAATGCTGCAGTCCGGAAAGGCCGATCTGGCGCTCGGCTACATCTCGGATCTCGACGCGGGACACTTCCAACAGGCACTGTTTCCGCAGGATTGGGTCTGCCTGGCGAGCGCGAAACATGCCCGGATCCGCGACCGCATCACGGCAAAGGATTTCAGGCGTGAGGCACACGTCCTCATTCGCTCCGGCACCGGGCATCAGTTGCTCGCCGCTGCGCTGCAGGAGCAGAAATTAGTCCTAGACGTTGGGCTGGAGCTACCCGGCTTTTTGGGGTTGCCTGCAATCGTCGGGACGACTGACCTGATCGCCACCCTTCCAAGGCACATTGGTGAAACGCTGGCTCACTATTACGGACTGCGCGTGCTCGACTGCCCGCTGGCAATCGCCGGATTTACGGTGAAGCAATACTGGCACGCCCGCTTCCATCATGACCCGGCAAGCCAATGGCTGCGTGGCGTCTGCGCGGAGCTCTTTCAACAGCAGGAAGTGCGGGGTCTATATCGTTCCGGTCGGCCAAGGAAACGAAGGCCACGCGATTTGCAGTCGTAATGGTCCCCGGTAGCGGGGCAACGACCGCGCCCGAGGCCACCGGCCGGGCCGACTGCGGCACGGCTGCAATTCCGCACATGCGCATCTGGACCGGTTGTCCGCTTCGTTCGCCGTAGCACCCTATTCTACGATGAGGGCAAAACACCTGCCCGCCCAGCTTCCACGGTATATGTTCGGATGGAAGCCTCGGAGATAAGCCAGCATGGCCACGCCGTTTAGTTCGATTCTGGACCGAGCCTTAAAATCTGTGTTTCCAAACGCGCCCAAAGTGAAACTGCTTACCGAATGAACTCAACAGCTTGACATCTGGCTGGGGCGGGAGGGATCGAACCTCCGAAGACTCCTACGTAACCCTATGAAAAATCGTGCTTTTCACGCTGCCTTGCTGAGGCTGTAATACACGTCCGTGAGACAATGCGCAAGACGCGCCGCCAATCGATTGTCTTGGTCCGTTGCACCCACCTTGTCGTCCCTAATGCCGTCGGCTGTTCAATCTGGCATGGCGGGAGGGACTCGGACTCCGATCCGAATTCGTGGCCGAGAACAGTAATCGGCACCGCGCGTACGAACTGTGTGTTGTGGCTGAGACAAACGAGGACCTAGAACGACAACCCGCGCAAATTCTAGATGCGAATTTATCGCACGCTAAGTTACACCTCACGTATCCTGCGATCCTCGCCGTGCCTGCCGGCCGCCCGGGCGTTTCGCTCTTGCCCAACACAACGATACAAGTTGGGGGTAGTAACGGGGGCGTCGGCGAGCACCCGCCTACGGCGACACCGATTCAAGAGTATGAGGAGTGACCTTTGGCTGGATCGCGGACCCATCATTTGCCGGTGCGCAGGGGGCGCCCGCCCCCGCGTGATCCTAGGTGGATTCGGGGCCAACTCGCAGACGGCTCCGCCGCACGGCGGCTGAAGGGGCCGCTCGCTGCGGACGCGCCCTCAGAGGTCCTGGATGGCAGCCCAATCATGTTGGGGACGACGGACCTGTGGGGATGCCTGACCCTCAACGCCTGCGGCAGTTGCTCATCCAAAAGGCACGGCGGCTGACGGCATAGCCAACCCGCTCCCGAGAAGTTTCTGCAGGCAAACTCCTCAGGCTTCGGAAATCTTGTGGAGTAATGAGGCTTGGTGTCCTTCTTGAAATTCCTTGGCTGCTCACTAGTTGCTTGTCGCCCTTCGCCGGCGTTTGGCTCAGACACCCAGCGGCGCAACGCCATTGGAGGTGTATTGGGACTGATACCATTTGACCCCTGCTCCCGCTGTATCGGGAGGATTCTATGCCGAACAAGATCCCAAATGTCAGACAATCCGGCAGTGGGTGTGGCGACCGGCAAGACGCGCTACGCGCTTCGGCGAGTGCCGTCGCCAGAAAGCCACCTCAACCTGCGGCCGCAAAAGGCCTAGCGGCCGAGGAGAGCGTGCAGGTCGAACTTGCGATCGCTATACGCGACCGAGCGAGGTTCTGCGCGACCCGACATTATGCGAGGAGCAGAAGCGAGATCTGCTCCGCCGGTGGGCGTTAGACGCATACCGCCTCGTAGCGTCCGCGAAGCAAGGCATGCAGTCGGATGCGGCCTCGGAGCTCAATGAGGCCATTGATGCGCTGATCGATCTCGACGGCGGCACGGCTCCCTTGTCCAAGCTTCCGACCGTATGCTCTGCAAGACCCGGAGAAAGTGCACGGGCTGCGTGATGCGGAAGCCCGTCCGCCGTCCGATCCGCGCAGTTCACTGAGCTCCGCGCGCCTGAACCGGTTCCAATTTCGAGCACCTTGTCCGTGGACTTCAGTGCGGCCGCTTCGGTCATCAGCGCGACAATGTAGGGCTGGGAGACAGTCTGGGCGTGCGCGATCGGCGGCGCGCCGTCCTCATCGCGCCGGCGAGGCCGATGCCGCTCGTGCCGCGAGCAAGAGATCGAGGAGTTCCAGCACAGGGGCGTCAAGCGCATTATCGATTACCTCGCAGATGAATTCAGGAAAGAAAGTGGCATCGAGCTGCGGAACGACCGCCTGGCGTTACAGCGTCTCAAGGACGCTGCGGAGAAGGCCAAAATCGAGCTGTCGAGTAGCACAGAGACAGATGTCAATCTCCCGTTCATCACCGCGGACCAGCACGGACCCAAGCACCTCAACATCAGGCTGACGCGAGCCAAGCTGGAGGCGATCGTCGACGACCTCATCCAGAAAACCATTCCACCATGCCGGGCTGCCCTGAAGGACGCCGGTCTGGAGCCTGGTCAGATCGATGAAGTCGTGCTGGTTGGCGGCCAGACCCGCATGCCCAAGGTGCAGGAGACCGTCCAGGCCTTGTTCGGGCGCGAGCCGCATAAGGGCGTCAACCCCGACGAGGTCGTGGCCATCGGGGCCGCCATTCAAGCCGGCGTGCTGCAGGGTGACGTGAAGGACGTGCTGCTGCTCGACGTCACTCCCCTGTCCCTGGGTATCGAGACGCTCGGCGGCGTGATGACGAAGCTGATCAACCGCAACACCACAATTCCCGCAAAACGCAGCCAGGTGTTCTCGACGGCAGAGGACAATCAGAATGCCGTCACGGTACGTGTGTTCCAGGGCGAACGCGAGCTGGCGGCCGACAACAAGCTGTTGGGGCAATTCGACCTCGTAGGAATTCCACCCGAGATGCTGTGGCCCTCGAAGACGTCCAGCAGGGTGGTAGGGCCATGTTGACGATGAGCGCATCATACCAATGCGCCGTCCATCGAGCAGGATGCCAGTCTCGAAATTCTTCCGCGGCGACCAGCGCATCTGCTACGCGAACAAGGAATTCGAAACGCTCTTCGGCCAGGACGCGAAAGACTGCGCCGGCAAGGGCTGGTCGATCCTGGCCGGGTTCACGGACGAAAGCGATCCGAACGTCTCGCTGGATCTGGCCGTGCTGAAGGACGGAGGAGAGTTTCTCGGCACCTTCCGGGCGGAGCGGCCTAGACCGCTCCTGGTCGAGGCCTTCTCCGGTCTCATTCAAAACGAGGACGGGACCGAGAACTATCGCATCGCGGCGCTGATCGACATCACCGACAGGGCGCGTGCCGAGCGTGAGGAGTATGCGCGCCGGATCCGCGACAAGGACATCCTGCTGCGCGAGCTGCAGCACCGCGTGAAGAACAATCTTCAGTTGATCGTCGCCCTCATACGGCTCGAAGCACGCAACGAAAGACGGGGCGAGAGGGTCGACTTGCACACGCTGGCCGGCCGCATCGAATCCCTGCATCTGCCCTATCAGGCCTGTCGAACGAGGCCGCCGGCGACGAGGTCGATCTGGGCCATTACCTCAGCCAGATCGCCGCCGCGGTCATGAACACCTGCGCCGTCCAGGGAATTCGGCTCGAGCAGAAGACGGAGTATGCCCCGGTTTCGGTCAACACCGCGCGGTCGGTGGGGCTCGTTGTGAACGAGGTGCTGACCAACTCCTTCAAATATGCCTTCGAAGGCCGCGGCCACGGCGTGATCACGATCGAATGTCTGCGCCAGAGCGAAGACCGGTATCGCGTGGTCATCGCGGACGACGGAGTCGGGTTGCCTGAGGGCATTACATGGCCGATCCCGGGAAAGATCGGCGCGCTGATCGTGCAGACCTTGAGGGAAAACGCGAAACCGGACTTCAAGGTCGAGTCCGCGCCGAACAAGGGCGTTCAAGTGACGATGAACGTCGCTCGACGGGCGATTGCGTGATAACGAGCTGTCGGCCCGCTTGCGGGCAATTTCCCGGGTGATCAGGCGCTTCGGCGCGAGCGACTCCGCGACGGGTCTTCGCGGCCTGCCGAGCGACTCCCGGAAGCGAGCAGCATCAGAAAGAGCGCCCGATTGGCCTGGTACCGGGCAGCCGGCCGGTTGGCTTCCGAGCCTTGCATGATGGTTTGCCCATCAGTCGTGCAGAGACACCATCTGCATGCCCGGCGGCGCCGCCTGAGGTGGATTTCGAAGAGCGGCAATTCGTGCGGCATTCACGGCGTCCCCTACTGCATTGTCTTTGCAGCAGGCTCCTGGTTCAACTGTTCATGAAAAAGGATTTGAAAGCTCGAATTCTTGGATATAGCCTTGCTCCGTCGGAGCTCACGTTCTTGCCGCAACGCAGAATGCGAGTGAGCGGCGGGCCAAGGCCGCCCCGTGCCCAAACTCCATCTTTGAGCAAACCATCCGCCAAGCGGGAGCGGTGCTTCCGCCGGGATCATTCGGGCCTGCCAACATGTCGTCCTCGCCCAGCAAGATTGCCCTGTTCATCGATGGCGCCAATCTTCATGCCACCTCCCGAAGCCTTGGCTTCGACATCGACTACAAGCGCCTTCTGCAGGAATTCCAGAGCCGAGGTATCCTGCTCCGCGCCTTCTACTACTCGGCTGTCATCGAGGATCAGGAATTCTCCTCGATCCGGCCGTTGCTCGATTGGCTTGACTACAACGGCTACACCGTCGTGACCAAACCGACAAAGGAGTTCGTCGACTCGTTCGGACGGCGCAAGGTCAAAGGCAATATGGACGTCGAACTCGCGGTGCATGCCATGGAGATGGCCGGCGACGTCGACGAAATGGTTCTGTTTTCGGGCGACGGCACTTTCCGTTCGCTGGTGGAGGCGGTGCAGCGCCGAGGCGTACGGGTGAGCGTGGTGTCGACCATGGCGACCCAGCCGCCGATGATCGCGGACGAACTCCGGCGGCAGGCGGACGTGTTCACCGACCTGATGGAGCTGCGAGCCGCGATCGGCCGGGACCTGTCCACGCGCCCACCACCCCGCGAGCGCGGCGATGTTCGTGGCCCGCCGCTGCGCGCCGACACGGCGGCGCCGCGTCCAGAGCCCGACGAACTCATCCCGTAACATCGAGCGCACCTGCTCGGGGCGCGGGTTCGGCCTGCCGGTACGATCATGAGCTCCGCCGAAGGCCCGGTGCTCCTGTCGGGAGACCGACGCGCAAGTGGAATATCCTGGTGCAGACGTAGCGCGACCACCCGGTTTCGTCGGATTTGGCCTCCTCGACCTGCCGCGCTGGCGAGGCCGTCAAGCGGCCTCCGCGGAACGGAACGAATCAGCGCGACGGCGTTGAATCGCCATGTGTGCCGTGGCGTTGCGTCAGTCTCGTTGGGGAGTATCGCGTGTCCATGGCGCCACCAAAGTTGCGATTCCTGGTTACATCGAGCCGTGTGATCCCACGCTGCGCGAGAATCCGCCGCGCGGCAAGGACTGGGTCTACGAGATCAAGGCCGACGGCTACCGCGCTCAACTGCACCGGGGAGATGAGGACGCCAAGGTCTATTCGAAGACCGGCCTGGACTGGACGGAACAGTTCTCCTCGATCGCGGTGGGCGCGGCCAAACTCAAAGCAAACAGCTTGGTCATCGACGGCGAGGCCGTGGTGTACGGCAGTGGCGGCCTGCCGGATTTCCAGCAGCTCAGGCGAGAGCTCGGCCCGAAGCAAAGCGAGCGCGTGCGCTATCACGCCTTCGATCTCTTGTACCTCGACGGCTATGACCTGCGTGGCGTCGTGTACGAAGAGCGCAAGCGGTTGCTGCAGCGGCTTCTGAAGGACGCGCCCGAGACGTTCATGTACGTCGAGGCGCTTGCGGGCGACGGCAACGTAATCTTCGAAAAAGGGTGCCAGCTGGGGCTGGAAGGCCTGATCGGCAAGCGGCTCGGCGAGCCCTATCGCTCGGGCCGACAGGAGAGCTGGATCAAGCTCAAGTGCAAGAAGAGCGACGCCTTTCCGATCGTCGCGTTCGTGGAGAAGTTAGGGGCGCGCCCCCGGAAAGTGGCCTCGCTTTACGTCGGCCGGCGCGAGAACGGCAAGCTGCTCTATGCCGGCAAGGTGCGGACCGGCTACACCGAGACGACCGCGCGCGAATTGCGCGAGCGGCTCGATCCGTTGATCCGCAAGACGTCTCCCCTGGACGTGCCAGTCAAAAAGCCGAAGGCGACCTGGGTCGATCCGATCCTCGAAATCGAGGTCCGGTATGGCGCGCTTACCGATGATGGCCTGCTTCGCGAGGCCGTGTTCAAAGGCTTTCGCGATGATCTTGCGGTGCGCAAGGTCAAGGCGCCGCGCCTCGTGCCCTGCGCGGCCGGCCGCCCGAAGCTCGGCGTCCCCAGAGAGAACATCCTGCAGCTTCTGCCCGAAGCCGTTGCACCGTCCAAAGAAGAACTCGCCGACTACTGGCGCAGGGTGTGGAAGAAGGCCCTCCCGCACCTCGGCCATCGCCCGCTCAAGCTGGTGCGCCACGTGCAAGGCACCACCTTCTACCACAAGGGGCCGCTGCCGAAGGACATTCCGGCGGCCGTGCACCAGCTTCGTATTCAGAAGCGGGAGGGCGGCCAGGGAACGCGCCTGTGGGTCGACAGCCTCGATGGCCTCTTTGGTCTCGTCGAGATCGGCGCTGTCGAGCTGCACCCGTGGAATGCGACCGTCGAGGACTTCGAACATGCCGACCGTATCGTGATCGATCTCGATCCCGGCGAGGGCGTCGGCTGGGAGGCCGTCGTGGAGACCGCGCTCGATCTGCGCACGCTGATGAAGTGCGAGGGTTTCGAGACCTGGCCCAAGCTCACGGGCGGCAAAGGAATTCATCTGATGGCGCCACTGGCTCAGCCGATGCTGCACGACAAGGCGCATCGGATCGCGCATCAGCTCGTCTCCGCGCTCGCAGCGCGTCATCCAGACCGCTACCTTCTGTCTGCGCAATCAAAACGTCGCGGCCGCATCTTCCTCGATTATCTGCGCAATGGCCGCGGGACGACGGCGATCGGCACCTATTCCCCGCGAGCGCGCGAGGGATTTCCGATCGCAGCGCCCGTGACCTGGAAGCGCATCGAGAGCGGGATCGCGCCGGACGCCTTCTCCATCGACAGTCCATTTCGCGTCAAGCCAAGGAGGTGAGCCGTATGTCGGATGCATTCGATCTATGGGTGGAATGGCGCCACAAAACTCCCAAGTTCACTCCCTTCAGGTAGGTGGCTGCCGTCCGCGTTGCATGAGTCGCTTGACCGCAGCAATGGTGCGAGCGAGCTGTCTAGGCCAGAGCGACCTACGTGGCGGAGTGACTATGAGAATGTAGAGCAGGTTCAGCAGCAGCCAGCAGCCGACCGCGATGAATATGTATTTCATACAAAAATCCCGGAACACCCGGCGACGACGGCAAAGTCCAAAGCATAAACTTGCGGAGCAGCTTTCTTATGATCGCCCGGCAGTCGGTGATGTAAAAAACGGGAACGAAACCATATAGCGAACTGCGTTACGGCGTCGCTCGAAATAAACAGCCAACAGTGCTGACAGTTTTCTGAAGGGCGCGTAGGCCCCAGCCAGGTTGGGAGAAACAGCCGGGGCCGGTGTCCCATTGCACGTGCCGCAATCGGCCGTAATCGGCACGCCCCAAGTTTCACATGCACAAGCTCAAACTATTTCGCCGGCGCCGTACTAGGGCACGTACTCATGAAGCGGCGGCCGCCTGATGTCCGGTTTGCCGCCAACATCGGCCAAAGAGCGGGTGGGCTCCGAGGTCGCAGATGGGCCAACACCGGAAGTCGAGGAACGACGCCCTGCCCGGCATAGCACCGGCTCACGTCGGAAAACGACGTCGCCACGCCGGACCAGCCGCTGATACACTTCACTTCTGCCGAGGCGGTGGTGAGCGCGGCGTCACGCGTGCCGCTGGCTACGAAGCCGCCGTCGGCCAACGCGTGGAAGAATGCTGTCCTCATACTCGGTCGGCTTGCAACGAATGTTGCTCTCACTCAGTGGTAAAGTTATTCGCGCTGTGGTTGGATTTTCGTTGGCGTTCGGCGCCCTGGAGTTGTTTGACGAAGTTTTCCTGAAACAATGAGTTGCTATAGTCTGTGTTAGCGTGACTTTGTTTTTTCGGGCA
Organism: Bradyrhizobium sp. 35; assembly: GCF_023073215.1. Taxonomy (NCBI): domain Bacteria; kingdom Pseudomonadati; phylum Pseudomonadota; class Alphaproteobacteria; order Hyphomicrobiales; family Nitrobacteraceae; genus Bradyrhizobium; species Bradyrhizobium sp. 35. The sequence continues at coordinate 30,466 of NZ_JADPJC010000151.1, forward strand.
GACAATCAGGTCAACCAATCGGCTGTTGAGCTTGGAACTGGTGCAGTCTGCGAACGGGCTCACATCGAAGAGCCGTCTGAAGTGGCTACAATCACGCGAAGATCGCGGTGGAAAGATCTGACACTGACACTCAAACGGTGGGGGTGACGATGCCCGCCATATTCGACCTGCTCTATCGTGAATATTGCCGCGCCTGCCTCGCTGAAATGCGAAAGCAGCTTCTGATCCCAGCTGAACGCCCTGAAGCTCCAGACATGTGGGATTACAATCCTGCGGATCACAGCAGCGACGACAGGACCAACACACCGCACCGAACCGGTCACAGGCGTGCCGAACAGCGGCCCCGAGACAGGCGGCCTCTCCCGGCGCAGCAGTGACAGGCAACAGCTCGGGAGGCAACTATGAACACCCCAGAATGCTACACTGTAACGGTGGCTTGCGTCTCGTGTTTGACCATTATCGGTCTAATGCTTGTCGGGGCGTGGTGAACGTGAGCTACTTACCGCTAGACCGCGACCGTCGGCCGTTACTGAGCCGCAGGCAAGCACGAAGGTCCAGTCAAACAAAGAGCGGCGGCTCACTTTCGCGGATCAGGCGGCCACCAGCTCCTTGTCATACATGCGCTTGATTCTGTGTCGCATCACGGCGTAGCACTCGCAAGCGATCTTCTCGAGCCGCCTTCGGTCGATGTCTAGCATTCCGCGTCGGTCCGATAAGACGCCGCCCGCGGCCTGAAGTCTGCCCATCGTTAGCGTCACGGTCGTTCGGCGGACCCCGAGAAGTTGTGCGAGCGCCTCATGCGTTAGCTGGATTCCGCTCTCTGCGGTGTGGTCGTGAATCTCAAGCAACCATCGAGCCATGCGGCACTCCACCGGATGCACCGCGTTGCAAGCTGCCGCGTTGTTAAGCTGCAACAATTGTGTGCGGAGATGGAGCCGTAGAACACGCCTGATCGTGTCGCTTTGCTCATAAGCAAGCTGCAATTGCGAAACAGGGACCTGGAGCGCGGCTCCAAGGACGTAGGCAGTTGCTGTGACTGGGGAGCGTGAGGGACTTAGGACGGAGAGAGCGCCGACCGCCCCTTCCGAGCCCATGAGAGTTGACGCGACAATGCGTCCGTCCGACATTTCAACTAGGAACGCTATGGCCCCGCTGAGGGGGAAATAGACCAGCTTGAACTCATCTCCCGTTCGCACCAGTACAGTATCAAGGTCGAACGACGTTTTCTGGGTGTAGGGCGCGAGCAAGTTAAGGTCCGCTGGCGGCGTTGCCGCCAGCAGCCTATTCCCAAGGCCATTCTGGAGCGAAATCGCCGGTATTCCTCTCAAGCACGCAGAAACAACGCGGCTCAAACCCTCGCCCAGGAGGCAGGTTCCAATTTACTGACCATTTGTTTTCCGCGTGCCTCGGCTCGAACTTCCGCTAATGGAATGGTCCGGCCGTGCTGCGGCCCTGGCGGTACGAGAAGCTGGCAAGGGCGCCCAAGACAAGGAGCACGCCATGTCTCAGAAACTCGACGCTTCGCCCGCCGTCATCGGCATCGATATCGGCAAGAACTCGTTCCACATCATTGGCCAGAATCAGCGCGGCGGCATCGTGCTGCGGCAGAAGTGGTCGCGCGGCCAGGTGGAAACCCGGCTCGCCAACCTGCCGCCGTGCTTGATCGGCATGGAGGCCTGCGTCGGCGCGCATCACCTCAGTCGCAAGCTGCAAACGCTTGGCCACGACGCCCGCTTGATGCCGGCGAAATACGTGCGCCCCTATTCGAAGGGACAGAAGAACGACTTCCGAGATGCGGAAGCCATCGCCGAGGCGGTCCAACGCCCGACCATGAAGTTCGCCGCAACCAAGACCGCCGACCAGCTCGACCTGCATGCGCTGCACCGCGTGCGCGAGCGATTAGTCGGTCAGCGCACCGGCGTCATCAATCAGATCCGTGCGTTCCTGCTGGAGCGGGGCATCGCCGTGCGGCAAGGCCTGCGCTGCCTGCGGTCCGAGTTGCCGAGTATCCTCGCGACGCGCACCGATGTGCTCTCGCCTCGCATGTTGCGCATCATTGAGGATCTGGCGGGCGACTGGCGCCGGCTGGATGAGCGTATCGAGGACCTCTCCAGCGAGATCGAAGCATTGCCCCGTCAAGACAAAAGCTGCGAGCGACTGATGACGGTGCCCGGCATTGGCCCGATCATCTCGAGCGCGATGGTGGCTGCCATCGGCACTGGAGACGTGTTCTCGAAAGGCCGCGACTTCGGCGCCTGGCGCGTTAGCGCGAAGGGCTTTCCGGTACCTTCGCTTGGCGCTTTTCGAGCTGCTCCTCGACGTAGAGAAGGATCATTCGCCGGGTGTCCTGGTCAGTTATTTTCTGGAATGCCTTGATCAGGCGCAGCATCTCCAGATCATCTTCGATTATTCTGTTCGACATTGCAAAAGCCTCAAGGGAAAAGCAGCAGTCTCAAATCGGGAAAAGTATGCAATATCTCACGTACTACGGGAACATGGAAAATCAGCAGAAAGCTAATCCGTGCCGGCCCGCCGCCGAGCCGGCGGAGGCGGCTCCGGCCATCCGCCTCAGAGCCAAGCTGAAGCCGGGGCACTCTCCGCCATCGCGCAGGAGCCCGGCAACTGAGGTGGCGTTACTCTCTGCGGCGTACCTTCGGCACTCTGCCATTCGTCCGCGCCCTCTCGGCAACATCCCAAATGTTGTCGCCCTTCGGCGGAGCGCGACGAATATAACCCGAAATATCCAGTTCGTTTCACCCCTCGGGTGGAGGTTGGAAACGCCCTTGTCAGCTCTAGGCAACCCAGCAGCGGCCTTCGCGTTGCTCCGCGGTGGCCGTTCTATTTGCGAGGCACCATGGACGAGAGCCTGCTCGTAACAATGATGCGCCGTCCCCTCTGCAAACCGGCGCTGCTGCTTGCGCGTCAAGATTGATTGTCCAGGCAAAGCCCATCGCCCGTTGAAAGAAGTTTGACGAATGTCGTTCGACTGACAACGAATGGTTGATTCTGGAAGCCTCTGTTCACCATCCGGCAAGCCGGTCCTCCTTCGTTACCTAAAATCCACCACTTCCCCGCTCTGGTGATCGCAGGCCTTGGGGGATGCTGATGTATCAAGTGCTCTACTGTCTGACCGATGAACACGATTGGCGACTGGTCGCGCTTGGGGGCGCGCTCTGCCTGCTCGCAAGTACGGCTGCGATCAGCCTGTTTCACCGGGCGCGCGCGACGCAAGGATCGGGCCGCCTGGTGTGGCTGGCGCTCGATGCAGTCGTTGCCGGCTGCGGCATCTGGGCGACGCATTTCATCGCGATGCTGGCCTACGGACCGGGCGCCAGCGGCGCCTATAATGTTCCGGTGACGCTGTTGTCGCTAATCTTCGCCATCGCCATCACCTTTGTTGGCTTGAGCGTTGCGGTCTCGACCATGCGACCGGGCCTCGTCGCTCTTGGCGGGGCGATCGTCGGCGGCGGTGTGGCGGCGATGCACTATACCGGCATGATGGCGCTCGAGATCCCTGCGCGCGTCAGCTGGGCGACGGGCACGGTGGCCGCTTCGATCCTGCTCGGGGTGGTTTTCGGCGCATTCGCGCTCCATGTCGCTGAACGGCGAGACAACTTGTCCGGCACGCTCGGTGCTGCGGTGCTGCTGACGGTCGCCATCGTCTCGCATCATTTTACGGCGATGGGCGCGGTGCAGCTGACGCCGGATCCGACGCTGCCGATCAGCGGCCTGTCGATCCCGCCGACGTCGCTGTCGGTTCTGACCGCGAGTGCTGCGGCTGCGATCATCGTGATCGCATTGGTCGCCGCGCTGCTCGATCGGCGGGCCAAGGGGGAATTGGGCCGCCAGCAGAGGGTGCTGGACACGGCGCTCGAGAACATGTCGCAGGGGCTCTGCATGTTCGACGCGGACGGCAAGATCATCCTGTTCAACGAGCGTTATGCCGCGATGCTCGGCCGCACCGACATCCTGCTCACCGGCCGGCTGCTGGTCGACGTGCTGCGGGAGGAGCAGGCCAAGGGCCAGTGGCAAGGCGATGCTGGCGAATTCTTCGCCCGCCTCGTCGCCGACGCGCGCGAGAGCCGCACCACGACCGACATCGTGACCAGGTTCGGCCGCTCCATCCGGGTCGTCAACCAGCCGATGCAGGGTGGCGGCTGGGTCGCGACCTTCGAGGACATCACCGAGTGGCTGGAGGCGCAGGCGAGGATCTCCCATATGGCCCGCCACGACGCGCTGACCGGCCTGCCCAACCGCATCCTATTCCACGAGCAGCTCGAGCATGGGCTGCGCCGGACCAATTCAGGCGACCAACTCGCCGTTCTCTGCCTCGATCTTGACCACTTCAAGGACATCAATGACTCGCTCGGCCATCCCATCGGTGATGCCTTGCTGAAGGAGGTCGGGCGCAGATTGGAGGCGACCGTCGGCGAGAGCGACACCGTGGCCCGGCTTGGCGGCGACGAGTTCGCCGTGGTCCTGATCGGGCGCTCCGAGGAAACCGCTGCAAGGTTCCTGGCCGGCCGTCTCGTCGAGGCGATCTCGGCGCCTTACGAGATCGACCACCATCAGATCGTGATCGGCGTCTCGATCGGCATCTCGCTGTCGCCGCAGGACGGCAGCCATCCGGACGAGCTGTTGAAGAATGCAGACCTTGCGCTGTACCGCGCCAAGGCGGACGGTCGCGGCACCTATCGCTTCTTCGAGACCGGCATGGATGCGCGCGCGCAGGCGCGGCGGCTGCTGGAAATGGATCTGCGCGCGGCGCTGCAACGGAACGAATTCGAGGTGCACTACCAGCCGATCCGCGACGTCGCCACCAACCGCGTCGTCGCCTTCGAGGCGTTGCTGCGCTGGTCACATCCGCAGCGTGGCCTGATCGCGCCGATCAACTTCATTCCATTGGCGGAGGAGACAGGTCTCATCATCCAGCTCGGCGAGTTCGTGCTGCGCAGCGCCTGCGCCGACGCGGCGACCTGGCCCGACGATATTGACGTCGCCGTCAATTTGTCGCCGGTGCAGTTCAAGAGTCCGAACCTGATCGCATCCGTGACCGCGGCGCTGGAGGAGGCGGGACTGGAAGCCCGTCGTCTCGAGCTGGAGATCACTGAATCCGTGCTGCTGCAAAACGGTGAGGCGACGCTGACCACGTTGCATGAGCTGCGCGCCATGGGCGTGGGTATCTCGCTCGACGATTTCGGCACCGGCTATTCGTCGCTAAGCTATTTGCGCAGCTTCCCCTTCGACAAGATCAAGATCGACCGCTCTTTCGTCTCCGAGCTGGCAACCCGCGCCGATTCCATGGCGATCATCCGCGCCGTGACCGGCCTCGGCCGCAGCCTCGGCATCGTCACGACCGCGGAAGGGGTCGAGAACGACGCGCAGCTCGAGTTGCTCCGGCGCGAGGGCTGCACCCAGGCACAGGGCTATCTGTTCAGCAAGCCGCGGCCTGCCTGCGACGTGGCACTGATGCTGGAAGGGCCGCGGCTCCGAGCGTTGGCTTAACGAAATTATCAGAATGCCATCGCGGCACCGAGGCACAGCGCGGTAAGTCCGGCGGGCACGCCTGAGACGGTCGGGATCGTCGCTGCACGTCGCGTTGTCTGAGGTGCACTGGTCTCTCCCGAGATCCATCGCCGCGTGAGGGTAGCGCTCGACCTTCCGGTCCTTACTGTCTTCGGTCAGACCGAGCTCAGCCCGATTGTCGCGCAGACGAGCGTCGACATCCGGAGACTGAGTTCGTCCGGACCGCGGGAAAGCGCTCTGGAACGTCGGAAGTGCGCGTTGCGGTTCCGATGGATCTTCGTATTTTGCCGACCGGCACTTAGGGCGTAATTCAAGTCCGTGGATATCAGACCCACAATCGGCTATCTCGACGCGCCGGAGAATGCGCGTCCGGCCATCACGGCTGACGGATGGCTGCGCACGGGCGACCTCGGGACGCTGGATAAGCGCGGCTACTTGCGTGTCACGGGCCGCCTCGAGGACATCCCGCGGCGGAGAGAATATTTACCCGGCCGAGGTCGAAACCTGCCTGCTGCAGCATCCCAACATTGCCGATGTTGCGGTGATAGCTCTGGTGGGGTGCCAGAGACTGTCACAGCCGTAGCGCGTTCGACCTCTGAAGCCAACGCGCTCAGATGATCGGCAAGCCTCGCGAACAATTCTCGTTTTCGCAGATCAGTGGCTAGATCGCTGATCGATTTGCAGTCGGCGGCATCGTTGCGGAGTCTGTCCAACTGCTCACGGATGTCTCTCATTTTAGAGTGCCCCCGGCAGCATCCTCTTCATTCAGTTGAATTGATCGAGGTGTACTTGAGCTCACGCCGATCTATTTCCGAACGGAGCAACTCAGCATAGTTGCGAAGATTGTCACCAACAATGCGGGAGCGGCCGCCATTCGCGCGATCAGCCAACACTTGCCGCCGCACACTTTCCCAAAGAGACAATAACGTCTGATCTTCCGAGCTTGAAAAGTTCATCCGCAGGCCCTCAGTAATTGGTCGCGCGGATGCTACCGCGTACTCGTGAGCCGGATTGTTCGGTTGCCGACATAGCTGTGGTGAAGCTACGCGCTCGTTGCACATCGGTCACACCGCTTGCATTGGTGAAGGGAGATATCGCGACCGCGGGACCTACCGTCGCATTAGCTAATCGATCGCTCGCGTCGCCGCTATTGCTGTAACGGGTCAGAGCGGTCGTGCGGCCGATTCCGCGCGACGGGACAAGATGTGGCTGCGTGGTCACCGACACCTGCTTCGAAGTATTGAAGGACGAACGTACGCGCTGCAGTACAATCCGTCCCGTGTCAGGCATAAGGGAGCATCTCCTGCAGCAAGCGATCCGCGGCGGATAGCTGATCAAGCCGAAGCACGAGCAGCTCGTTCAGCCGCGCTACCCGAGACTGAAATTCCTCACGTATCGATCCGTTATCCACATCTTCAAGCAGGCCATTGAGAACTCTAAGACATTCGATAACGACATTGACCTTCCGTCGCAGCAACTTAGTCCGTTCTGGTCTGGACGATCAGGTATCGCTCTCGACTAAATGGCAGCGGGATGATGTTGGCAGCCACCGGCTCGGACGCTCCATCACGGATCCTCGCTGGGACACTTCCAGCGTGACTCGCTGATGTTGAGGTACTTGTCATGGAAGCACCTCAAGCTGCGCGCACAGTGATCAGGAACTTCTCGACCTCTGTCTTTAGCCGCGCGCTGTCGTTCGACAGCGTTTGCGCCGAGGCAAGCACCTGACTAGAGGCAGAGCCGGTTTCCGTGGCCCCTTGCTGCACCTCCGTGATGTTGGAGGCGACCTCGTGGGTACCTTGCGCGGCCTGTTGGACGTTGCGCGATATCTCCTGCGTAGCCATTCCCTGTTCTTCCACCGCGGCTGCAATGGCGGAAGAGATTTCTGAGATCCGACCGATCGTGCCGCTGATTTCCTTGATCGCGACGACGGAATCCTGGGTGGCGGCCTGTATATCGGCGATCTGGTGGCTGATCTCCCCAGTCGCCTTGGCAGTCTGTTCGGCGAGCGCCTTGACTTCGGAGGCAACGACAGCGAAGCCGCGTCCGGCCTCGCCGGCCCGCGCCGCTTCGATCGTTGCGTTCAGCGCCAAAAGGTTGGTCTGCCCCGCGATCGTATTGATCAGTTCGACCACGTCGCCGATACGAGTTGCCGCCTGTGACAGCTTGTTGACGCGAACGTTGGTTTTCTGTGCCTGATCCACCGCTGCGCCGGCAATCCTGGCTGCGTCCTGCACTTGGCGGCTGATTTCGACGACTGATGAGCTCATCTCTTCGGTGGCGCAGGCAACCGATTGAACGTTGCTCGAGGCTTCCTCGGAAGCCGCAACGACCATGCTAGAGCGCTGCTGGGTGCTCTCGGCTGTCCTGCTCAGGGTCTTGGCCGCCGCTTCGAGCTCGGTCGAGGATGATGAGAGCGTCTGGATGATTTCTCCGACCGCATCCTCAAAGCGTCCAGCGAGCTGGTGCATGTCCGTCTTGCGCTGGGCGGCCGCACGGGCCTCTGATTGCGCCTGTTCGGCCCGCAGCCGGTCGGTTTCGAACATATTGTCTTTGAAGACCTGAACCGCCTCGGCCATCTCGCCGACCTCGTCAGCGCGGCCGACACCTGGGATCGAGGTCGACGTATCGCCGCTCGCGAGCCTGCCCATGGCGGCGGTCATCCCCTGGATCGGGAGGGCGATCGCGCGAGCGGTCAGCAGCGCAATGGCGGCCCCGAGGCCCAGTCCTGCCGCAAGCAAGCCCCACAGGACCAGCCTCAGGAAGGATATGCTCGTCTGCACCTGATGGCTTTCCTCGGCAAGCATGCTGTTCTGGTTCGTCTTGATGCCTCCAGAGCGGGTGCCGTCGGCGCCCTTCGGCCCGTCGAGCAGATCGAGAATCTTCACCGCGCGCGGCGCCGCTTCCGTTATGAGAATATGCACGGGTGCATTCCAGTCCGCTGACTCCCGGAACGCGAACATCTTCTCGTAAAGGAGAACAAATTCGCCCCGCGCCTTCGTGATCTTCTCGAAAGAGAGCAGCTGAGACGGCGTAAGCAGGTCCTTCTTCGCACTCACGGCGGTATAGCCTTTTTCAGAGAGCTCCCACGGCTTGAAGAATTTCTCCTTGTCGTTCTTTTCGCCCGACAGGAGGTACATGCGAAGTTGAGCGGTGGCAGCGGCAAAATTGCCGCGCGTGTCCGCCATTGCTTTCAGCAATCTCTTACGCTCCGCCGTCGCCTCCTGGCCCTCCTCCTCGTTGATCATCTTGGTGATCTCGGAAAACATTGTTTCGGTGCGCGGACCGGCTTCGGTCACAAGTAGCTTTGTCGCTGGATATGCATCGGAAGTGAACGCGACGGCTTCGGCTTTGTCTTGGGCAGCTCGGAACTCTGCGAGCAGCGCCTTGGCCTCGGCCCATTTTCGGCTGTTCTCCGGGTTGGTAAAATGTACCGCCTTCTCATCGAAGCCGGCAACTGTGGCATCCATTTCCTTCCACATCGCGGCCCGATCTAGCTTGCCTTGCGGATTTCCGGTCAAGAGATAGCCACGCAATGTCGCCAGTGTGGAATAGAGATTGCCGACCAGCTCTGTGCTCGCGAGCGCGACGGGTGTCCGCAGGTTCACCATGCGATCGACGGTCGTGGAAATCCCGCCGACCGCAAACACGGTGTATCCGACTGAAAGCGCGATGATCGCGCATACGGAAAGAAATCCCGAAATCAGCCGGCCACGAATCCGAAGTTTGAGTTTGAAGGGCATGGCAACACTCCGCGGGTCATTGGACCCTTAAAAAGATTGGCAAGAATGGATTTGGATGTGACGCGCTTAGTCGCCGCAACCGACGGCGGCTTTTAGGTCAGATGGCAAAAAGATCCCTCGTGGGGTCACTCGATAATAAAACAGTAGCTCAGGTTTCCCGTCCCTACTTGAGCGTGCAGACCATGGTGAAGACAATTGGCTGCGAGTTGGTTAAGAAGAAATCGACCCTGATTTTCCTCACGCGCGCAAAAATTGCTGCTTCAGCGCGTATGACGAAATTAGCTCGGCGCATTTCGCAAATTTTTGGTTCGCCCGGCCGCGAAATGCGCGAGCAACCCAAAAACTGAGCTCCAAGACGGTCCTTCCAAAGCTACCTATGGAAAGTGAGATAGCCAGCTTGCGACAACTTGTCTCAAATCATCGTCGCGGCCGAACTGCAGGCTCGCCGACAGACGGGAACAAGAACTCGATTCCCGCATCCGAAAAGACGCGACGAAGAATCTCCGTCGTCTCGTCCGACATTGGGGGAGCATCATCGTACTCTTCAAGCCGACGAATGATGGCGGACGAAATCCCCGTTCGCGCGGCCAATTGTTTCACAGACCAATTTAGGATGCCGCGGGCTGCGCGCAGTTGCGCGCCCGTAAGCTGCGATGTTGCCGCGTGTTGAACGGAGAGCTTTTCCTGATGCACGTCAATGGAGAGACCCATCCATTCCTGGATGCTGCCGTCCGCATTGGTGACAGGCACGGCCGTACAATGATACCACCGATATGTATTGTCGGGCTCTCGCAGGCGATGCTCGACGCTGTACCGCCGTCCGGTCTCGACCGAGGCCGTCCAGCTTCTCAAGGCCGCCTCACGCTCGTCTTCGTGAAGAAGATCAGCCCAGCCTTTGCCAAGCAACCGATGCGCCTCTGGTGTCTTCTCGCCATTCGGCAGTGCCGTGATTCGACCGTCGGAACTACCGATCCACAGCAGACCGCCTACCACCTGGGTCAAAGCGCTGTAGCGCTCGGCGTCACTTCGCAGCGTCTGGACCAACCGACGTTGCGCTGTAATGTCGAGAGCGATCCCCAAAATACATTCCGGCTCACCTGCGCTATTCAGTAGCACTTCGGTATGGCAGTTAATCCAGCGCAAAGCGCCATTGGGCCGAATGATGCGAAATTCACCGTCGAGCAACGTCCGATCTATCATCAACTCGCTGGGACCGCGAGTCGGACCGCGATCGTCCGGATGAATCCTTCGTTGGATTTCGGTGTATGACGGCGACACCGCATGCGGATCCAATCCGAGCAGCCTAAAAAAGCCACGCGACCATTGCATCTGGCCGGCTGCATCACAGCGCCAGACACCTGCTCCCAGCTTTTCTTCAATCAAACGAAGCACATCGGATATACCGAGATGTGCCTCCAGCTGCAGCAAATTAACCCCCGTTCTCAAATACAAACATTCAACTCTCAATTGCAGAACAATTCAACACTGATGTTTGAGTGAACCCGGCCATACGGTCGCAGGCCGGTGGAACGTCTCTCCACGGGCAACGCCAACGAGAGAGGGCAACGTCGTGCGGTCCTAGAGACCGCCTACACCTCAACCCGGCCAATCGGCTGCGCGCCATTCGACGAGGCCAATGACCCGAAAATCCCTTCCGGCACTGCTGATTTTCTCGAGCATGGTGGCACTGGTTGTCGCATTCGGATTTCTAGCACAGTAAGACCCGCGGATTGTGTGCGACGTCCTCTTTTCCCCCGATAGCGACTCAAATAGCGGACGTCGTGCACTTCGCATTTGGGCCAAGCGGTAGAGTAGCGCTCTAGATATTTGGAGGGGCCTCTTACCAGGCAGGCCCTGTTGCCGCGAGATGGTCTATGGACGCGAAATCAGCCACACGATTTAAACAGCACGTAGATCGGATCATGGAGAGTTATCCCTGGCGCTCACGCTCGCCCAAGAATCTCCAGTAGCTGAGTTTCTGAGATTGAGGACATCGGTCGGCGATATCATCTCTCGGAATAGACTCCGTGCTTCAGGAAAACATTTACAAAGATTATCCCGGTCTGGATGGCATGAAAGGCTGACTGATAACTTCGGCTTCGGGTCAAAGAACGAACCCGCTCTCGCGGGAGGGCTGGCGGCGCGGTCCGCCGATCACGTCTACCGCTGTAACCGTTTGAACGAGCACAGGTGACGGGCGGGCGCTCCGTCTGCAGGATCGAGGGGTCAAGCACTCCAACCTCAAGACAGGAGCCCCCAATGAGCGAGAAGCCCATCAGCCCGCTGCGCCAACGCATGCTCGACGACATGAACATGCGCAGGTTCGTACCCGATACGCAACGCGAGTACATCCGCGCCGTCAAGAGGCTTAGGGTTTTCCTCAGCCCTCCCCCCGACAGTGCGACGGCGGAAGAGCTGCGCGCGTTCCAGCTGCATCTGACCGAGGCCCTGAGGCGGTGGACGCCGGGTGCGTCGCCTATTTGCGCAAGCCGTTCGCACGGCAAACCTTGCGGGATGCCATTGCGAGAGTACTGGCGTAACAGGCGCGGCGCTCCATCGGGGTAGGTCAATTGGGCGCCCATAACCTCAGCAGACTGAACCGCAGGTTGTTCGGCTAGGTGTGAGGCTAGTGAGAACGGGGCTGTCCGTTTTGATCCTGCGCAAGCCGGAGAGTTGCGGTGCTTGAGCAACGGCCAATGGCGAACTAGACCATGTACTCCGCGAAGTGGACAAGTCCGTTCTGGCTTCAAACCGGAGATGGCCGGCTCGCTAGGGCGCTACGGAACTGCTCAATGTATTCCGCTGGCAGGTCCCTTTGAGATCGCGCGCGTTGCAGCTTCAAGACGGGCCGCGATCTCGCTCATCCGGCGCGCCAGATCTTGGAGCGTTGTTGGCTGTACTGGGCCGGCGCCCCTTGGGGAATTCAGCTCCGTTTGCAGGTGCTCGAACTCTGCCTTGCACCGCTCCAGCTCGGCGAGAAGCATTGCGAGATCATCCATTTGGCCGAATGCGCCTCATTCCGGTGAGCTGGGGCCGTCGTACCAGATCAGGGGCAGGCGCGGCACTTGGGAAATTTACGGGTGGGCCGACCCGCTCTCCGCCGCAGGTCGATGATCCCGAGACACACATCTGGGTAGGAGATCAGCCGGCATTCCTGCTGGGTTGGCGGTTGGCACGTGGGTACTGCGGCTAGTCTGTGTCTGTGGGTGGGCCCGCTGTCCAGGTTAGATCGGAATGGCATCGTGTGGGTTTTCATCGCCGATTTTGACCCCGAAGCTCACGCCGACCTTGATCTCACGTGACCGTAGTTGAACAATTAAATTTTGTGGTGGAGGACATAATGAACAAAGCCATTGTTGCTATCGGGCTTGGGCTTGCCCTGTCGGGCGCAGCATTCGCGCAAGAGAAGTCGGCTAAGGAACAGCTTGTTGGTGCGTGGACGCTAGTCGCTGTTACCAGTGAAATGGACGACGGCCAAATAGGCGAACCCTTCGGTCCTTCCCCAAAGGGTGTGATGATTTTCTCAGTTGATGGCCATTTCTCGCTTTTCCAATCGCGCGCGGAAATTCCAAAGATTGCGGCTAATGACCGAGCCAAGGCGACGCCCGAGGAGGCGCAAAGTATCGTGGCGTCAAGCATTTGCCTATTACGGCACATACTCGGTTGACGAAAATACAAAAGGTATGATGGTCAACCTTGCAGCCAGCACCTCCGCGAATGTCGCCGCCATTCCCAATCAGAAAAGAACGATTACTTTGCTAAACTCAGACGAACTAAAATTCGACAATCCCTGAACTCCAAACGGTATGACGCTGCGAACCACTTGGAAGCGCGTAGCGGCGCCCCAGTCGAATTTGAACGGTGGCAATCGCACGCGACATAACGCCACTCTGTAAAAAACCGGAAAACCAACCGGCTGGTTCTCGTCAGATGGTGTCAGAGCGTTGGGCACCAGACGAAAATCGGCCCCGACCAACACGGGGGCTGGCGGTCGGGGGCCGTCCCTTCCAGTGCGCCACAGGCGGCGGTCGTGGGCACACGCGCTGACGTTCGGGTAGCGACAAACCGGTACACCAACTGGCGCGCGCTCTTTCAGGCCGCAACGTGTGGATTGACAACTGTATAGCCGCGCAACGATCGCGCGTGCATCCTTGTCGCGTGTCCGCCTGAGTTGGCGTCATACGCCATCCAAATGTCGCCTCTGAGATGCTGTTCTAGTACGAAGACGTGCCCACGGCGTGCCGCGACCATTCCGGGCGACGGCGACGTACGCGGAAAGCGTAGCCAGTTGGCTGCGAGGTTTAGTTCAGGCACCACACGACCAAACACGCGCAGCGCTGCGCCACAACCACAGAATGCCGCCGGGCAGCCGGGCGGCCGACCCCCGGCGATCCGGCTCTCAGCAGGGACACTCATCGCCAAGCTGTTGGCTGCGGTTACTACGAGTTGTTTGGGACGATACGCCTGCAGTGAATATTGCGAAATTCGTTCGCCGCGCGTCTGCGCGGACGAGAAGTCACATGGCATGATCACGTTGCATTCGGGCGCGTGGCCGATGCGGTAGGGTCTTGCTTCCGAACAGATCGAGCTGAGGACAACGAAGAGACACGCAGAAAATACTTGCTTGAACATTGCAGGGCTCCAAAATGAGGTCCTGCCCCGAGTACCAAGCAACAAACAACAATTTGGCCGAAAAGCGGCCAAGGTTAACAGCGATCGCGGTCCAATATCGTCAACCCTCACGGCCAGACGTTGCGACGCTATCTGATTAACTCGCAGAGAGAGAGAGAGAGAGAGAGAGAGCCTTGCACTCGTCCGACTTGTCAAGTCTGCTCCGGGGTGACCACCGGCAACGCTCGGATCGAAGCGATATAATTTCCGCTTCGCGCCCCTGAGCGGCTGCCGGTGTAGATGGAGCCCTAACAAACGGCCCCGACGCATTCCACGTCGGGCCCTTAAGATCGTCGAGCCGGTTACATCCGCCGTGCCCTCTGATGCTTGATGTGTCGATTACCGCCCACGATCTAGTGCAGAGCGTGCACTGCGGCCGCAATAGCAAGGCCGTTTGAACAGTCGTCATAACACGCGCGTCGATGTTAATGCCACGAGGTTCCCGCACCTGGACGGTTGCTTGGGCAACAATTAAAAGTCGAACCGCTCGTTCCTGCGCGCCATGAAGATTTTGGAAGCCACGAGCCGCGGCGAAATGTCAATTCATGATCGTAAGCAGATCCGAACCAACCCGGCGTAGCTCTCGCTTTTTCTCGACCGGTCAGCCCGAGCTCTCACGCACCAGCCGGGCAATTCTGCGAGGACCATCCCACACCTCTACGGCGGGGTACGTATCGAGAAATTTCTCTGCTCGCGTTCTGGCGCCTTCATCCGTCGGACTGTCTTGATAAACCGCCCGAGCAACGCCGGATAAATCGACCACATACGCAACGTACCGCATGGCAGTTCCCAAGTGCCGGAAGCTACAATACGACTCCGCCAACTGTGACGGCCTTCGTTTCATCTTACTTTCGAACCTTTGACGAGCGCCGGCTGGTGATCGAGACTTGCTCTTGGACAACCTGCCGCGCCTCCACCTCGCCTGTTTGGTTTAGGAGGGCAGGAACTCTCTTTCGGACGTTCTCTTGCCAGCCATCGCAGTACTCTAGAACAATTTACGAGGCTCCCAAGATCGACCTATGGCTTAGGAACCAACCGGCGCCTACGGACCCGAATACCCGAATATCCGTTTCGGTTGGAGTTCGTTCCGCAATGGGGACCGGGGCGCCCCTTCCCCGGTGAGCCATGCTTGCGCAGGGGTCGGGGCCGTTCCGCGCGACGCGCGCTGCATTCACAAGATCCTCCTTGCGCGAGGATCTGTAATGGCGCGCCTCGCCCCCGCCGAAAGTGGTTCGCTACAGAGGAGGTGGCGCAGGCTTGGATTGATGAGAACGATCGGGAGGGCGTCGGCTTCGAATACGAGGTGATCGGCGCGCCAGCGTGAACTTCATTGGCAAGCCATGTCGCAGAGCCACCGCGCGGCCGCCCGGCGGATAGGATCGAGAGAACAACCCCTCGCGCGTGGCCCAATTGTGCCGAAACATACAGCCAGCCAGGGCGCGCGCGAAAGCTGCGGCGTGGTCATCCGAGGTTCAGGAAGGAACGTCTAAGGTTGGTCAGCGGGGATGGGCTCCGCCGGAGTAGCATGGATGAAATACAAACTTACACTTGCCGCAATAACCGTTCTCGGTGGGGCGGCATTCTCAATTGCAACGGCATCGGCAATGCCCGTTGCTCCGTTGGGACAATCAAACATCGCGAACGTTGAGACGGTAGCTCTGGTTTGCGGCCGGCACGGATGCGTCCGAACCCGCCCGGTCTATCGTCCTGCCTATCGCCGCGGCGTAGTCGTCGTTCGTCGGCCTTATGCCCATCGGTACTATCGGCGCTACTGATCAGAGGTTTCGTTCACGTAAACTGGCGTACCCTAATTGTAAAAAGGCCGCCAACTGAGGCGGCCTTTGGTTCTTTGCTCAACCGTTTTAGTGAGGAGAGAGGACAGCGGCCACGTTAAACGCCAGTGGAACCAGAGCGCATGCGCCAGCTGAGAGCAGTCCCTATGTCACCGGCCTCCTTCGCGCATGCATTCCTGTGGGAGAAGTGGTAGCCAACTGCTGAGGTCCGACATTTTCTGGCGTTATTTGGACGTCATCCAACAACTTCGCGAGTTCGTTTCGGAGATTTATGTTCATAGCAATTGCTCCGAGGCAGTTTCGCTGAAGAAGCGCGAAAGACGCAAACTGCCGGCGATTGGAATAACACAGAAGAGCCGTGTACGGTTGCGATCCACTGCGAGCGAGGCTGGATAACGCGCGGAGCTTCTTAGGCGGCTCGCGGCATCTCGCCCCACGAGCTGCCCGTGGCCCGTTCAATGTCCTGCTCGTCTCTATAATCAGGCGAAGAGATTCACGCCACTGAACCGCCTGCACGCCAGGCCAGGTTGACGCTGCTTCGCAAAGCGTCGAGCTCTAGAACGGCTCGCCGGTTCTCGTGAATGCGCTGCAGCGGACCATCTGCTTGTTGCACTGCTTCCACTCTTCGCCATGCAACACATTCAAATCGGTATCAGATCACCTCTCTACACATGAATCCCGATGTGCCGGAACGCGCCTTACGAGTTTGCATTGTTTGTCAGTCTGGTGATTTGTAGTGAGGTCGATCATGCGTCCGCTTTCTGGAATGATCGTGATTGCAGCGGTCTCAATCTGGACGGGGCTTCACGCCGCCCCAGCCGTTGGGCAAACATTCAATGATAGATGGTCCATCGTGCCAGACGCTCACGCCGAGCCCGCTCCTGAAGGACTCGATAAGACAAAGAAGGAGGAGCCGCAAGCGCAACGCCCGAGCGGACAAGAGCCCCTGAAAGATCGTTCAGGCGCTCAATCTTTCAATCGAGTTATTTCCGGAAAAGCCTCCTACTATTCGTATTCCAAAGGCAAGACAGCGAGCGGTTCATCGTTTGATCGGAATCTACTAACCGCGGCGCATCGCCGTCTGCCGTTCGGCACGAGAGTCCGCGTCATTGATCTTGAGACGAACAAGTCGGTGGTGGTTCGTATCACCGACCGCGGACCATGGGTCCGTGGCCGCGTCCTCGACCTCTCGCTGGCGGCTGCGCGCAGCTTGGGGATTACGAATCGTGGCGTGGCTCAGGTTCGTGCTGAGGTGTTGTAGCGGACGACCATGCCCTGCGAAAACACGCGACCGCCGCCCACGCGCCCTTACGTCAATAGTCCGCCTTTTGGCCTGAAACGAATCTGCCGTGTCTCTAAAGAACCCTGACGCTATCGCGGCCCTCGTATCCGTCCTCAGGCTCGTCCACGGAGACGAAGTCGCGCGAACCATGCTCCTGGAGGGTATGAGCCTCGCCACGCTGACGGACACGATGTTCTCCGCGCCGATAGCACATCGCGATGCCGTTCGATACGTCGCGAGTGCCTTAGATGACTTCGCCATTACACCAGAACTTGGCTCCGTCTGGCATCTTCGTTACCTGTATGATGATCAACCCGGCTCATTTCGCGTCGTCGATATGGAGATAGCCACGCCGGCCGGTACGCTGTCCAGCAACGACCTTTGGCTTCGGCTGCCCGTCTAACTTGCAATGCGGACCGTGCTTCGACGATTAGCCGGAGCCCCCTGCCCTACGTGCCGGCCTTGTAGGTCTGGATCGTGCCGGCCGTTATCTCACAGCATGAGAGGGCGCGGCTGCAGCTCATCGATGCCTTTCCCGGCAGGGCTGCGTCTTTACATGCCATCGCCTGAGCCCGGTTGGCCGCGATGATCCAACTGCTCCCGCGCCCGTTCACGTAGGCGAAATTGCGAGATCGGTGACGCCCAGCGAGCTCTGAAATCTTGATCTAACTTGCATCCTGCGTGCAGGCTGGCAGCTCTCTTAAATCCGCGGGGGATCGACCTTCCGAGCACGAACGCGACGAAGAGCGACTGCAAGGAAGATTTTAGAAGCTACAATCGAAACCGGCGTGTGCAGAAAGTATTCGCAGTTGAGCGGCACGAGGCGTGCCAAAGGACACTATGCCCGTCGAAGTCGGAAGAGCCCAGCAGGACAAAGAAGTTCAAATCCTTGCAGGCGGATGTCCACAGTGGCATCACGTATCGCCATTTAGCCGAGCGTAGTTCCTTACTGTAGCTTATTTCTAGAGCCGTCCACGGTTTGCGAAAAATGAACGTCTTCGCGAAAGCTTAGCGCCCAGAGTTCGGAGGAGTGGATATCCTCGGCGCGGCGAGAACCAGGGACCAGTAGCTCGCCCCCTTCCGCGAAAGCGCTCTGCGTTTTTTCCGCGCGGAGCTTGTCACTTCTACGGTTCGAGCCACGTTGACACATTAGATCGCGGGAGCCGCTAGGCTCAGTCGCGCTTGACCCGAAGTGAGGTGTGGGGCTCCCGGCTGACGGTTAGCCTCACAAGCCACCTGCGGAATCCTCCGCGAAAAGTGTGGAGAGGTAGTCTGGAGCGGCCGGATTATGGGCGCGATGATGATGCGCAAGGAGCCCGCGAGCGCGCCCAGGAGGCCGTTCGAGAAGCCGACGGGCGGAGGCGGAAGCCTGGTCCGTCCGCATGGAATGCTACGGGGGCCCTGCGCAGCCCTGCCCGACGATCGATCAATGCTTAGTGGCGGACTCGCCTGGCTGGAGGTTGAGTGCGCCCGCTGCAAGACACGCGAGCCTGCCATTCGAC
>NZ_JADPJC010000012.1:0-48790 GCF_023073215.1 Bradyrhizobium sp. 35
AAGGTTGCGAACCCCTCATCTCAAGACAGGACGCCTCGTTGCGCTATCCTCTCAGCCGCGCTGCCGGCCGTCGTGCCTACCGCGCGAGCGGTTTAGTCCAATGACCCCAATTCAGACATCGGCCTCCCTCTCCCTCTCCCTCTCTCTCTCTCTTCATGTTGCAGTAGTCTTGAATTGAGACGCCCCGACCAATTGTCGCGGCGCTCGTCGATTTCATATCGTCCGCCAACTAGCCCTTAGACGTTTGTCTCGCGTCGGTTGGCGCAGCGACATATCTAGAGTTCGGCGCAACCAGGAAGTCACGTCAGAGGGCAAACCGACCCGATCGGTGCGCCGTCGCGTGCGCCATTCCCAACTACAATCGTTTTTTTTGCGAAGAAACGCACCTTAAGCCTTTAGGTCCGTGATCCGCATAATCGCGACCACGTTCCCATCATTGAACGCCTGCTCCTTTGTGTCCTTGTTGCAGGTCCAGACAAAATTCTTCTTGCCGGTAAAGGTCTTTTCGTCCTGCTCAAGCCGAAGCTCTCCTTCGGTGATATGGCAGACCATGGCATTCATCATCGGGGGCCCCATGGTCTTCGATCCCGGCTGCATGATGATGTCGCGCATTGAGACGGTCTTAAAACCCGGGATCAGCGATGGTGTCTCGCCATCATACTCACGCACCACCACACCTGGCCACGGAGTTGTGTCCTTGTAGCCCGTCGTTTGAGCGGCGGCGGGCTTTATCATGGCCGCCGATGCCGCTGCCAACCCGAATGTCAATGCAGACCTTCGATCGATCTTGCTCATCGCTTTTCTCCCTGGGTTACTTGCAACAAGCCGCCGCAAAAGCTGCGCGCGTGTGGAATGTGAAATCGTGGTGTGAAACCGAAAAGGGGGGGCGGTCTCTTAGGCTAGCGTACCTGCCGACAGCGCTAGTACTGCTCGTTCGGCCCGAACGGTGACTTCGGCACATCCCGCTTCAAGGGCGACCACATTCTACGAGAACGGACGCGCCCTAGAAATGGGTGTTTCGCCCAAGAGGCATAATGCCTCAGTTTGCTTAGGCCTGAAGTTCGGACCCGGCGTCAGCAACTTCACACTGCGACCAACTGAATACGCAAGTCAGTGTCACTGACTGGTCCTGTGGCGGGTCGCAGTAAGTGTGCGGCCACGACCTATTGGCGTCGAGTGCGGAGGCGATGATGCTGCTCCCGCAAGACCGCCCGGAGCTAGCCCATCAGCGAAGTGGCAGCACGCCTCAGTTTTATCGGACAAAGGGCAAGGGTCCGATGCCATCAGTGCAACCCGGAAATGAAATAGCTCCAAGCGGTGGCCGGTATTATACTGGTGCTACTGGAAGTGCTGTTTCAAGCGTTCGTGGAAAGATTGCTACGACCAGTCTGGGAGGAACATCTGATGACGACTATGTTTGTTAGACACACGGTTTCCGACTACAAGACCTGGCGGAAAGTTTACGACGATTTTGCTTCGGTTCAGAAGACGAAGGGCGTAACAGCCGAGGCTGTCTACCGAGCAGTCGAAAATCCCAATGACATCACAGTAACTCACGAGTTTGCCACGATTGAAGCTGCGCAAGCCTTCGCGGAGAGTGCTGAATTGAAGAATGCCATGCAGAATGCGGGAGTAGCGAAAGCTCCAACGATTTGGTTTACCAAAAAGGCGTGAAGTATCGATCCCGGCCAAGTGCCGGCTGTGGTGGTACCATGTCGCCTGTTGGCCCATTGAGACATGCCGAAGCGGTCTGACGATATCCGTTCACAGGGGTAGACCGGTAGAGAACGGCACGCGGCCAAAGTGACGCGATTGACCCTGGCTGTGTAAAAACGCAAAGATCGAAACGCGACGAGAATGACATTCTGGCTTTGCGGGCCCGCCGCCCTAGAATTGCGGCGATCAGGATGGGCGAAATGCAGTATGTTTGCGACACGCCGAAGGGTAAGACCTGGTTCCGTATCGAAACGGAAGGTGAAGCGGTGCAAGAGTCGCGCCTGATGCGCCACACAGTCGAGAAATATTTCTGCCGCGAGCGAGAGAAGGCAGTCCAATCCTGGCGTCCGGAGCAGCCCAACGCGATCGAGCGCGACATCGGCCTCGAGGCCCATGTACAGCGAGAGATGCCGCTTTTCCTCACGTTGCGTGACAGGGAGGGTAATCCACTGGCTACAGCGATGCTGCCACCGGGTGGCAAGGATCGCGGCGGGTTCCGGATCATCATCGTTGCCGCATGCAATGCCGATCCTTATCCTGAGCAGGATGCGGCCATCGCTGCGCTAGGAGCGCATTTCGGTCTCACACTCGATCGCCACCGCTGCTTCCCCTACGGCCGCTAAGGAGCCTGACAAGTATCGCTGCTTGGAGCGAAGTCGGCTCATGTCCCGTTGCGGACCTGCGCCGGCCTGCTACCTAATGGCAGCTTCTGACCGAAGGCGGCTATCGCATGGTCTCTATTTCTGCGAAACGGCTCTGTATTCACCACTCGCTCCGCCGGACGAGACGATGGCGCTTTCCCGGAACGGCGCACGGGTAGGCTGGGGCGCCGACAATTCCTGGCAATACATCCGATCGATCTTGCGCTGCATGAGCGCATAGCAGTCGCATACAACGCGCTCGAGCCGCACCCGGTCGATCTCGATAAACCCGCGCCGGTCGGAGGGGACGGCGCCGGCCGCGCGCAGCTTGCTCATCGTCAGAGTCACTGTCGTCCGCCGCACCCCAAGCAATTGCGCAAGCGCCTCCTGCGTCACCGGAAGGAGGTCATCGGGAACGCGGTCGTGAAGCTGCAGAAGCCACCGCGCCATGCGGCCATCCACCCGGTGCAGCGCGTTGCAAGCGGCTACGTGCTGGAGTTGCAATAACACCGCGCGGGCGTGGAGCTGAACGACATTCCTGATGGCTGCGCTTTGCGCATAGGCATCCCGAAATTTGGCGGCGGAAATCAATGATGCTGTGCCAGCGATGCGTGCAATCGCGGTCACGGATGAAAGCGATGGGCCGAGTACGGAGAAAGAGGCCAAAGCGCCTTCCCGTCCCATCAAGGTGGTTGCGACCGTTTGCCCGTCCGGCATATCGAGCATGAAGGCGATTGCGCCGCTATGGGGAAAATAGACCGGGTCCATCTCATCGCCCGAGCGCACCAGAACCGCATCTGGCTCAAACGAGATCTTCTGGAAGTAGGGCGTGAGCAAGCTGAGATCCGCTGGCGGCAGCGCTGCCAGTAGCCGATTCCCGATGCCAGTGCGGTTGACGGTCCCGATGCTTTCTTGTGAAAGAGCCCCCACTGAACGGCCGCGTCCATCTATTTCATTCACTAGGATTATCCGAATTATGAGTTGCCGAAAGGCAACTATCCAAACAGAGCCATTAGTCGAGATCAAGCACGGACATTTGCGGAGACGCTGCCGGCGTCTCGCCGCGCAAGCAGGATCTTGCATACATCATACTATTCACGCCCGTTGTGCGACTCGGCGAGCGGGGCCCTGCGGGATGATCAACCGGTGATGGTTCCGGCAGCGCTTGCTCTTGGCTTCCTAGCTGACGTCTTCGGCGGTGTGGGGCGTGCACGTCTTTTGGCCCGGCGCTTCCGTTGACACGGTGCAATTATCCGTCGGTTGATTGGGGTAAAGCCGGAAGTTTGCCGCCCCGCCAGAGCGACGCTTTTGCCCTCAACGGACATGCGGGCGTTGTCCGTCAGGAGGCCCCAGGCCAGCACGCTTAGGTTGCTCTGCCGAAAGTGCGGACATAACGCGGCCAGCTGCTTAATGAGTACACAGCCTAGGAGCGCCCTGCTGCCAGTTAAATTCGGCGACTGTTCGGGATTCCTCGCCGTGCGCAGACGCCGCCCCTGCACTGGCGGTGATCCACAGGCGATGCTTGCGCTATTCGCGCCACGGCATGCGGCACGGATCCGTAGCCCGCACATCGCCTGTTTCGTCCAGCCGTATGCACGCAAATTCCCTGTTCGCTAGCGATAAATTCCCTGTTCGGATTTGGCGGATCGCGCCCCGGATGCACTGAATTTCGAGGCAAATGTTCGCATTTTCATGGGATAGCGGCCTCACCGCAGGCGCGCTTTCCCTGTAAAATTCCCTGTTCGCAGGGAATTCGGACCGCGGCAGCGAAGGATCTTCCTGCGTCTGTCGTGATTGCTGTTCAAGCGCAGGGAGACGCATCCATGATCCGCAAACCTCTGTTCGTTGTCCTTGCCTGCATAGCATTCTCGTCGACAGCGTTCGCCCAAGGCGACGGTGGCGGCTCGGGTGGGGGAGCCGGCGGCGGCGCGTGTTCGGCGGCAAGCTCTGGTGCTGGGACAGGCACCTCGTCGAGCAGCGCGACCTCGGGCCCCTCGGCTCCTTCCGGCATAGGGACTCAAGGCACCACCACCGGCGCTAACGTGAACACGAGCAGCCCCAACCCCAGCCAGAACAATCCGAACGTCCAACCCCCAACCGCGAACGGAAAGACGCCGGCCGCCGCGCAAGCCGAGCGTAACTCCGGGGTTGGTCATTCAGCTAATGGTTTGCCGATCGGAAGCCCCGGATCAGGCACCAGCAACGAAGATCAGAAATAGGGCGATCTATTCATCAGCTCTCACCGAAAGGCCCACCGTTGTGGGCCTTTTCCTTCGAGCTATGGCTCCGAATAGATCGGACAGCCTGCGGCCAGTGTGTTAAGGCCGGGGATGAAAAAATTGATTTTGGCGATGCTGCTCATCGCGACGCCGGCCTTGGCGCAGCCCGAACCGCTAGCCCCGAAGGCCCCATTGACCGATCGCGAACGGGTTCAGGCCGATCGTGCGCAGGCCGCCACGCAGGAGAAGGACGCCCCGACCGCGCGGCCGTGGGACAGGGGCGCGGATGGCAAGCGGCCCTGGGACCGGGGTGCGCAGGCGAAGTAGCAGCGTTCCCGACGGGACCTCGAAAGCTTGCCGGCAATCGGCAGCAGCCTTCCGTGAGGATCCTTCCGCGACGGAACTGAGTTTAGGCGGCACGGGCTGGGGCTGCCTCAATTTCTCCATCGAGCCGTCCAGTGCAGCGACAGCGCTCCGGCTCCGCTTCCTCGCCAGTCGGCACGGCCCTATCTGACGGTCACTTCCACAGCGATGATCGAGGATCCGCGCTGCCTGCGGTTTTCGCCTGACACCGCAATTCGAAACCGGTCAGTCCCTGGACGTGAGGGGGCTTGGTAGCGAAATGACGGGCCGACGATCGTCACATGACCGGCACTGGGCGCCTCTGCCAGTTTAACTTCATCCAGAAGCTGAGTTCTGCCGCGCAGGCCTTGCAGGCATTCCGTGCCGGCTGGGATTGAAACAACCCAATACACGGTGTCGGAAAGCAGTACGAAGCGCTCGGGCCGCAAGGCGCATTCACCTGCGGCCGCAGCATGCGCTTGCAGCCAGTATCCCGCGATAAAACATAGGCTTGCCGCCGCTGTTTTGGGCCTCATGCTGCCGCCCATGCGGTGATCATGGTTGGATCGGCCAGGCAAGCTCAAACAAAATCGCCGCCACCGGCTGCCCGGTGTTGCGGCGATTCATGGGTGAACGCGGCTGGTCGCTAAACGCTATGCCGTTCACCGAGCGTACCAATACCCCCACCAGCGTTGCGACACAGGCCGGGCCTCCGCCTTGAGCGCGGCGACTTCCTCGACAGAGCGAAGGTTGGGGCCATAGATCGCAGGCGGGTAGACATCATCCCAAAACACGTAACCGGTTCGGAGGTGGGCCGACCGATGATGCGCAGGAGCAAGCGCGAGCTCCGCGGCTGAAGCTGCGGTCGTTATCAAAGCAAGGCCAAGAACAGAAAGAGCAATGGATGGAGCAAGGGTGCGGAAGTTCATTGGATCAATCCCTCTCGAAATGGGCGAGAAATAATGCGACGGCCTCTAAAAGGTTGCAAGCGCATCGTTCCATAGAATGGCTGCGAAATCCAGCTCTTCAGGTGCGCGAATCCACCTGGACGGGACAGAACAGATTTGAAGGTGACCATCCGTGTCGGTGCGTCCGGCCAAAAGATCGCGCTATCAGACAACTCAGATGCTGCTGCTCAGGACACGATCACGCGTGGGCAATCTTTTGGCAGCAGGAGAGCCACCAAGATCATCAGGAATCATGATGTCGACACACTGCTCACTCTTGATGAGCACTGCACTATTCAGGGACGACTCCTATGGCTTCTGCATTTGTCTTCGCCTTGATCTTCTGCGCCGGCGTCATGTCGGTCTATGCGCTGCGTCCCCGGCGGTCGCAACGAACGACGACGAACGAACCCTCCGGTACCTCGCGCAGAACAGCCCGATCGACTCCCAGCTCGGCATTCGGGCGCGTCCGACGTGCCTTTTAGGCCTCGTCCAGCGTGCGAGCGACACCTTTGTTCTCACGACCATAGGCGACACAGAACATGACCCAGCCGATGAGGGACGCACCGCGACGGTACATCGTGGACGGTACAGGACAGCGTGTCCTTTTCGGTTTGACGATCGCGGAAACCATCGAGTTCGAGACGTTGGACAAGCCCGACGCGCCCCTCGGCCCTGGCCTTCGCTTCGATCAGAACAAGCCGGGACAACGATGGCTGGAGCTCTACGCCAAGCATGAGCGGGCCTGGCGCAACTGGATGGCCGACACGCGGGCTGGAGGGGAAATGCCACTCGTGCTCAACTAGGTGATGCTCTTAGCTCGTGACCGCCGAGGCATTCCATTGGCTTCAGGAACAATCTTCCCGACGAATCGGGAGACATTCCCAGGCTAGTCATATCCTGGGCAGTCATACCGCGAGCATCCGGCTGCCTTGTATGCTCATGAGAGTTAGATTGCCCGTCGCGTAGGCGCCCGTATCGATGTTG
The DNA here is from genome assembly GCF_023073215.1 of Bradyrhizobium sp. 35. NCBI lineage: Bacteria > Pseudomonadati > Pseudomonadota > Alphaproteobacteria > Hyphomicrobiales > Nitrobacteraceae > Bradyrhizobium > Bradyrhizobium sp. 35. The sequence goes on from NZ_JADPJC010000012.1 coordinate 6,853, forward strand.
ACCCGGTTTGCCAGAACTTCGGCGGTGCGCACCGGCGTGTGACCATGAACGATATATTTGCCGAACTGCTCCTCACTCTGAAGGAACTCTTCGCGAATCCAAAGCAGGTCGCTTTCGCTTTGCTCGGCCAAGGGGACACCCGGGCGAACGCCGGCGTGGACGAAGAAAAAATCTCCACAGGTAAAGCTAAGCCGTAGTTCGTCCAGGAACTCCAGATGCTCACCCGGCATTGCGCGGATCAAATCGCGCATGATCGACGCTGGGTCGTCGCGCTTCAGGTCTGGCGGCGCGAGTCCATAGGACATGAGTGTCTGGGCGCCACCGATGCGAAGCCAATCTTCAAACAACGAAGGGTCTTCGAAAACCCTCACTAAAAATGCCTCGTGGTTTCCCTTGAGAAAAATCGAGTTTCCCCGCCGGCTTCGTTCGACCAAGAGGTCAAGCGTGGCGCGCGTGTCCGGGCCGCGATCGACATAGTCGCCCATGAACACCTCGATCGCATAGCGTGGCCGACTGTGGGCCAAGTCGGCGTCGATGACCCGCAGCATGGGCTGCAGCAAATGCGAGCAGCCATGAATATCCGAGATCGCGTAAATTCGGACGCCATCCGGCAGTTGCGGCCTATGAATCGGCGGGTGTGATTGGGCAAAAGATGTCATGGCGCGCACACTCGGTGAGGTGGTGGGGACAGTTTCGCCAAGTCGGTCCGCGGCCGGACCTTATTGAAGGGTGTCGCCTCTCAGACAGCCCGATTGCGCCGAAGGAAAGGAGGGTATTCGCTTGCTTAGCTTGTCGGCGCGCGCTGAGCAAATCAGGCAACTCTGCCGTGGGCTGCATCGCGCCCGGCAGCGGGAAGATGCCTGCCTCGCTGAAGACAGCTGGGCGGATACAGCTCTAGATCGTAATTCATCGGACTTCTACTAATCGAATCACATCGGTTGCGGAGTCACTCAATGTGGGCAACAGGCGCATCAAAGATGAGCTGCTATCGCTTCACGCAGGCGCCCCAGCGAATTCGACGCGGAACCTGATTCAAAATAGGGCAGCGAGTTTCGATCGTGTGTCAGCACTGTGACGTAGGTCTTCCGCGCCCATGACCTCTCAACAAAACGCGATGCATTCATGCATCGCAAAAGTTTCGCGTGCAGCGCCACAATATCGCTGTGATCACTTCACAGTTTGCGTTCGGGGAAGTGACGGATCTTCAGCATCACGGATCAGCGTCAAGCATTCTCGATAGCAGAGGTTCGAATGGCTGTTGCAACTTATGGTTCTGAAGGCGCTGGTGCACTGTCGTCAACGCGCGGCACGGCTCTTCAGCGGCCTTTTCAGATCGTCATCATCGCTGCCGACCTGCTGCTGATCCTGCTCAGTTATGGTGCAGGGGCGGCGCTCTACAATGTTGCGCTTGCCTCCACTGGCGACGGCGCGTCGATGGGGGCAGGATTGATTGTCGGCGTTGTGTTCGTCGCGGTCGCATATTCCCAGGACGTCTACGCCACGCACCGCTTGCTGAATCTGGTCTGGCAGCTGCGCAAGGCCGTCTTCATCTGGTTGGCGTCGCTGACGATCCTCGCTATGGCGGCATTTCTGCTCAAATCCACGGACAATCTGTCTCGCGGCACAGTGATCATTTTTGCTGCAATCGGAGGCGCCGGATTGATCAGTCTGCGCTTTGTCTGGCAGTTCGTACTCGCGACAAACTATGCCAGAAGCCGCTTGGTCGATCGCAAGGTGATCCTGTTGAGCCTGAAGCCGCTCGATTTCACCTCAAGCCGCTTCAAGGATTTGCGCAGAAACGGTTTCGACGTCATGCGTCATTTCGTGCTTGGGATCGACAGCGGCGACGGCCATTGGGAGCGACAGATTCGCGATGTCATTCGGCAATCGCGCCAGGCGGACGTCGATGAATATCTTCTAGCGATCGATTGGAACGAATTGCCGATGCTCCGAAAGATCGGGCCCTTCCTGCGCGCGGTGCCCCAACCGGTACGCCTTCTGCCGGATGATTCAATCGCCGACCTCGTGTCGCGCCCATTCCTGCCAGTCAGCGGGACCGTAGCGGTCGAGATTCAGCGGCCGCCGCTCAGTGTTTTCGAGCGTTTCCAAAAGCGCTGTCTTGATGTAGGGGTGGCCTTGTTGGCGCTCGTCATACTTGCACCGCTGCTGCTGACAGTCGCCGTTCTGATCAAGCTCGGATCGCCGGGAGCTGCCATCTTCCGCCAGTCGCGCCGAGGGTTCAACGGCAAGCCGTTCGAGATATGGAAATTTCGGACCATGACGGTCTGCGAGGACGGCCAGACGATTACCCAGGCCACCAAACGGGATGCTCGGGTCACCAAGATCGGGCGTTTCCTTCGCATGACAAGCATCGACGAGTTGCCGCAGCTTTGGAATGTCTTGCGCGGCGACATGTCCCTGGTCGGGCCGCGCCCGCATGCGCTCGCCCATGACAATTACTACGATGAACTCATCAGCAAATACGTCTACCGCCACCACATGAAGCCGGGCCTGACAGGCTGGGCTCAGGTCAACGGCTTCCGGGGAGAAACCCCGACGATCGACTTGATGGAAAAAAGGGTGGAATATGACGTCTGGTACGTCAGCAATTGGAGTATCTGGCTGGATCTGAAGATCATGGCGCGTACGGCCTCGACGGTCCTGTTCCAGGAAGCCTATTAGTAGGAGCCGCCTAGGTGGCGGCGGCACTTATCGGCCGTCAGCTTCCGTTGCCGGGGGTCTTCTTGAAGAGACGAAGGACGGCGTCCCGCAGCGCAAGCATTGGCGGCACAAGGACGAAGAACGCTCCCATGGCGACTGAGGCAACGACGTGACGAAGCGAAAAAGGCTCGTCATGCTCGAGCTCTCGGCGATTCGGATCGAGCGGGGCAGGCGCGAGAGTGGTCGCCAGCGGTCGGGATCCCCGGCGGGCCTTACGCGGGGGAACCACGATCAACACGAAAAGAATATTGAGCAACACCCAGATGCTCAGGACAATAAGAGCAATCACCATCCGAACCTGCCGAAAAAATGCGAAGAGTATGAGCGCACGTTAGCCCCCTGAACCTCGGAAGGAAAGGTGCTCAAAGATTCGGCAGTCCAGGTTGCGGTCACGATCAACAGCCCTTCGTGCCGGGGGCAGGTTTGTGCAGGCAACACGTCACTATCTACTATCTTTCGTCCGGATCGCCGTCGTCAATCCATGCCTTGGGCTATGGCAGAGATCGGCATTTGTGGATTCCGGATGAATACGGGGATTGGGCGCGTATCGGAGCCCGACGATGGGGTCACTTGGCCGGTTGGTTCCGACGTCGTCGCGGCCCCGGAACTCAAATAGAGCCCCGCTGACGCATCTTCGCCCCGCCTGGCGTCCCGCCCCACGGCTGCGAATTTCCGACGGCCCGTTTCGGTCGGCTCCTGCAGACGATGGGACCGAAAAGTGGGTCCCTGCAGTCTCTTCGGAAGGCTCCGCGGCGGCCGTCAGCAGGTCGGGGCCTGCGCTAGGGGCGCAGCCGCGGACTGTGCGGCTTGCTGCGCCCCTCGCTCTAGGAATGTTCGACGTAATAGCTGTTGCGGTGCTTACCCTTATACGCCTCGATGCGTCCAAGCATCTTCGGGTTGGCGCGATTGAGGACAGCACCCAGCAGCTTCTTCTGAAGGATCTCCGACCCCGAAATTGATTCTTGAAGCGCAGCTCGCGTGGTTGCTCCCCATTCGATCACATAGACCATTGCATCGATGAGGACGCTGAACGCTTTTGAGTCCGCCACCGGCATCACAGGCGCAAGATCGATAATGATATATTCGTAGTGTTCCCGGAGCATCGCGAGCAGGTCGGCCATTGGCCTCGATGCGATGACGTCGGCCGAATTGACCATGCGCGAAGCAACGATGGACGGCAGGAAATCGAGACCGGTCTCCTTGCTTCGTTGCACGTGATAGCTGAAGCCCGTGGGATCACTGAGGGCCTCGACCAGTCCGCTGTTGGCGTTCGGCGCGAGTTCCCGTGTGAGTGAGCGCGTATGCAGGTCGCCGTCGATGAGGATGGTGCGGTGACCTGTCATGGCAATCAACTGAGCGAAATTGGCCGCGACTGTCGTTTTTCCTTCCTTTGGCAGCGACGATACAATGCCGATGACCTTGATCTCTCGGGTCATGCGCGCAACGTCGATTGAGACCTTGATGTTGCGCAACGTTTCCGCAAACCGCGAGAACGGATGATCGACGACATAGCGGGATAGTCCCGCTTCGTCGGCTTTCGCGGATGCCGAAAGCAACGCGCGCGTCTTTGTCGGCGGGCGAATATCTGGGAGAACGCCAAGACACTTCACGCCGAGTTCGTCCTCGACCTCTCCGGGGGTCCGCAAGACGTCGTTGAGGAGCTCGCGCGCAAAGGCGGCGCCGAAGCCGAGGCAGAGGCCGCCGACCAAGCCTCCCACCAGGGCCAAAACCGTCCGCGGCGAGCTTTTGCGATCAGGCTTGGTCGCGGTGCTGATCAGGCGTGCCTCGCTGAGCGGGAAGCTCTGATTTTGGGTGGCGCTTTGCAGCTTCTCCAGGAAGTTGTTGTAGAGATTGCGATAGGTGTCGGCCGCGCTTTCGAGATCGCGCAGCTTGACTTCTGCCTGGCCGGTGTGACCCGCCTGGGCGACCAGCTCTTTCACGTTCTTATCGAGAGAAGCCTCTCGGCTTTTTGCGATCTCGTAGTCGCTGCGATAAGCGTCGCCAATCCGATGAAGCTCATCGGCGATATTCTTGCGCAGTTCCTCCATCTTGTTGGCCAAATTGACCGCTGCAAGATGGGTCTTGCCGTAACGCCTTGACCAATCGGCATATTGGGCCTGTAAATCGAGGTACTGGGCGCGCAGGCGCGTAATGACCGAGTTGTTAAGGGCGTCCGTCACGGTGGGTTGGGCGAGGTCTTGGTCGGAAATCGCTTCGATCCGATCGAGGCGCGCCTTGGCTTCGGCCGTGGCCGCCCGCGCCTGAACCAGCTGTGTATTCAAGTCCGACAATTGCTGCTCGGACATGAGGCCGCGGCTGGTTCCGACGATATTGTGCTCTGCCTTGAAGGTTTGCACCGCGCGGTCGCTGGCCGTCGCCTGCTCGCTGAGCTCGACGCTCCGCTGCTGGAGCCATTCGGTCGCCCGTTTAGTGGACTGGTATTTTGCTTCCAGTGCACCCACGATGTAGGCATCGGCGATCGCATTTACGATCTTGACTGCCTTGTCCGGGCTGTGTGCGCGATAATTGAGCGACAAGACGTATGTGGTCAGGACGCGCTCAACCCTCAGACTCTTTTGAATCGATTCGACCACGGCATGTTCGATCCGCTCCTGTGTGGGCGGTTCGCCGGATTCGAACACTGACATGATCTTGCCGGTAACGACGGCGAGAAGTCCTGGATTGGATCCGTTGAATTCCGGATCCTCGGTGAGCCGCAGGCGGCGAACGATTGACAGGATAAGATCGTCAGAATTGATGACTTCGACCTGGCTGTCGACATAGCCAGTGTCGATCAGAGCGCTGTTGGTCCCGCTGTCCTTGTCCAGAACCTGGGTTTGCCGGGTGTCCATCATGATACGGGCGTTTGCCGTATACATCGGCTTTGCCAGAACCAGATAGACGATGACCAGAGCCAGCGACGCGCCAACTGCCGCAGCGATCAGCGGCCATTGCCGACGAAGGACATCAGTGACACGGTCAAAGCTGAGGACCGCGCCGCCAAACTCGATGCCAAACCGGTGTCCCGATTGGAAGTGTTCTCTAGGCTGATACATCTGAAATTCGCTGCCTTAATGGTCAGGATCAATTCGGGAGGGGAACAGGTTTGAATGGATTGGCCAGTTTGGTCTTCCATTCGCCTTCCAACAGCGCTCCGCCCCGAGGCTGCGTCGGCTTGTTGTCTCTCGGCTGCAAGTGGGCGCTGGAGCCATCTTCTCCCGCCGCGGAATAGCCCGCCTGCACGGCGAGGTCACCGACTCGCTGCGTGAAATCCCTAATCTTGCGCGCAGCGTCCGGTTTCGTTGACGTGCACAGCGCTTCTGCGAGCCGCAGCGCCGCGCCGATGGTCGAGCGGTCGGGGGAAGCCGATTCGGAAATGAGCGTCTGCACCGACGGCAACACCGATGGATTGGTCGCGATATATGAAGAAAGGCGAGCCCTCAGCTTCTCTTTGTCGTTGCGTAGCCGTTCCAGAAGCGAAGACGGCGCCTTCACGAAGGCGTCGAGTTCGGTTTGTGAGGCGCGGTCCGAGAATCCGACGCATTGAGCGCGGGTCGGACCGACGCCCGATGCGATCAGAGCAAATCCCGTCAAGATGATGGGTTGCCATCTCGGCTTCGTACGACGCGTCACTTCGCAGCTCATCCGTGTCCCTTCGTCGTTGCTGCAAACCAGTACACGCGAAGAGTGGCAGCCAACTGTGTCAATTTTTGTGCGATGCAAAAGCGGGTTTCATTCGGTCGCGCTTGCCATCGATTGCTACATCAGGTGCTTTACCTTTCGTCGGTTGTGCAAGTACGATTTGCAATGCCTGCGAGATCGGCACAATGGCGCCTGCGATTTTTGCAGTTTGAAGATTTATGAGGCGGTCGCAAAAAATCTTGTCGCGAAATTGACACACGAAAATTTTCCAGCGAGCAGCGCGTGGATAGCGCCTGGATCAAGAAACATCTTCTGTACAGGCTAAATCGCAACACCGCCGGGTTTCGCGCATACTTTGTTCGCAAATGCTCGCGACCATGCCCCGGCGAGTCAGTTCGTTCGTCCCGATGCTCCTCGATCAGCAAAAATGGCGCAAAGTTGTCGCGCGCATGTTCGAATGACAGAGAGCGTTGAATTTATCGCCGGTCGTCATGCGTCATACGCGAATCCCCGATCGTGATGATTGAAAGCACGCAAAGACCTGATACAGACTGCTGCGGTGCAACAGCTACGGAATGTCGATGTGACGGAGTTGGTTCATCGTGAGAAAGCGCATGTCCTGCCGCTCGACAGCATCCGGGGTATCGCCGCGACATCTGTGGTGATCCACCATCTCCTGCTGATGCCGACCTTTCTCGCGGCATTCCCACACAATGCGTGGATCAATTGCTCGTTCTTCAGAAGCGCGTGGCTATTGGTCGACTTGTTCTTCGTTCTCAGTGGCATCGTGATGTCGTTGAGCTACGTCGAGGGCGACTTCGGACGCTTCTCGCTGCGCGAATTCATGGTGCGGCGTTTGGCGCGGGTCTATCCGCTTCACATCGTCATGCTGATCGCAAACCTGCTGTTCCGCCTCCTGCGTATCGGCTTGGTCGCCGCAGGCGTCGTGGTTGCCGCGCCGACCGCCTTTGAGGTGAACAATACCTATTCCTTCCTGCTCAACGTCTTTCTCCTGCATTCGGTGGGACTGATCGACTATCTCAGCTGGAACGCTCCGAGCTGGAGCATAAGTGTCGAATTCTACACCTACCTGGTGTTCGGCCTGATCGTCCTGCTGGCCCAGCGCATGCGTTCGCTGTCGTGGTTCTACGCCGTCTCCGGGCTCGTCGCGGTCGCAAGTCTTGTCGTGATCGTCTTCGTGCTCGACAAGAGGAGTCTGGGACTCCAGACCGATTTCGGCATTCTTCGCTGCTTTGTGAGCTTCTTCCTCGGTGTCTTGACCGTCAGGATCGTTCGTCGGCTGCCAGGCAAGCCGAGCCCTGCCGTGCAGGGAGGGCTGCAGTTGATCGCCATGATTGCCAGTATCGTCCTGGTCAGCCTCGCAGAGACCAATCCGGCGACCACCTTCCTGGCGCCGCTTGTTTTCGCAGCCTTCCTTGGCACGCTGCTGGCGTTTCCGGATGCGTTGCTGGTGCCGAAGATTCTGGTGGCGCGGCCGCTGGTGTGGCTGGGGCGCAGATCCTACTCCATCTATATGGTGCATGCGCTCGTGGTGCTCTTCGCGGAGTACTTCGTGCGGGCACTTGGGCCACGGCCGATCGCGGCGCTCGATTCGATCTGGACGGGGCTGCCGGCGACGCTGAATCTCGTGATCTCCCTGGCCGCTGTACTGGTAGTTTCGAACTTCAGCTATCTCTACATCGAGAGTCTTGGCGGTAAGCTGCTTCGGAATGCCCTTGGAAGCCGGCCCGATTTTTCGCCATCTCCGGCGGCATCGGCGCGGCTGACGAATTGAGGCGAGCATGACGGCCCTTGCGCTGCAGCGCCCGCAGATCACGCTGGTCAGCCTCAACATCGAGGCGATCGCGCTCGGGGTTTATCTGGTCCGAGACGCCTTCGGCGGCGTGATCCGCTACTACACCAGCATCTTTCATCTGGACACGCTCTGGTACCTGCCCGACGGCGTCGCGCTGCTGTGTCTGGCCCAGTTCTTCGTGCATTGCATTTTGGGCAATCGCAGCACCCTGGCGCTCCTGGTGTTCGCGCAGATCATGCTGTCGCTGGTGCTCGGCTACTTCATGATGGGCACTGCGACCGCCGCGATCTCGGCTTTCAAGATGATGCTGCCGGTGTTTGTCGGATTCTGTTTCTGCGATTCGAGCCTGGGTTCCTACCGAAAGCTGCTGTCGATCATCGCCGTGACCTTCTATCTCTCCGTCATCGGCGTGTTGTTGACCAAGTTCTACCTCATGCCCTGGGTCGGCTACAAATATGAATCCTTTGGCGCCGTGCGTGAGGCGGGCCGGCTATGGTGGGCCTATGGCGGTGACGATCAGCGCCTGATGGGCTTTGCCGCCGACAATACCATGGCCGCATTCTTCATCCTCGTGTCGTTTGCGATCACGTCGATCCGCAAGAGCACGCTGTGGTGCCTTTTGTACGGCTCCCTGGCGGTTTACGTCATTCGTCTGACCACCAGCAAGACGACCATGATCGTTCTCGTGCTGTACCTGGTGCTGCTGGTGATCGTGCGAATGCTGCCGGAGAAGTCGCGTTTCCCCGCGATCCGCGCGATCGCGTTGTGGTCGTTCGCTGCGATCCTCGTTCCGTTCTTCATGATCGTGGTCGCATCGGGCACCGCAGCAGTGCCGCACTCGACCTTGTTCAGCATTCTCGACCGCATCAATAACAGCTGGCAGCTGCCGTTCGTCTACATGAGCCAGCTGATGCCGATCGGTCTGGTAACCGGCTGCGGCGCGGGTTGCTTCAACTATCCGCAGAAGCTTTTCTCGCCGCTCGCGGCGTACTGGGTACCGGTCGACAACTTCTACATCGGAACATACCTGATGTTCGGGCTTCCGTTCGTCGCATTCATGGTGATGGTGTTCCGCGCCAACTTCGGAGCGACCGACGTCTACAAGCTGACGCTGCTCTTCGTGGTCAACCTGTTTACCATCACCGTCCTGAACTACGGTCCAGCATCAGGGCTCCTGATCATCGCATTGAGCTTCAGCGAAGTATTCTCCCGGCGGGCGACCTCCGCACGGGCAGCCGATACCGTTCCGATAGAATTGCCGCGGCCGATCCGCTCATTGGAGGGTCTCGGCGTAGATATGCCAGGGACGGCAGCGCGTGGGAGCAGATGAGACAAACGATGCATAGACGGCTTGCATTCATCGATACGCTGCGCGGCATTGCCGTGTTGGCGGTGCTGTTCCAGCACGTGTTCGAGGTGATCGTCCAGAAGCACCCCACCGGCGCGTATTACTGGGTCTTCCACGATGCGATCGGCTACTACATGAACTTCGGCCGGTTCGGAGTCGTGCTGTTCTTCTTCGTCAGCGGATTCGTCATCCCGTTCAGTTTTCCGGACAGTGCTACTCCTGTGCGCGATTTCACGATCAGCCGCTTCTTTCGGCTCTACCCGGCGTACTGGACGTCGATGGTGATCGGGCTCGTCACGATGCAGGTGCTGGAGGCCAATGCCTACCCGTTGTCGCAGGTCATCGCGAACGTGACGATGCTGCAGACTTTCGTGAACATCCCGAACCTCTGGATCTTCTACTGGACGTTGGCGATCGAGCTCCTGTTCTATGTCGGATGCACCATTCTTTTCGCGATGGGATTGCTGAACCGGCGCTTTACTGCAGTTGCGATTGTCATTGCTGCGGCGCTGGTCGGGACCGCCGCAGCACTTCTGATCGAAAGCAGGACGGTGTCGTCGCTGATGGAGGTTGGGCTGAACCTTTCGGCGATGTTCCTGGGCAAGGTCATCCGCGACACCGTCATCGGCGGAAAGCTGCGATGGCCGCACGTCGCCGTTTGTACGGTGTTCTATGCGATCTTCGCCATCACGCTGGCGGAGAGGCGGTTCGGCGGCGTCTATCAGGAGAACTTCTTCTACAGCTATTCGATCGGGTCGGCTTATGTCTGCGCAGCGCTCGTCTTCATCGCGTTTGCGGCGTTCGGTGAGAGGATGGCCTGGCGCTCGATGGCGTTCGTGGGAACCATCAGCTATTCCGTCTATTTGATGTCGCCGTTCGTGATCGTCTGGATCCATCGCCTCGTCTGGCTCGGTGATGGACCGCTGGGATGGGCCGCTTTCGCCGCGCTGGTCGCAGCATTGTCAATTCTGGTCAGCTGGTCGACATATGCGTTCGTCGAGAAGCCCAGCATCTCGTTCGGCCAGAGGTTCCGGTCGAAGCGCAGGAGGGCGGTCGTTCTCGAGCCGGCGCTCAGCGCGCAAGGGGCAGCTGAGTGATCGAAAAAACGCGCCAGCCGAATGCCGGATACGACGGATCTTTCGTTCCCTCCGTCCAGGGACTTCGTGGCATTGCGGCGCTGAGCGTGCTGATGGATCATTTCTACGACATGCCAAAGGGAGGCGTGTACGACATTCCGGATCCGGGCTTCCTGCCGCCGCTCTGGCTCTGGTTGCAATCGGTGATCAATGTCGGCGGCCACGGTGTCGAGCTGTTTTTCATGATCAGCGGCTTCCTGATCCCGGCCAGTCTGGTGCGGCACGGCTCGCTGCCAAGGTTCTTCTTCGACCGTGTCCTGCGCATCATGCCGGTGTTCGTCGTGCTGCATCTCGCGCTGTTCGTGATTGGCCCGATCGTGGGCTACAAATTCTTCCGCGGGATCGATCTGACCGGTTATCTCGCGATCTTCACGGCCAATCTGTTCTTCGTGCAGGACGCTCTCGGCTTGCCCATCGCTCAGCAGAATGCCTGGACCTTGACTTACGAATGGGCGTTCTACATCTGGTTCGGGCTGACATTCTCGGTGTGGCGCATCGGAGGGAGAATGCTGGCGGCGCCCCTGATCTTGCTGGGCGTGGCCTGTCTCCTGCATTGGCCGATCACGGCGTTCTTCTGCATTGGCATGCTTCTCAGCGCCACGGGTTGGCGCATCTCCATTCCGGGACCTCTTGGCTTGATGGCGGGCCTGACGTGCGGGGTCGCCATGTACGCGAGCCTGGTGCTGTTTCACCCGTTCGTAGGTCTTATTCCGGGCCTTTTGCTGTTCGCCATGGTGCTGGCCCCGGACTCCGGTCTCGCCAGGGCGCTCAGCACGCCGGCCCTGCAGTATGTCGGCAAGATAAGTTACAGCCTTTATCTCGTGCACCCGTTCGTCCTGTTTCCGTTACAGGTGATCGGGCTCAAGCTCGTCGCTGTCGGTGTCGACCGCTGGCTGCTGTGGGCAGCATTCATCCTGCTGGGATCGTTGATGTCGCTGGTTGCAAGCGCGATCACCTACGAGCTGATCGAGGTGAGGCTGAGACGATTGTTGGATGGCGCGGTCCGCGGCATGTTCTTTCGGTCATTGAGCAAGATGGAACAGTCCGCCTAGAAGATCGCAATATAAGTCACGATCAGCTCACGGTACGGCCGGCAAGCTTGCGGTAGGATGGCAACAGGCCATCGGCGATGCGATCCCAGTTCAACTGGCCCGCCGCTGTCTGCCGTGCACCGTCGGTCAATGTCGCGGTAAGCGATTTCGAGGTCAGGACGCGTTCGAGCGCATCGGCCAAGGCGGCAGCATTACCAGGCGGGACCAGAAGCCCGTTCACGCCGTCTGTCACGACGTCAGGAATGCCACCGGTGGCGCTGGCGACGACGGGACGGGAATTCCCGTAAGCAGACGCCAGCACGCCGCTCTGCGTCGCATCCTTATAGGGCAGGGCGACCACGGTCGCAGACTGAAATAATTGTCCCGTATCTTCGGGCGAGATATAGGCATCGATCGTTTTGACCGTCGGCATGGCCTCCATGCGCGCGCCGAGCCGCGTCATCTCGGGACCGCGGCCCGCGACGATCGCTTCGTGCGCCACGCCGCGCCGGTCCAGCAGGTCGATCGCATCGATGAAGATGTCCAACCCCTTGTAAGCCCACATCCGCCCAAAAAACAGGATTCGTGCAGATTCGGGTTCGATGGCCGCGGCGCGCGTCGGGGGCACCATGAGCACGCCGTGCATGCTGGAGACGATTTCTCCATTAAAGTCCGGCGTCGCATGGCGGAAATCTGCAATGCAGCTCTCGCCGTGCGTCGTGACGACTGACGCTGCCGCGCGCATGCGCGCGCGCCAGCCGTCCTCGCGCGGAGAGGTGCCCGAGCCGCCTTCCGAATGAGGAATTGCGTCGTGAACGGTCAGCACCAGCGGGATTCCAAGCGGACGCAGGAACTGGATCAGCTTGGATGTGTAGACTTCCGGAACTTCGTGACAATGAACCACGTCTGGACGAAACGAAATTATGTCCATGAATGAAGCTGGAATGCCGATGGCGCCGGCGCGGCGCAGGCTCAAATCGCGGATCCTTGTGTTGAAGGGTGTCGTCACCGCGATATCGGCCAGTTCCCACTGCTGGTTCGCATCCTTGCGGTTGAGGACGAGGCGAACATCGCAATGGCGCGCCAAGCCCGACGCGAGCCGGTAGGAATATTCTGCAAAATGCGGCGCGTAGATCGCCACGCGCAAGCGCCTGGAGTTGCGATTGAAGGCGGTGGTAGGCGAATTCATCAAGGCATCCATTTTGCATCACATCGCTGAGCCGGTTGGAGTGTAGTCCACGATTTGAACTCACTTCCACGCTAAATCGGATGATAGATGGTGCTCATCTGATTGCCATAACGTCGTCGTACTGCTGCGCGATTGCTGCCGCCATCGGGACGGAGTGGAAAAGGGCGACGTCACGCGCGGTCATCGATTCCCTGTTTGTCTAGCGGGCGATTGTGATTGGATCTGTCGGAATTGGGTCGATTTTTTGATGAACGTCACTCCGGGCAAACAACATCAGGTCGTGGTCGCGTTGTTGTGGTCGCTGGCGCAGAACTGGGGCGGCCGTGCGCTGTCATTTGTTCTGTTCTTGATATTGGCGCGGCTGCTCAATCCTGCGGATTTCGGTCTTGCCGCGCTGGTTGGCTTCATCCTGCTGCTCCTGAGCTCCATTTCCGAATTCGGGTTCGGTGACGCGTTGATCCAGCGACGCACGCTCGAGCCTGCGGACGTGACACTGCCATTTTTCTGCTCACTGGCGGCATCGGTCCTCCTTGCCGTTCTCATCGCCCTGCTGGCGACCGCTATCGAGCGTTGGCTCGACGTGAAGGGACTTGCGCCGCTCTTGACGGCTGCGAGCCTCTCGCTTCCGATCGGTACCGCCACGCTGTTCCAGGAGGCGCTCTACAAGCGCCAGATGGATTTTCGTGTGCTTGCGCTCAGGACCATGGTGGCGACCGCGATCTCCGGAGTGGTCGGGATCGCCTGTGCCTATGCCGGGTTCGGTGCCCTCAGTCTCGTGATCCAGGTGGTCGTTCAGAGCGCGGTCAGCGGCCTGTGGCTCTGGAGCCAGCCCAGATGGCTCCCGATGCGCGGCTACGATCTGAAGAGCTTGCGCGAACTCTCCGGCTACAGCATCCACGTCGTGTCGAACAGGCTGCTGGACTTCGCCATCGTGCGTACGATCGACATGATCATCCTGTCGCTTTATGGCGTCGCGGCCTTGGGCATCTACACGGTGGGCGCGCGGGTCTACATTATCCTGATGCAGTTGCTGACACAGGCGGTCATGGACGTCGCGCTGAGCGCACTGTCCAAGATCGCGCATGAGCGTCACCGTATTGCCGACGCCTATCTGCGAAGCGTGAGCCTCGGAGCATTGATTGGCTCTCCGGTCTTTGTGCTCCTGGCGGCGATCGCGCCGGAGTTCTCCCTGCTGCTGTTCGGCTCAAAATGGGCCGGCAGCGAAGCCGTGATGAGGCCGCTGATGCTCATCGGCGCGATTCAGACGGTGCAGTTCGTGAACAGCGCCTATTTTGGCGCCATGGGCAAGCCCAACTACGTCTTCCTGCTGAACATTCTCAAATTCGCCACGGTGGTACCCGCAATGTTCCTGCTGCCGTCGCACGACATTGGTCAGCTGGCCACCATCTTCGCTGTCGCGCAGCTCGTGGTGACGCCCGTGACGTTCGCGCTGGCGCTCAGGCTGCTGGGCCTGAGCTGGAACCAGTTTCTGCGGCCCGTCGCAGGCTGTCTTTGCGCCATCCTTCTGGCTTATGGCGCAGTTGCGCTATGCCGCGAAGCGACCCCGGACATGAATCCCTATTTGCGGATAGGACTGCTCTCGTCATGTTTCGGGGCGACCTATCTGATGAGCATCTTGCTGTTCTGGCGAAAGCAGCTGTTCTCCCTGATCGCTTTCGTCGTGAAGCGTGGTGCGACCGCTTGATGAAGACGAGGAAGACGTCGTGAAGCAATTGATTCCGGTACCCGTTCGCAAGCATCTCCGAGGCTGGCTCAACAGCGCGAAGAACACGCCCTTTGCGGTCGATCTGCTCGAGTTGCGCAGGTGGCAGATCGCCAGGAAGGCTATCGGCGGCAGTGCCGCGCCGCGCAACAACCCGCGCCGGCTCGTCCTGCTCCCGTCCGACCCCTGGAGCATTCATCAGTCGCGCGGCGATGAGGCCATGATCGAGGCGGCCGTCGGCGAGATGAAGCAGGCCCATCCGAACATCGAGGTCTACATTGTCACCGCCACCAAAGCGGCAAGCGCGGAAGTGCGCGCAATGGGGTTCAAGCCGCTCGAATTTTGGAGGCAGCCGTTTTCCTATATGACGGTGGCGCAGGAGCTTTCTCTCACCAGGCCGGATTTCGGAATGGTTCTGGGGGCAGACGTGCTGGACGGCTACTATTCCCCCGTGGACGCCGCTCGCATGCTGCTCGTCGCCGATCTCATGGCAGCGTGCGGCGCCAAGGTCAGCGTGCTCGGATTCAGCTTCAACTCCCGTCCGGCCAAGGCATTGCGCGAGGTGTTTCGGCTGCTCGATCCCGGCGTGGTCTTGAATTTGCGCGATGCACTATCTCTTCAGCGCTTCAAAGAGTTCGCCCCGAATCGTGCGTACCTCGTCGCTGATTCCGCATTCATGCTGGTGCCACAGGCGGAGACCGCGGCTGTGAAGCAGATTGCGGCCGCGATTGCGGAGCAGCGCAGGCAGGGACGCGACGTCTTTGTCTTCAATATCCACCCGATGTTGTTCAGGAAATCCGAGCCGGCCAAGCTACGGCGAATGATCGAACTCGCGGCGAGCGCAATCGAGCGCATGTCTCGAGAGCATAACGCGAGCTGGGTGTTGCTCGCGCACGACTATCGTCCGGAGATCGCCGACGACAATTGCCTTCGACCGCTGGCCGGTCGCCTGAGCGCAGCGCTGGGCAACCATGTTCATCATGTCGAGCACGTGCTGTCAGCGAGCGAGATCAAGGCAGTCGTCGGTCTGGTGGACGGCGTCGTCACCGGCCGCATGCATCTTGCGATTGCGGCTCTCGGACAGGGAACGCCGGTTGCGGCGATCACATACCAGGACAAGTTCCAGGGCCTGTTCGCTCATTTCGGTGTGAGCGAATCGCTTCTTCTCTCACCTGAGCAACTGCTCGCGGGAGACAATCTCGAGAAGTTTCTGCTGAGGTTCCTCGGCGCCTACAAGACGGCTGGCGCGCAGGTCCGCAATATGCTGCCGGCAGTCATGGAGCTGTCGCGCGCCAACATCGCTCCGCTGCGGGGCGATGGTTTGATGTCGGTTGACGCGGTGTCCGACGGTAAGGTCGCCTGAGGGAAGCGGGCGGACGTCAGTTGGCGGCCTGCTCCGTCTCGTCGAAACGCACGGACGTCTTGGTGCCAGACGTCTTGTTGGTGGCAGGCGTCTTGGCGGACGATTGCACTTTGCGCGGCGATCCAAATCCGATGTCGGCCCCACGATTGATCAGCCGCCGCGCCGGGTTCTCGAAATAGGCATAGGTGCGATCGGCGATGATGGTCAGGATCGCGCAGCACGCGAGAGCAAAGAGGCCAAATTGATCCGGACGCAGACCAAGCGACGCCCACAACGGCTTGAATACGGCGATGAGGACGGCGTCGTGCAGCATGTAGATCGAATATGAAGTGTTGCCGAGCCGCCCGAGGAGGCGGCTGCCCGGAATTTGCACGAAAGCGCTCTCCCCGACGGCGGTGAGCAGGATCGCGCAGGAGAACAGAATGATGGCCAGATCCGGCTTGGCGAAGATGTTCAGGACAAGCACGGAGATCCCGAACAGGGCGATGCCGGCGAAGACGACCGGCTTGTGCCGATACGGGTGCGACAACCTGAACAATATGGCGAGCAGGATTCCATTCAAGAAGCTCGGCAGCGCACGGAGCATCCCGTAGTCATAATTGGCTCCATACATCTGCGATCGTTCTTGCCAGATCGGCAAATGGCCGTGGGCCAGGACCAGATAGAGCGCAGCGACGATGGCGGCCAGCACCAGCGGATGGACCTTGCGTGCAAGCAGCATAAGCAGGGGAAAGATCAGATAGCAGAAGAATTCCGCGCTGATCGACCAGGACGGAGAGTTGAAGCTCAAATGATCGGTAACGCCCCAGGCCTGAAGCAGCACGAGGTTGTACAGGAAGTCCAGCGGCGTCGACCTCGCCGATCGGTCCAGACCGAACCCGATCAGCAATACGAACACGAGTAAAGTCAGAAAATGCAGCGGATAGATCCGCGCAATGCGGCGGATCATGAACCGGGAATATGCCTTGAGACCACGCGCGTCAGACGGATAGGAATAGGAGATCACGAACCCGGACAAGATGAAGAACATGTCCACGAAAAGGCCATAAGATCCGTTCCAGATCGGCGCGATACCGCTGTCGATGGTCTTCAGATGGAAAATGAAAACGCCGAGAGCGGCAACGAAACGATAGAAGTCGAGAACGACGAACCGTCTTGCTTCATTGGCTTCCATCGCGTGTCGAATTCCTTGCCTGACGCTACCGTCTGCTTAGCGGTCAATTGTGACGCAAGTTCGCTGGGCCGGCGTTCGACGGCAGGCGAATAGCCGTTATGCAGCTCCTGCCTCGCGACAAGGCAACCGCCTAATTATTGAACGGCGCCGGGACTTGCCTGAGCTGGTCCCGGCGCCTGAGATATTGATGCGATCCTGCGGACAATTCGCCGTGGTCAGACGAACAGGAAATCGTGGCTCGTCAGGCTGGCGACGTTGACGTTCTTCAGGAGGATCGAGTCGCTGGCCGAAAGCGTGACCAGGGCGTTCGCGCCCGACTGCGTGATTTGCAGATGGCCGTAGTCCGCGGCGAGGAGCTTCGAGATCTGGATCACGTCGTGAGTGGCGGCGTCGCCGGCCTGGAAGTTGACGATCTGGTCTTGGCCGTGATCGTAGACGATTGTGGTCGAGCTCGGCGCCGCCGAGAACAGGTCGTTGCCGGCCCCGCCCTGGATCGTCACGCCGCTCGCAACCGCCGTGACGTTGTGTGTGCCGTCGGTTTTGGTGTCGTCGAAGAACTGGAGTGCATTGGCTGAATTGTAGTTTTCGTGCTGCGTCGTGCCGGCCTGTCCGTTGAAGTTGAACAGGAACACGTCCTTCGAACCGTCGGCGTTGTTGGCGATCTCCTGGGTCTTGGAACCGGAGCCGTCGTAGATGCCGGTCAGCTTGCTGCCGTCGTTGTTGATGACCTGGGTATAGTCCAGCGTGCCATCGGCGTGGGTCCGGGTAAGCTCAACGATATGCCCGGAGGCATCGAGGTGCTGATGCTGCGTGGTGTAGGACTGCCCCTTGATGTTGTAGCTCCAATTGTCCGACGTGCCATCGGCGTTGGTAATGTACGCGGCAGTCTTGACGCCGTTGGTGTAGGCGGTCGTGGAGCTATAGCCGTCGATCTTCGTCGTCACCTCGCTGGTCAGAACGCCCTTGGCGTCGTACCAGTCCGAGGTTTTGGTCCCGTCTGAGCTCTGGACAAGCGTGAAGGCGAGGTTGCTATCGGCGTGGGTGCGCACGATGTTAGTGAGGAAGCCGGTCGGATCGTAGCTGTCGTGCTCGGTCGTGTAGGTCTGGCCCACGATATTGAACTGGAAGACGTCCTTCGAACCGTTGGCGTGGTAATCGGTCTCCGTCATCTTGACGCCGGAGGCATTGTAGTTGCTCACCACGCTGCTGCCGTCGCTATTGACGACTTGGCTGTAGTCGAGCGACCCGTCGGCATGCGTGCGGACCACTTCGGTCGTGACACCGGAGGGGTCGAGGTGCTGGTACTGCGTGGTATAGCTCTGACCTGTTATATTGTAGCTGTAATTGTCGTGGCTCTGGTCCGCATTGGTGATGTAGGCCGCGGTCTTGACGCCGTTGGTGTAGATCGTCGTTGCGCTGTAGCCGCTCGTCTTCTCCAGGACCTCACTGGTGAGAATGCCGCTGGCGTCGTACCAGTCCGAGACCTTGGTGCCGTCGCTGCCCTGCTGCAGTTTGAAAGCCAGGCTGCCATCGGCGTGCGTGCGAACCAGCGAGGTGAGGAAGCCCGCCGCATCGTAGATGTCGTGCTCGGTCGTGTAGGTCTGGCCGGTTATGTTGAGAAGCCAGATATCCTTGCTGCCATCGGCGTTGTAGTCGGTTTCCTTCGTCCTCGTTCCGGCTGCGTTGTAGTTGGTGACGACGCTGCTGCCGTCGTTGTTGATGATTTGCGTATAGTCGAGCGTGCCGTCGGCATGCTTGCGGGTCACGGCCGTGACCTTGCCGGAGGGATCGACGTGCTGGATCAGCGTGCTGTAGCTCTGGCCGGTGATGCCATAGGCGTAATTGTCCTGACTGCCGTCGGCATTCTTGACATAGGCGTTGGTCTTGACGCCGTTGCTGTAGAGCGTCGTCGAACTGAAACCGTTGGCCTTTTGCACGACTTCGCTGGTGAGGCCGCCGGCGGCATTGTACCAATCGGTCGTCTTGGTGCCGTCGGTCGTTTGCGTCAGCTTGAACGCCAGGCTGCCATCGGTGTGGAGGCGCGTCAGGGTCGTGAGAAAGCCGGTCGTATCGTAAACGTCGTGCTCGGTCGCATAGTTCTGGCCCTTGATGTTGTAGGTCCAGACGTCCTTGCTGCGATCGGCATGGTAGTCGGTCTCGACCAGCTTGACCCCCGTGGCGCTATAGGTGGTGATCACGCTGCTGCCATCGCCGTTGTAGACCTGTGTCGAATCGAGCGAGCCGTCGGCATGGCTGCGGACCACAGACGTGACCTTGCCGGTCGAATCGAGGTGCTGGACCTGGCTCGTGTAGCTCTGCCCCTTGATGTTGTAGGTATAGTTGTCCTGGGTGTGGTCGGCGTTCTTGACATAGACCGTGGTCTTCACGCCGTTGGTGTAGATGGTCGTCGAATAATAGCCGTCTGACTTTTGCACGACCTCGCTGAGAAGCGTGCCGGTGGTGTTGTATGTATCGGTGGTCTTGGTGCCGTCGGTAGCGAAATGGACGGAGGTGGTCTTTATGCCACCGGTGTAGCCGATCGCGTCTTTGGACCCGTCGGTGTAGCCGATCGTGGTCGAAATAGGCAGTCCGCTTGCGTTCAGGCCGGTGTCCGCTTTCGACAGGAGGTTGCCGCTGGCGTCATAGGTTTTCGTGCTGCTCCAGGTCGCGGCCGAGTTCGTGACGGAGAAGGAATGGCCGCCCTGGATCTTGGACAGTGCGCTGCCGTAATGCGCGATCATATAGTCCATCGTCGCTTTCGAAGCGACGGGCAGGACATGCGAGTCGGTTAGCGTGATGGTTTGAAGCGCCGTCGACGTGCTCAGGTCGGACAGTTGCGGCACGATCTCGGCAGCCGTACCGCTGACACTGGTTCGGGTGTCAGGCGGAATCGGGGTGGTCGCGGGCGCGTCGATCTCGATGATCAGCGGGTGATCGCTGACCGGAATCGTAATCGTGCTGACGTCGGTGTAGCTCGCGATCGCGGTAGTTCCCGTCAGCGTGTCGTACACCTTGACCGAATGATGCATGCCGCCAAGTTTCACCGTGACCGTCTGGGCCGGATTGGAGATCTCGGCATCGGCCGCATCATTCCAGAGCTTCGGCTCCGCCCAAACGACAAGCTCGTAGGCGCCATTGCTCTTGCCCAGCACCATGCTGTTGCCCAAGGCCGGCATGTTGCTCAGCGTGTAGTTCAATGGATTAGTCGGCTGCAGGCCGCCCTTGCCGTCATCGGCCAGAATGCTCGTCAGGTTGTGAATTGCCGTCGCGGCGAGCTTTGGCGTTCCGTCGGAGTTGAACAAGCCGAAGTTGGCTTCGGGATTGGTGTTGCTGGCGGACGAGTCGCGGTCGAACATCTCGTAGAGATAGGTCGCACTCACGCCAGCCTTGTAGGCATCGACCAGGGTGTTCAAGACCGACTTGGCTTGCACCGTCTCGTCGACTCCGAGATATTGGGTGTTGGCCTGGGTGGTGTAGCCGGTCTCCGTAATCACGACGGGCTTTCCCGGCGCCGCGGTCGAGACGGCGCTCAAGGTGGCAGCAAGTGAGCTGCTGGTCGTTAAGCTGGTGCTGACATAGGCATGCGCATTGGCGAAATCGGCCGAGCCCGACATGTTGCCGAGCTGGCTGTAGCCCTGGGGATCGTTGTAGGCGAGCGACAGATTGAAGACGGGAATGCTGGAAAGCGTGCCGTCTGCCTTGACCGCCTGATAGAGCGCGCTTTGGAACTGGGCCGCGGCGCCAAGGCTCGAACTGCCATTGTAGCTGAAGGGCTGGTGATTGGCCTCGTTGAGCCCCTCGATGGCGCTGATGCTGCCCGGATGGCTCGCCACGAACTTCTCGAGCGACACGATATACTTCTGAAGGCCGGCCGCACCCAGCTGGGGCAGGGCGGAGGATACCAGGAAGTCGAACTTGTAGCCGGCAGCCGCCAGCCCCTCAACGACCGGTTGTGCGGCGGGGCTGGTTCCCATTGCGTCGCGGAGATGGGTGACACCGAGATACTTCAGGTCATCGACCATCAACGCGAGGTTATTGTAGTCGGTCCACCCGAAGCCGGCATGCGTGTTGACGCCGATGGAGTTGATGAAGCCGCTTGCGGAGAGGACGGTTTGATCTGACGACATTTCACACTCGAATTTCTACGCGAACGAAATTGCTCGCAGGGATTTGCGTTCAACCTTCTCGATCGAGTGTGAATTTCAGATAAAAATCGGAGCTACAAATCGAGAGCGATCAGCAGTTCCTCGCAGGGAACAGCTCGACTCTGATTCAAGACAATAACGATGTCGTGCCGACGCAGCATGACCTCAACATGGCGCTTCCAAGAATTCGCAAGGTTTCACTGCTGAATCTATGCGCATGTCGCGCTTCAATGATGCATGTGACTTGGGGCGCGGAGCGGTGAAACTGTCAGGCCGACCCGATGCGCTGGTCGAATTTTGCCGGCACGAGCAAATCACTCAATATTCTCGTATTGGTTGTCAGTCACTTCGCCGCATTTTGAAGCGAAGTAGAGAGTTCCACGGTAGGAACTTCGTGGACGCGGGCAGAGCGTCAAGGGCGCATCTAGCTCCAAAGAAGGTTTGGAAGAGACCGGTCGACAGATCAGCTCGGGCGGGCCAGGAGGAGAAAGTTTCCGCGCCAGCCGACCGCAGCCGTGGCGATTGCGGCGATGACGATCTTTCCAGCAAGCCACGCCGCCGGTTCGCTCGGCGCATGACTGAGCGATCCGATCAGAATGGCGGCTGCGAGCGCCTGAAGCACCAAGGGCCAGCGCGGGAACGCATCGAACCTGAGGGTAGGGCCAAGCCCGGCCAAGATCGCTGCGAGCGTGGCGATCGAGGCGCAGGTGACTGCCGCTTGGGGTGACAGGCCGGCCCAGACGGCAACCAGGGAGAACGCCGCAACCATTGCAAGCTGCCCGGCAGCGACGAGGACGAGCCTGGTTGCGAGCTTTTCCAGGTGGGGAACGACCGCGATCGTCGCCTGCAGGTGGGTATGGAGGAAGTAGAAAGCAGCGACCGCCGGCCCTGTCGCCAGGAAGCCCTCGACGCTCTCCCGCGGGACCAGGATGCGGGCCGCGTCCGGAATGAAGGCGACAAGCCCGCCCAGCAGGACGAGGGTTGTGCAGATCATGAACTCGAACATGTGCCGCGCCGATTGTCTCGACGTCGTGGCGCTCCCGTGCTCGAAATCATTGACCACTTCAGGATAACTCACGGTGTGGATCGCCGCATTGAGGACCCAGAAGGGACGTTGCAGCAGGTCGAGCGCAATGGAAAATCCTGCACCGGCTCCTGTGGCGCCGAGTCGCCCGACGACGATGATACGAAGCAGAACCGGCACGGACAAATGGATCACGGACGCGCCGGCTGCAAGCATGCCGTAACGCGAGAAGTCCTTCCAGTCAGCCAGCATTGTTCGCAGCGACACGCGATCCAGCGGCGTGCGATATGCGATGAGACCGGCAAGGAGCCCAAGCAGGTGACCCAATGCGATGCCGAGCAGCGTTGCTTGGGCCGTGCCTGAGATCATTCCGCCCGAGACGGCCCCGCCCAAAAGCGCCGTCGCACGCAAGGCAAGAAGGCAGGAGGCGGTTCCCAGCCGGTTCGACAGTCGTACCGACAAGAAGTACAAATCGGTCGAGCCCTGAAGCACGGCCACGCTCAGGCCGAGGACGACCAGCCGTGGCGTGAGGCCGCTGATCAAGGAGGCGCAGCTCCCGACGGCAACGAGCGCGCCGGCGCTCATGAGGGCCGCCGCAAAGAGCGACGATCTCAGTCGAGCAGCCTCGCTCTCCTTGGCGGCCGCCAGAAAGCGCAGCCCCGCGAGCTGCAGCCACTCGAACATGAGGACGCAGAGCAACTGGCTCGAGGCCATTGCGAGAGAATAATTGGTGTAGTCGGCGGCAGGCAGCAGGTGACTGATCACAAAGATCAGGATGATCGCTGCTGCGCTTTGGTAAACGTAGCCGGCGATCGCGAAGAGACGTGTCATCTCGGAATGAAGCTACTCTTTGCCACCGCATGCGCTTGTGGTACCTCGGCTATTGCCGGGCGCACGGACGACATCCGTCGCTGACGCAGTTGTTCATACAGGTTCTTGTACGACGACAATACGTCGGAAAAGATCCACTTGTTCGTGTCGGCGATAAGCCGACGGCTGATCTCGTCGATCTTGTGCGGGTCCGCGGCGATTTCGCGCATGCTCGTGGCCAGGGATTGTGGATCTGCTTCGGTCAACCACCCGGTTACGCCATGCTCGATCGCCTCCGGCATGCCGCCAAAGTGCGTACCGAGCAGCGGTCTGCCCGCCGCCTTAGCATCGGCGACGACGAGCGGGCCGGGATCGTGCCAGATGGACGGAGCGACCACGACGTCGACTTGCCTGTAGAATTCATCGGGAGACACGAATCCCATGAACTCGACCCGTGCATGCGGCGCCAGTGCTCTCAGGCGCTGTTGTTCCTGATCGCCCAAGCGGCCGGCAATCATCATCCGGATCCGATCGGGCGGCAGCATGGCCAGCGCTCGCATGAGATTGTCGATGCCCTTCTCCTCGGTGATCCGTCCGATGAAGCCGAATGTCACTTCCGTCGTGCAGACAGGCCGCGGGTAGGGTGAGCGCGGCGGCTCGGTCGAGGCATTGCGGATGACGGTGCGGATTGGGGTCTCGGCAAACATGCCCATATCGGTGTGAATGGAGAGGACGCGCTCGCTGACGCCGACCACGGCATCGAGCCAATGCGTCGCCCGTTTGCGGTGGTACGTCAGGATCCCACAGCTCGTACAGGTGTGTTCGCAGGAGCGGCCCTTGTCGAAGCGGGAACAGCGTGGACACGTCAAATAATAATCATGAAGCGTATGCAGGACCGGAACTCCGAGCTTGGCGGCTGCCCGCCAGATCGCCGTGGTCAGGCCCGATAAATTATTGGAATGCAGAACGTCCGGCTTGAAAGCGCGAATGCGCTCCGCGATCATCGGGGCCTGGATCTGCCAATCGTCGATCGCATGCCAGATGCTTCGTTTCACGACGTTCTTTTGCTCCGTGAACGGCGCATAGACGTTTTGCACCGGTGCGGAATAGACGTTGATACCGTTGCATAGTTCACGGCCCTGCTCGGGTGCGGATGCGGCGCGCACCACCTCGACCTCGTCGCCGCGCTGAGCCAGGCCCTCGGCAAATCTCCGCGCGAAGATCTCTGCTCCGCCGACGATCTTTGGTGCCTGCGGGGTCGGATAAAGCGTGGATGTCAAAAGGATCTTCATCGCGTCAACCTCTTTGTGCCGATCCGATTACCGTGCCGGCCGTATATCCAGTGCGGGAATGGCGTCATTATTGGCGGCGATCAGGACCGGCGTGCTCGAAACCGGCAGCCAGATCCCGGAGGCTGGCCTTGCAGTTGCATCGCAGGGGGCCGCGAAAGTCGCCCCCGGCAGATCGCCTCTGATCCGGACCTCGTAGCGTCGATCCGGATCCTCGGACCAGACCGCGATTTTGCCGCCGGTGGTCGAGGATGCTCCGATCGACATCACCCCGTTGGCAAGGCTTCTTCGTTCGGCGGTTAGAGCGGAACGGACGAATGCCCAGGCGCCACGCGCCGCGCAGGCTACGGGTTTGGGCGAATTGTCGAAACCGTAGAGGCCAAAATTGTCCTCCAGCTCGGCTGGATTCTGACCACTATTTTTGAGCTCATAGATCCACATCCCCTTGAGCCAGCGCGCCGCTGTCGAGGCCCACAGGATGAGCTGTGCCGTGTTATCGGCCTGAGCCTGCTCGCTGACACCACATTTGTTCGCAGCCGTGGTCCAGCCAGTCTCGGTCACGTAAATGGGGAAGTCGGGATTGCCGCTCGCTTGGCCGACCAGTCGATGGAACGCCGTGAGCCGGTCGATAATCTCGGCCGAATTGCGCTTCGCCGGCGCCATGCAGAAATTGTAGAGATGAATCGAGGCGCCATCGGCGTATTGAAGGATGCCGGTTTGCAGCATCTTCTCCGTCCACGTCCAACCGGGATCGTCGCCGATCGCGCCGACGACGAAAGGTGCATTCGGCACCGCCTGCTTGACCGCGGGCCGTGCTACCTTCGCGAGGGCCAGGTAGTTGTCGGCTGAGAATGAAGGGTCCTTCTTGGCTGCCAGATTCCACTCGTTCCAGAGTTCGAAGATCGGGCGCTGCGGCGCGACCGATCGCGCGGCCGCTGCCGCATAGTCCGCGAACCGCTGCCGGGCTTCGTCCGTCGTCGGAGGCGACGAGTTCGGCACGAGGTGATGACCAAATGCAAGGATGAGGAGCGGCCGGGCGATGCCGGACTGAACCTGCGCGTCGAGCCTGCCCAACCGCGGCGTGAAGCCCATCCGACGTCCCGGCAATTCGAAATCAGACCAGGGAAAATCGTCGCGGAAGGCGTTAAAGCCCAGTTGCTTGATCTGGCTGACGTTCACGGAGGGCACGTAGCCTCGCGAACTGACCGGCCCTCCCAGTCCCTGATGGGTGCCGATACCCAACAGGAATCTGCTTTCAAGCGTCTGAGCCTGTTGAGCGCATGCCGGGACAGACAGAGAAACAGACGCGATGAGGCTCGCCATCCAGAGCAGCCTGTTGCGACCCAAGGTGCGGTGGCCTGCCATCGCCTGGATCATACCCGTCATCATTTCTCGCCTGCCGCAACTCACCTCAAAAAGGCTTCGAGAGGTCCGATTGCAGTGCCACGTTCTGCTCGACTCCGCTCTTGTTGTCGTCGAGGAGTTCGACATAGACCTGATGCAATTGGCGGTGTGTCTTCTGGACGTCATAAAACTGCTTGAAGCGATCGTAGCCGCGTTGCCCCAGGACCTTGAGATCCAGATCGAGCATCCGTCGGAAGCCGTCGATGAGAGGTTGAACCGCAACAGGTTCGCAAAGCACGCCGGTGACGCCGTCAACGACGATTTCAGGCAGCGCTCCGCTGTGGAAGGCCAGGATGGGCTTGGCCGCGCGCATCGCTTCCAGAGCGACGAGGCCGAAGGCCTCCCATCGTGACGGGATGACGACGAGATCGGCCGCCTCCAGCTGAGCCTCGATCTGCTGACGATCCAGCCAGCCTAGCAGCGAGACGTTGGCGGGAACCGCAGCTCCGTCGAACTTGTTGACCACGGAGGCGCCGACAATGCGAACATCCAAGACATCTTCGAGGGATCGTGCGGCCTCGATCAGGAGGTCGAAGCCCTTTTGTCGATCAAGACGGCCAATGAAAAGGACCTTGGCCTTCTTTGAAGTCCAATCTGTCGCAGCGCCGTACGGCAGTGGGCGGCTCTTGGAGATGCCATTGTGCACCAGGGTCAGACGGTCGGTCGGAATTCCCGCCCGGACCGCTTCATTGAATTCATCGCCGGAAATGCAGATGATACGATCCGACGTGCGGGCCAGAAGAGTCTCTGCAGCTTTTGCCGCCAGATGGCTCAGGCGGCCGGTCTCTCGCGAGAACGCCCAGCCATGCGGGCAATAGACGACGCGAGGACCTTCGGAACGAGCCGCCAACGCGGGCCTGAGAACGAGTCCGGCAAACGACGAATGGAGATGCATTACGTCGGGCTTGAAGGCGTCGAGCGCCTGCATGCTCGCCCGCAGCATCTGAAATAATCCGGCGATGCTGCGGCCCGATCTGTCGAAGGTCGTGATCTGGCTGTCATCGATTCCAACGAGGTCG
This sequence comes from Bradyrhizobium sp. 35, assembly GCF_023073215.1. Taxonomy (NCBI): domain Bacteria; kingdom Pseudomonadati; phylum Pseudomonadota; class Alphaproteobacteria; order Hyphomicrobiales; family Nitrobacteraceae; genus Bradyrhizobium; species Bradyrhizobium sp. 35. The sequence goes on from NZ_JADPJC010000012.1 coordinate 33,687, forward strand.
TGGCGATGATCCGATGGCACAACATAGTGCACGTTCTCCGCGCCGAAGCTCGCTTGCTGCTGCGGATGCAATTCGTTCAGGTAGCTCGCTATCCCACCCCGGATGGTTTCCGCGACATGCAGCACCTTCACCGCCTGCCTTGCGGAAGATTGAGTTGGGAAGATCGACATGGCGCATCCTTAATTGAGCATCAACGGATGCGATCACAATCCATCCAATCCATAGCGAGATTTGGGCAGCGGTGTGTTGTTGTTGCGCCGCGATGCTGAAGCTCGCGTCCGTCGAAGTCGAACGTGCGCATGGAACTCGTTGGATGCTGAGCGCTGAGGTCGCTATGCGCGCGACGCGAGAAAATTCAATAGTGTTCGCGCCGACTCTTGCCACGAATATAATGCAAGACGATCTTGTTGCTTTCGGCGCTCCTGATCAGATATTGCGCCGATTGCCAACCTTTCGAGCATAAGCTGTTGCAGCCCTTGAGCATCGTTGGCGCAAAAATAAGCAGCTGCTTCGCCACACGTTTCCATCACCGCGTCAGCCGTCGAGGCTATGACCGGACAGCCGAAGATCATGGCTTCAAGTGGCGGTACACCGAAGCCCTCGTATAGAGAGGGAAAAACAAACGCCAGAGCGTGCGCATACAGAGCTGCAATCTCGCCATCCGCCAGGCGTCCTGCCAGAAGCAGGCCCGATTCGCTCTCGCCCAGATTGTCTTGAAATACCTTGCTGTTATCTCCGCCGACAATGACGAGGGGAACGTCCTTTCGTTCGAGCAGCCGCGCCGCCTCGATTGCAACGGCGAGATTCTTGTTCTTGGTTCTGGAGCCGACAAAGAGAAAATATTTTCCCGGCTGAAGCCCTAATCGTTCGAGAATACCGTGATCAGGCGTTGTGGACGCGAAATGCTCCGCGCTGTTGGGGAATATCGGAATGTCCGTTTTCGAAAGGCCAAGCATTGCAGCCAGTTCATTGCGAGAAAAGGCCGATACGGTCGCGATCGTGGCCCGGCGTGCAAGCAGGCGGCCCATCGTGCGGTGGACGGCCAAATAGCGCCAATTGAAGAAATCGGGCCGGCGGAAGACCTGTGCGTCGTGGATGACGACGATATGATCGCCATGAAACACAGGTCCGGCATTGGCCAGACTGATCAGGCGACCTCCAGCGGCGGCGCGCGCAAGTTCAATCTGATCCCAGGCATGTCCGCTCAGCCGTCCTATCTTGCGTACCTTGATGTGGGCGAGATTGATCGCTTCGCACGTCTCGCTCGGCACGAGCAATTGCCACTCGGCTCCTCTGAGGGCAGCGGGCGATTGGTCGGACGCAAGCAGGGCATCGATCGCTTTGACCAGTTCGGCGGCATAACGCTGAACGCCGGTCAGCTTTTGCGAGAGAAAGCGGCCGTTGATGAAAAGCTTCAATTTTGTGCCGTTCGGGTTGTCGATGCCACAACGCGTGGGTCGCGATGTGTGCTTTCGAACCAAATGTGAGCACGGAAAGAAGCAGCCCGAAGGCACGGAATTATGACGGCATCGGCCGCGTGATCGCGCTGTTCGTTCGGTGCTCCCCGGGAACACTTGTTGAAAGTCTTGCCGGGCAGCCGGGAGCCTTTTATGGACGCGCGCCTGATGTTGCGTCGGCAGGCAGAGGGCGCTCCCGTCTGGTTAACTTGGGGAAGGCTGACATCCGAAGCGCCCGGCATTAAGCTTGCCGATGCTAGGGGGCTGTTCTCCAATGCTGAACCCTTGCCTCTACCGGTTCAGTCTGGCAATGCGGTATATGAGGACGGACAACGGAGTTTATTTTGGCCCCCGTGGTGGTTACCGGCGCTGCCGGCTTCATCGGCATGCATGTCTGTGAGCGCTTGCTTGCGCGCGGGGAACGAGTTGTCGGCATCGACGCAGTGACCCCTTACTATGATCCCGCGCTCAAGCGCGCTCGCCTCGAGACGCTCAAGCATGAGGCTTTCACATTCCACGAGATCGATCTTGCGGATTTCGCTGCGGTGACGCGTGTGTTCGACGAGGTCTCGCCCGACCGCGTGGTGCACCTTGCGGCGCAGCCCGGCGTGCGCGCATCGATCGACGATCCCATCACCAGCATCCGCGCCAATTGTGATGGCTTCGTCACCGTGCTCGAAGCGGGCCGGCGCCACGGCCTGGCGCATCTCGTCTACGCCTCGTCGAGCTCCGTGTATGGCGCCAATCGCACCTTGCCGTATTCGACCGAGCATTCGGTCAATCATCCGGTCAGCCTCTATGCCGCGAGCAAGAAGGCCAACGAGCTGATGGCGCACACGTTCGCACATGTTCACAAGCTGCCGGTGACCGGACTTCGCTTCTTCACTGTCTATGGTCCATGGGGCCGGCCCGACATGGCCGCCTGGCTCTTCACGCGCGCGATCTTTGCGGGTGAGCCGATCAAGCTTTTCAATAATGGAAATATGTGGCGCGATTTCACCTATGTCGACGACATCGTCGAGGGCGTGATCCGCACCCTTGATCGTCCCGCGACGCCGAATCCCGCGTGGAACGCCGAGCAGCCGGAAAACTCGTCGAGCTATGCGCCGTATCGCGTCTATAACATCGGCAACAATTGCTCGGTCGATTTGATCGAGTTCGTCGAGACACTGGAGAAGATCATCGGCAAGCCCGCGATCCGCACGCTTTTGCCGATGCAGGCAGGCGACGTCCTCGAGACGCGCGCCGACATTTCGGCCCTGCAACGCGACGTCGGCTTCACGCCCTCGACGCCGCTGGCGGATGGCTTGGGCCGCTTTGTCGAATGGTACCGAAATTTTCACCGCGTATAAACCCCTCTCTTGAGTAGCTCACACGTGTCTCAAAAAATTATCCCCCTGATCATGTGCGGCGGTGCCGGAACGCGGCTGTGGCCGGCTTCGCGCGAGGTGCGCCCCAAGCAGTTCCTGCCGCTGTTCGGCACGCGCTCGACCTTCCAGGACACGCTGCTCCGCGTCTCCGAGGCCTCGCTGTTCGATCGCCCGATCGTCATTACCAATGCCTCCTACCGCTTCATGGTGCTGGAGCAGCTCGCCGAAATCGGCATCGAGGCTGACGTGATCCTCGAGCCGATGCGGCGCGATTCCGGTCCTGCGATCGCAGCCGGCGCGGTGTTTGCGCAGAACCGCTCGAGTGAGGCGATCGTGCTCGCGCTCGCCGCCGACCACGTGGTGCAGGACAATGCCGCGTTCGTCGCGGCGTGCCGCCAGGGCCTCACCGCCGCGAGCGCCGGGCGAATCGTCACGTTCGGCGTCAAGCCGGAGCGGCCGGCGACCGAATACGGCTATATCAGCCCGGGCGAGGTCATCTCCGGTGAGGTGCACGCGGTCGCGCGCTTCGTCGAGAAGCCGGATGCGGTGAAGGCGGCCGACTATGTCAATTCCGGCTATCTCTGGAACAGCGGCAATTTCATGTTTCCGGCCAGCGTATTGCTGGACGAATACCGCAAGGTCGATGCGGCGAGCGTGGAGGCGATTTCCAATGCCGTGACCAATGCCGGCCGAGATCTCGGCTTCGTGACGCTGGAGCCCGAGGCGTTCGGCGCGGCCAAGGCGATCTCGATCGACTATGCGGTGATGGAGAAGACCGCGCGCGCCGCGGTCGTGCCGGTGTCCTGCGGCTGGTCCGACGTCGGCTCCTGGCACGCGGTGTGGGAATTGTCGGACAAGGACGCGCAAGGCAATGCCGCGCACGGCGCCGCCGTGTTCGAAGATAGCCGCAACTGCAACGTCACCACCGATGCCGCGCTGGTCGCACTCGAAGGCGTTGACGATCTCATCGTGGTCGCGACCGCGGACGCGGTGCTGGTCTCGCGTCAGAAGGATGCCAACGGGCTGAAGCGGCTGGTCACAAAACTCAAGGCGGTCGCACCGAAGGTCACCGAGGAGCACCTCAAGGTGCATCGGCCCTGGGGCAGCTACCAGTCGGTCGACAACGGCGAGCGCCACCAGGTCAAGCGCATCGTGGTGAAGCCGGGCGGGCGTCTGTCGCTGCAGAAGCACCATCATCGCGCCGAGCACTGGATCGTGGTCCGCGGCACAGCCCGCGTCACCGTCAACGAGACCGTCAAAAGCGTGCACGAGAACGAGTCCATCTACATCCCGATGGGCGCGGTGCACCGGATGGAGAACCCCGGTAAAATCATGCTGGAGCTGATCGAGGTCCAGACTGGAAGCTATCTCGGGGAAGACGACATCATCCGGATTGAAGACGACTATCAGCGCTCTTGAGCAGAATGTCGCTCCAACATTCCGCGAACATTTAGAAATTGTCCTGCGAATTGCGATGATCGGAGCAGGCTACTATGACCGACGACACGCACACAATCCGCTGCGGCGGGCTCGCCGCGACCATCAAGGCGCAAGGCGCGGAGATGTGTTCGCTGGCGAGCGATGCCGGCATCGAGTTCGTTTGGCAGGCGGGGGCGGCCTGGCCGCGCCATGCGCCGCTGTTGTTTCCGATCGTCGGGCGTCTCGTCAATGACGAATTGCGGCACCGGGGCACGACCTACCGGATGACCCAGCACGGCTTCGCGCGTGACAGCCGCTTTGCGTGGGTGGAACGTGGCGAAAGTCGCTGTATCCTGGTGCTCGAAGACAGCGAGACGACGCGCGCGCTCTACCCCTTTGCGTTCCGCCTGACGGCAACCTATGCGCTCGACGAATCCGGTCTCGATCTTTCACTCGTGGTCGCGAACACCGGCAAGGAGATGTTGCCGGCCTCGCTCGGCGGCCATCCCGCTTTCAACTGGCCGCTGCAACCAGGACTGGCAAAGGAGAGTTACGCGCTGAGCTTCGCGAACGCAGAGCCATCTCCGGTCCGCCGTCTCGACGGCGGCTTGCTGCGTCCGGCAACGGAGCCGAGCCCGGTCCAGGGCTCCGTGTTGCCCTTGTCAGAATCCCTGTTCGTCGACGACGCAATCATCTTCGATCGGATCGCGAGCACTTCGGTCCGCTATGCCGCGGAGCAGGGCGCGTCCACCGGGCCGCGGTTGAAAATGTCATGGCGCGGCTTTCGCGAGCTTGGCGTCTGGTCGAAACCGTCGGGCGCGCCGTTCCTCTGCATCGAGCCCTGGCGCGGCTATGCCAGTCCCGCCGGCTTCGACGGCGAATTCACTGACAAGCCGGGCCTGATGCACATCGCGCCCGGAGCGGAAGAGCAGTTGTCGTTTCGGGTTGAGGTCGGATCGGCCTGAGGCCGCACGGCCTTCGCGCATCTCGAGTTCTCAGACCTCGATCCGCGTGAGGTCCTCGCCGAGCACGACAGGACCCGCGTAGTCCCGCCTGACATCCGCGAGCAGCGCATTCAGCATGGACTCATCGGTGCGAGGCCGGTGATGGGTCAGCGCGAGCTTCTTGACGCCGGCCTTGGCCGCGACCTTGCCGACTGTATCGCCGCAGGCGATCGTGAATTTCGCAAGCCGGCGCAGGTGCTCGTTGTCGATCTCCGGCGTGGCGAGAAAGCAGCACTGGACCAGCAGATCGGCGCCCTCAGCCAGTCGTTCGAGACCGGGGCAGGGCACCGTATCGCCGGAAATTGCGATGACCTTGCCTTCGGCCTCGAAGCGATAGCCGAGACACATCCAGCGTGCGAGAAAGGCCGGCGACATGTCGAGGCCGTCGCCATGCGAGACGAGTTCTGCACTGATCTTCCAGCGCCCGGTGTCGCGAACTGGGCCCGGTATAATGTCGGTCGCGACGACAGGTTTCCAGCCGCCGAAGCTCGGCTCGCCCTGATCGCGCCAGGTGATGTCCTTGTCGTAGACCTGCGTGACCAGCGTATTGACGAGCCGTTCGGTATCCGGCGGTCCATAGATGCGCAGATCGTCCTTGCGCCCGTGCATCCATGAATTGAGCATCACGTCGTAGAGGTCGCCAATGTGGTCGAAATGGTGATGGGTGAGAAAGACCGTGTTGATGGAGCCGAGCGGCACGCCGGCCTTGCTGAGCTGCACCATGACGCCGCGGCCTGCGTCGATCAGGATATTTTCTCCGCCGAGCCTGATCAGCGTTGTCGTCGCCATGCGGCGCGGGTCCGGGCGCGGGCCGCCGGTGCCGAGCAGGATGACTTCCATGGCGCCACCTCCTGGGGCAGACTTTTCGGGCGTTACAGTAGATTTGAAGCGTTTGGCGAGGCAAGCGGCCGTGAGACGGCCGTCAGCCCCCACAACAACCGCTTGTGCGGGGCCCCCGAACACGATGCGCGGGACGAGAAGTGTGGGCCAATTCATACTTAATTCGGCCAGATCGTGACCAATGTTGTTTGGGCGCGATAACGCGCCTAGTGTTGCAGCAGGCAATTCGAGGGGGCTCGAACAGTCGTGAATGTACGTTCACAGGACGGCGCGCTCGGCGACCTGAGCATCCAGGCCAGTTCGCAAGCACACAGGACATCCAACATCGTGGCTGATTCCGCAGTTCAGGAATTGCGTGTCGCTGGCCGCGAGCGGCTGATCGTCGTCGAGGACGATCCGGTGACGCGGACGATGCTGGTCGGCTATTTCAGCGAGAACAATTTCGACGTGGTCGGCGCCGGCTCCTGCGCGGAATGCCGCCAGGCGCTGCGGACGCGGACCGATCTCGTCTTCCTCGACGTGCAGCTGCCCGACGGCGACGGTTTCGATCTCGCCAAGGAGATCCAGGCGACCAGCAACGCGGGCATCATCTTCGTGACCCGCCGCGACACCGACGTCGATCGCATCCTCGGCTTCGAGGTCGCGGGCGACCACTACGTCACCAAGCCGATCGATCTGCGCGATCTGCTCGCGCGCGCGCGAAGCGTGCTGCGGCGGCGCTCGATCGACCGCAAGGCGGCGCGCAACCACAATTCGATCGCCTTCGGCGACTGGATCATCGACCTGACGCGGCGCGAGCTGCTCGGCAGCGACGGCAAGCCGGTGGCGCTGACGCGCGCCGAATTCGACCTGCTCGCGGCGCTCGTCGGTGCCGACGGCAGGCCGCTTAGCCGCGACTATCTGATCGAGGTCGTCAGCAATCGCCAGGCCGAGGTCGACATCCGCACCGTCGATGCCTTGGTGGCGAGGCTGCGCCGCAAGCTCGTCGGCAGCGGCACGCCCGTCATCACCACGGTCACCGGCGTCGGCTACAAGCTCGCGCTGAGCGAGCGGCTCTAGAAGCCGGGCGCAGCACGAAACGGTGCCGGCTGAGCCGTCGGGTTCAGCCACTGAAGCCGACCAGGAACCGAATGGCGAGAAAGGCCGACAGCGCCACGGCGCCGGTCGCGAAGATTGCAAACAAAACTCTCAAACTATTGTGCATGATCTCTATTCAGGTTCGGTTTCAAAGTCCGGTTTCAAAAATGTCGTTCGTCCAATCGCTGCTCGTCTCAAGGCAGGCGACTCTAATTCTATTGGCGTGATGCGACCCGTTTCCACTTGGCTTCGACGCGAGCCTTGATGATGCGGACCCGGGCTTCCTGTGCTGCCCAGTATGCCCTGCTCGCGACCGCCGTGCCTTGACGGTAACGTGCGTAAACGTCCTTCGGCTGTGCCGGTCTGTTTTGATTGTGCGCTGATTTCTGATTGTGCGCCGACTTCGAGACGGTGGGCGCCGGAGTTGGCGCCGGTGCCACATCTGGGACGGCGGCAGCCTGGTTTCCCACATTCGTCGAGTTCATGGCGACAAGACGATTGCGGGCGCGATTACAGTAGACCTGGGAGCGCGGCGTCATGGACTCCTCGTCATGACCGGCTCGATATTTCATCAGGGCGCGGCAAAGGTCCCCGCCTGCCAGGCGCCATGCGCGGCTCAGATAGAGAACGCCATAGTGGATGTTGATATCGGGCTCTGCGAGCTCTGCGTTATGTCCCCGAAATCCGAGCATCGCTGCCGTTTCGGGTCGAATTTGCATGAGGCCGATCTCGCCGACGGCGCCAATGGTGCCCGGATTGTATCCGCTTTCAACGAAGACGACGGCCTCCGCGATGTCGGCGGGCAGATCGGTCCTGGCCGTTTCTCTTTCGATAATTTTTCGAATCGCCGCCCGCGAGGCCGGCGTCTCTCCAGCGCCGAGATCTGCATCGTGACCGCCAGCCGCCAACGCCGGTTCCGCGGCGTTCAGAGCGCTGCCCTGAGCGTGCACGGAGGTGGATGCCAACCAAAGCACAGCGATCGCAACGTGTGTCCACGCCGCGCGGGCATTGATGTGTGTTCGATCCCGCAGCATGGACATGTATTATATCTTTCGAGTTAACAACCGATTTTCTGGCGGCCTGGCTCGGACGGCGCGACCGGCCAGCGGCGCAATGAAGCTATCGCGACCGCGAGCTCTGGTCGGTTGATGTGCTTGGCGCAGCCCCGGCCAATTTGTCGTCGACCGCATAGAGCGTGCAGGCGGGCGACCATTTTGTGCAGGCGCCAAGTGAATCGCGCTGGGCGTCGTCGACGGTTGCCCGCCCCGAGCGCCAGCCGTAACCGCCGTTCGGCGACACCGCAAAAGCCTTGTGCGGCACCGTGCTGGCGAGATAGCGCGCGAACTCGGCACGCGCGGCCTCGCTGAGCTGGCCCGGCGGCGCGAGCGGATCAGGCGGGCTCAGGATATCGTGGCCGAGACCTCGCTCGCGCAGGAAGGCGTCGAGATATGGCGTCCATTGCGGACGGCTGACCACCGAATAGAGATAGTGGCCGTCGTCGCCGTAAGGCGGCGCTGCGACGAATTTCGCGTTGCCGCCATTGGCACGAAATCCGTCATGGAGGCGGCGCGCGAGCTCGGGACCGAAGTACGAATCGTTGGCGGCGTAGACCCACAGCATCGGCGCACGCGAGGTTTTGCCGAACGTGGCGAAGGCCTGCACCAGCCCGTTGGGATTGCAGACGTCGTCGTCGTCGCGCGAGCCGCGCCCGCCGGCAAAGCTGATCGCGGCGACGAGACCCGCTGGCGCCTGCGCGGTCAACGCGACGGTGGCGAACCCGCCGGCGGAATGACCGGCTGCGATCATGCCTGATGTGGTGACGTCGGCCCTGCGCGCCATCGCCTCGATCGCCGCGCGCAAATCCGCAACCGCGACCGCCGCCGCCGGCAGGTAAGCGGCATTGGCGCAGCCCCCGACGCTGTCGACGCGCCCGCCGGGCGAGGTGCCGTAGCCGCGCCGCATCACGATCAGCGCCGCAAAGCCGCGCCGGGCATATTCGAGAGCGATGCCGTAATATTTGTGCGCGGACATCGTCGCGCGATCGTCGAAACTGCGCGGCGAGCCGTGGCTGAGCAGCGCGAGCGGATAGCGCCTGGTCCCGGCCGGCCGGACCAGGAACGCCTCCAGCCCCTGCAGTCCGGCCTCGGCCATCGGGATACGCAAGTCCTCGGTGTAGAACACCGCGGCCATTGCATCGGGCACGATGCCAGCCGTCGCAAACCAGGCCATCAGAACAACCAAGAGCCTCTGAAACAGCGTCATGCCCCGACTCGAAAAGCCCCGATCAAAAGACCATAGCATGATCTCAGGAACGGCCGCCCCATCGCGGGTGTTGTGCTCTTGGCGGGGGCTTGGCCGATGCTATGGTATCGCGCAATTCTACGACAGGACGAGGTATATCCAGTGGTTGATGTTCATCCCGCGGCGGGCAAGCAGGCCTCGCCGGACGCGCTCACCAACGTTCCGCGGCTGGTGACGGCCTATTTCGCCGGCAAGCCTGATGTCGCCGATCCCGCGCAGCGGGTGGCGTTCGGCACCTCCGGCCATCGCGGCACCTCGTTCAAAACCAGCTTCAACGAGGGCCATATCCTCGCGACGACGCAGGCAATCTGTGATTACCGACGTGAAAAGGGGCTGACCGGTCCGCTCTTTATCGGCATCGACACCCATGCGCTGGCCGAGCCGGCGCTGGTCAGCGCCGTCGAGGTGTTCGCGGCCAACGGCGTCGACATCATGATCGACAAGGACGGCGGCTACACGCCGACGCCGGTGATCTCGCATGCGATCCTGACCTACAACAAGGGCCGCACCTCCGGCCTTGCCGACGGCGTCGTCGTCACGCCTTCGCACAATCCGCCCGAGGACGGCGGCTACAAATACAATCCGCCGCATGGTGGACCGGCCGACACCGACGCGACCTCCGTGATCGAGAAGCGCGCCAATGCCTATCTCGCCGACGGCCTCAAAGGCGTGAACCGCATCGACTACGCCAGGGCACGCAAAGCCGCGAACGTCCACGTTTATGACTTCGTCACACCCTATGTCGCCGATCTCGGCAACGTGGTCGATCTCGACCTGGTCAAATCCGCCGGCGTGAATATCGGCATCGATCCGCTCGGCGGCGCCGCCGTGCATTACTGGCATCCGATCATCGAGCGCTACGGCCTGAAAGCGACCGTGGTGAACGAGGCGATCGACCCGACGTTCCGTTTTATGACGGTGGACTGGGACGGCAAGATCCGCATGGACTGTTCCTCGCCTTACGCGATGGCGAGCCTGATCGCGATGCGCGACCGCTTCGACGTCGCCTTCGCCAACGACACCGACGCCGACCGCCACGGCATCGTGACGCGCACCGGCGGCCTGATGAATCCGAACCATTATCTCGCGACCGCGATCTTCTATCTGTTCGCGCACCGCCCGAACTGGGGCAAGGGCGCCGCGATCGGCAAGACGGTGGTGTCGAGCTCGATCATCGACCGCGTCGCGAAAAAACTCGGCCGCAAGCTCGTTGAGACGCCGGTCGGCTTCAAATGGTTCGTCGATGGCCTGCTCACGGGCGGCTTCGGCTTTGGCGGCGAGGAGAGTGCAGGCGCCTCGTTCCTGCGCCGCGACGGCACGGTGTGGACGACCGACAAGGACGGCATCATCCTCGGCCTGCTCGCGGCCGAGATCATGGCCAAGACCGGCCGCGATCCGAGCCAGCTCTTCAACGACCTCACTGCCGAGTTCGGCGTGCCCCATTACGCGCGCATCGACGTCGCCGCCACCACGCCGCAGAAAAACATCCTGAAGTCCGTCACGCCCGAGCAGCTCGGCCTGAAGGATCTCGCCGGCGATCCCGTCCGCGCCACCCTGAGCAAGGCGTCCGGCAACGGCCAGCCGTTCGGCGGCATCAAGGTCGAGACCGATTTCGGCTGGTTCGCCGCAAGGCCGTCAGGCACCGAGGACGTCTACAAGATCTACGCGGAGAGTTTTCGCAGCCCCGAGCACCTGAAGGCGATTCAGCAGGAGGCTCAGACAGGGTTGGCGAAGGTGTTCGGGGCGTAGTCGTCGAGCCAAAGCGCCGCTGCCACTGCTCCCCCGGGGGGGGAGACTCGCCGCATCAACAGGTGTCATCACCCGCGAAAGCGGGTGATCCAGTACGCCGTGGCGCCAGTTGAGTAAACCAACAACCCGCCGCGGAGTACTGGATTCCCCGCTTTCGCGGGGAATGACAGCGGAACAGATTTGTATACACGATGCGAGATAAAGGTATTATAATACGCTCCCATCCGCCCTTGAACGATTCCATTCCTCCGCTATTGTATACATAACGTATCCACAAGCCTTGGGAGTGAACCGGTGACAAAACCCTTCCCGATGAACGCCTGGTATGCCGCCGCCTGGGACGCCGACGTGAAGCCGGCACTGCTGCCGCGGACGATCTGCGGCAAGCACGTCGTGATGTACCGCAAGGCCGATGGCTCGGTGGCCGCGCTCGAGGATGCCTGCTGGCACCGCCTGGTGCCGCTGTCCAAGGGTAGGCTCGAAGGCGACACCGTCGTCTGCGGCTATCACGGCCTGAAGTACAATGCGCAAGGGCGCTGCACCTTCATGCCGTCGCAGGAGACCATCAACCCGTCTGCCTGCGTGCGCGCCTATCCCGTGGTCGAGCGTCACCGCTACATCTGGCTCTGGATGGGCGATCCCGCGCTGGCGGATCCTGCGCTGGTGCCCGACCTGCACTGGAATCACGACCCCGCCTGGGCCGGCGACGGCAAGACCATCCACGTCAATTGCGACTATCGCCTCGTGCTCGACAACCTCATGGACCTCACCCACGAGACGTTCGTGCACGGCTCGTCCATCGGCAACGAGGCGGTTGCGGAGGCGCCGTTCGACGTCACCCATGGCGAGAAGACGGTGACGGTGACGCGCTGGATGCGCGGCATCGAGGCGCCGCCGTTCTGGGCCAAGCAGCTCGGCAAGTCCGGGCTCGTCGATCGCTGGCAGATCATCCGCTTCGAGGCGCCGTGCACCATTGCCATCGACGTCGGCGTGGCGCCGACCGGCACCGGCGCGCCCGAAGGCGACCGCTCGCAAGGCGTCAACGGCTTCGTGCTCAACACCATCACGCCGGAGACCGAGAAGACCTGCCACTATTTCTGGGCCTTCGTGCGCAATTATCAGCTCGGTGAGCAGCGCATCACCACCGAGATCCGCGAGGGCGTCTCCGGCATTTTCCACGAGGACGAGCTGATCCTCGAGGCGCAGCAGCGCGCGATGGACGAGAACCCGGATCGCATCTTCTACAATCTCAACATCGACGCCGGCGCGATGTGGACGCGCAAGCTGATCGACAAGATGGTGGCGAAGGAAAACCCGCCGCAGCACCTCCAGGCCGCGGAGTAAGCCGACATGGCCGAGCGTGAGGTCGACCGCTCCGTCTCGCAGACCGTGAAGGCGCAGCTCGCGCTGCGCGACCAGCTCCTGTCGGGCTCGTTGCGCCCGGGCGAGCGCATCTCCGAGCTCCAGGCGGTGGAGACCACCGGCGCCTCGCGCACCCCGGTGCGCATGGCGCTGGTGCGGCTGGAGGAGGAGGGCCTCTTGGAGGCGATTCCCTCCGGCGGCTTCATGGTGAAGGCGTTCTCCGAGCGCGACATCTCCGACTCCATCGAGCTGCGCGGAACGCTCGAAGGGCTCGCCGCGCGCTTTGCCGCCGAGCGCGGCGTCTCCGCGCGCGAGCTCGAGCCGCTGAAGGAGTGCCTCGCCGCGATCGACGAGTTGTTGCGCCAGGTCCCGATCTCGGTGGATGCGTTCTCGTCCTATGTCACTTTGAACGCGCGCTTCCACGCCCTGCTCACCGAATTGTCGCGAAGCCCGCCGCTGATCCGGCAGATCGACCGCGCCTCGTCGCTGCCGTTTGCGTCCCCGAGCGGTTTCGTGATGGCGCAGTCGGCGCTGCCCGAGGCACAGCAAATCCTGATCATCGGGCAGGAGCACCACCGCGTCGTGATCGACGCCATCGAGAACCGCGAAGGCGCCCGCGCCGAAGCGGTCATGCGCGAGCATGCGCGGCTCGCGGTGCGCAATTTGCGGCTCGCACTGCGCAACCGGACCCATCTCGACCTCTTGCCGGCGCTCGCGCTGATCAGGTCCGCAACCGATTGAGGGGAGTGCCATGCGCTTCATCGAAACCTGGATTCCGGCGACGCTCGTCTCGATGCGCGATCTCGCACCCGGCATCCGCGAATTCCTGATCCGGCCCGACCAGTTCGACGGCACGGCCTATCCGGTCGGCAGCCACATCAATATCAGCGTTGCCATCGACGGGCAGCCCGAGACGCGGTCCTATTCGCTGGTCGGGGAAGCCTCGTCCCAGGGTCTAAGGATCGCCGTGCGCCGCGCCCAGGACTCGCGTGGCGGCTCGCGCTATATGTGGTCGTTACGGCCGGGCGCGCGGCTCGACATCACGACGCCCGCCTCGCTGCTCGCCGTCGATTGGGCACGCCAAAACTACTGCCTGATCGCCGGCGGCATCGGCATCACCCCGATCCTCGGTGCCGCGCAGGCGCTGGCCCGGCGCGGCACCGATGTCACGCTGCATTACGCGGTGCGCTCGCGCAGCGAGGCCGCCTATCTTGACGATCTCGCCGCAACGCTGGGCGATCGCCTGGTCGTTCACGCCAGCGATGAGGGCAAGCGGCTCGATCCCGACGCCCTGTTCGCCTCGGTGCCCAAAGACACGCTGGCGCTGTTCTGCGGCCCGATGCGGATGCTGGATGCCGCGCGCCACGCCTGGATCGGCGCCGGCCATCCGCTTCCCGATCTCCGCTACGAGACGTTCGGTTCGAGCGGCACGCTGCCGACCGAGACATTTCGCGTGCGCCTGAAGGGCTCCGATGTCGAGCTGGAGATCCCGCGCGAGCGCTCGATGCTTGATGTCCTCAACGCCAGCGGCCACGACGTGATGTACGACTGCAAGCGCGGCGAATGCGGCCTGTGCGCCATCGACGTGGTCGCCATCGACGGCGAGATCGACCATCGCGACGTCTTCTTCAGCGACCATCAGAAGCAAAGCAACCAGAAGATCTGCGCCTGCGTTTCGCGCGCCCGCGGCACCATCACCGTGGACACGCTGCTGCGGGCGGATCCGGTCTGACAGGGGTTCAGCAGGTGCGCTCTTGCGATCAGCGGCCTACCAAGCGTACCGCACCACACCTTTACCGGCATAAGAGCGCGTGACGTCTGAGAACTCGCCCTCGAAGGTGCCCGCCGCAGACCAGCCGTTCATCCATTTCATTTCGACGGACGCCGTCGTCAGCGCGGCCTCGCTGGCCTGCCGCGCGCCGTTAACGGTGAAGCTGGCGCCAGGCAGCGTCTGGAAGGTGGAGTTGATGGCGCGGTCCGGGTTGAAGTCGTGCGCCCAGGCTGCACGGCCGCGCAGCGTGAGGATCGCGTTCGGGATTGCCCAGGATTTGTCGGCGCGGACGCCGAGCTCGCTGCGGGTCGCGGTGACGCTCTTGGAGCTGTAAGCCAATGCAAAGGTGTTGGCGCCGGAAACGACAGTTTCCGCATAGGCAGGCAGGTCGAACGTGGTGAATTGGGCGGCGGCATAGGGCGTAAGGCCGAGGCCACCGGCCCACGCCGTCAGAAACCGGTAGCCGCCCTCGGCGCGACCGGAGAACGCGTTGGCGTTGAACTGCGCGCGCAGGCGATCGGCGCCTGCAATCGTCACGGTGCGGTCGGTGGTGATGTCCTGCCAGCCATAGGCGAGCGCGCCGGAGACATGAGCGGCGCCGATAGTGTGACGCACGAAGGCGCCGGCCTGGAACAGGTCGGAGCGTCCGCCGCCGCCGTTGACGACGCTGAAATTGGTGCCGCCGCCGGCAAGTGCAAAGCCGACCAGCGTGTCGCGCGAGATGCGATAGTCGGCGCCGACAGCGGTGCCATAG